>JAHCIP010000109.1 GCA_026129165.1 Anaerolineae bacterium
GCTTCATCAACAACCACGACACCAATCGCGCCATGAGCGTCTTCAAGGGCGACCTGGCCCGCGCTAAGACGGCGGCCACCTTCCTGCTGACCGCGCCCGACACGCCCATTGTCTACTATGGCGAGGAGATTGGCATGCAGGGCGTCAAGGGGCCTGAAGGTGTGTGGGACATCACCCGCCGCGAGCCGATGGACTGGTACGCCGCCGAGGCGGGCCAGGGCATGCCGACGTGGTGGAAAGAGGCGAGCCGCAACAACAAGGCTAACGATGGGGTGTCGGTGGAGGAGGAGCAAGGCAAGCCCGACTCACTGTTGGAACACTACCGGAGTCTCATCAAGTTGCGCCGTAATAGCCAGGCGCTCCAGTCAGGGCGGGTCGAACCCATCAAGGTGACGGATAACGACCGGGTGTTTGCCTTTGTACGCCGCACCGATAGCGAGGCCGTGCTGACAGTGCTCAACTTCGGGTCCGACCCGGCGAAGCTGACCCTCGACCTGAGCCAGACCGGCCTGACGGCGGCGGCCTACGCCACGACCGACGCGCTCACGGGCAAGGCGGTGGGCGACCTCAAGCCGCCGGCCTACGACGTGCAGTTGCCGGCGGCCGGCGGGCAGGTACTCATGTTGAAGGCGAAGTAAGGGGCGAGCCTTCCTGCCAATGGCTTCCCAACCCTTCCAATACCTGTCGGAGGTCGACGGGGAGGGGGGCGGTGAACTGGATGCGCTCGCCGGTGCTGGGCAGGGTGAAGGCGAGCCGCCAGGCGTGGAGGAACTGGCGGCCCAGGGCGAGATGCTGCTTGCGGTGGCCGTAGACGCGGTCGCCGACGATGGGGTAGCCCAGGGACGCCAGGTGGACGCGGATCTGGTGCGTGCGGCCCGTCAGCAGGTGGGCTTCCACCAGCGTGGTCTCGGCCAGCGTTTCGAGGACGCGGTACTCGGTCTGAGCCGGGCGGCCCGTGGGGACGATGGCCATACGCTGGCGCTCGCGGGGGTCGCGGCCAATGGGCGCGTCAATCCGGCCGCGCGGCGGGGTCAGGTGGCCCTCGACGAGGGCGAGATAGACCTTGTCCACCGCGCGGGAGCGAAACTGGTCTTGAAGGGCCTGCTGGGCCTGGTCGTGTTTGGCGACCAGCAGCAGGCCCGACGTGTCTTTGTCCAGGCGGTGGACGATGCCGGGGCGCAGGACGCCGCCGATGCCAGCCAGGTCGGGGACGTGGGCCAGCAGGGCGTTGACCAGGGTATCGTCGCTGTGGCCGTGGGCCGGGTGGACGACCAGGCCGGCCGGTTTGTTGAGCACCAGCAGGTCGGTGTCCTGGTAGAGGATGTCCAGCGGGATGTGCGGCGCGGGCGGCGCTTCCAGCGGCGCGGGCGGGGGGACGCGCACGATCACCGTGTCGCCCCCCTCGACGCGGTAGCTAGGTTTGGCTGGCTTACCGCCGACCAGGACAGCGCCATCCTTGATGAGCTTCTGGAGCATGGCGCGCGACAGGTCGGGGAGCGCCTCGGCCAGGTACTTGTCGAGGCGCTCCCCTGCCGCTATGGCGGCCACCGTCAATGTCGTAACGTCGGACAAACCCTAAGACCCTCGCCCTCACCCTCTCCCAGGAGGAGAGGGGATACATCATTTGCCTATGAGGGCTAAGCCTCCAAGGGGCTATGAAGGTTAGCCCCTTGGGCTTCGTTGCAGTAGCCCAGGGGTTTAGCCCTGGGTGGCAGTCTTACCGCGACTGCGAGAAGGGCGGCAGGCTTTCCGTCCCTGCGCCGGTCGCCGGCGCCATCTCGGGCAGGCTCAGCAGCGAGACGCCCGGCGGGACCATGTAGCTCGACGTGGCCCGCTGCACGTAGTAACGGTACTCCAGGACCGCGTTGCACGAGAAGTCCAGGATGACCTCGGTGCTGCGGCTGGATGTACCAGACGCGGGCTGGCGGCAGGAGCGGCCTGAGACGTCCGTACACGTCGCGCCGACGTAGCTCCAACCCGACGGCACGTTAAGCGTGACGTAGGCGACCGCGTCGTTCAGCGGCGGCGTGGTCGTGAACAGGTTCAGCGCGGCAAAGGTCGACTCGCCTGACCCCGGCAGGGGGGCGTTGAGATATCTGTAGAGGAGGATGTCAGGGAACGAGCGCTGCCGCCCAATCGCGTTGACCGAGAAGGCGTTATTCACATTCCCGATCCGCTGCGCCATGCCTGTCGGCAGCACCTCGTAGAGTCGCAGCACCGACAGGTAGTAGCACGACGGGGCCGGCGGTGTCGCGGTAATAGTGGGCGTGACCACCGGGCCGATGGGGGTTGGAGTGGGGGTGCGGGTCGGCGTGACCGGCGTCACCGGTGTATTCGTCGGCGTCGGCGTGATGGTCGGCGGAACCTGGGGCGTGCGCGTCGGCGTCATGGTGGGCGGTGTGCCCTGGTAGACGGCGAAGGGCTGGCCCTGGGACCAGGCCGACGGCGCAAAGCCTTCGGCCTCGGCCCGCACGCGGACGCAGTAGTTGAGGCCCTGCTGGCTGGGCGTCGTCCAGGTCAGGCTCGTCGCGCCGGGGGCCGAGCGGCCGATGGACTGCCACGTGGTATCCGTTGGCGTCCCGACGAGGATGTCGTCCACCCACCAGCCCGGCTGAGTCACGCTGCGGTCGGTGGCGAGGCGGAAGCGGAATTGCACGCTCTGCCCGACATAGCCGGTCAGCGTCGCGCGCGTCTCCACCCAGCCGCCGCTGTCGTAACTGAAGGCGCGGCGGCCGGCCAGCGGATTGCCGAAGGTGCTGGAGATGGTGCGGTTGTAGCCGTTTTGGGTCATCTGCGGGCCCAAGTCGGTCCAGGTCGTGGCATCGGCGCTGACCTCCACCACGCCGCCGTCGTAGCCCGTATCACCGGACGCACTGCCCTCCAGGTTGTAGCGGTGCCAGAAGGAAAGCACTGACCCAGCGCCTACTGAGATGGGCTGGCTGACCAGCGACAGCTCGGTGACACTGTCGGAGCTTGGCCCGAACCAGCTATGCGTCGGGCTGTGGGAGTCCGTGCTCACGATGCGCCAGTCTTGCGTCCCGCTGGCGTGGCTAACGGTCCAGCCGCCTGTCCCGCTTTCGACGTCATCATAGAAGTCGCCCACCGGCCGGCACTGCGCGTTATACTCGGCGACGTACGTGGTGTCGGCCGGCGCGCCATTGGTGGTCCAGGTGATATTGACCGACGAGGCTGGCGGCACGACTTCGCCGCCGCGCGGGAAGGTCAGCGTCGGCGCGACCGCATTGGGCAGGGCGATGATGCCCCGCGCCACCATACACTCGGTAATGAGGCGTTGGTGGGCCCCACCGAGCAGGTTGCGGTCGGCCAGGAGTAGCGCGTCTACGGCATCCTCGAACGCCTGATTGCTGGTCGTCGCCACGAGGCTGAATTGACTCTGGAGGATGATCTTGATCAGGTTGTCGCGGGCAGTCAGGTTAGCGCCCATGCCTTCGAAGATACAGGTCTGGGCGGCCGAGTAGTAGCGGCTATCGTCGTGGCGTTGGGTGGGTGTGCCCGAGTAGCGCCCGACATCGTTACCAGTACCCTCGTCGCGGCCATTGATCCAACGCAGGCAGCCGCTGCCCGGGTTGTTGGGATCAGGGGCATTGTAGCCCGTGGCATCCCAGTCACCAATACAGTACCCGTAGTTGGCCTGATACGCCGCGTTGCCGTCAAAGTGGTAGTACATCCCCGCCAGGATATCGCCCCACGACTCGCCCATCGCGCCTTGCTCGGTATCGCCAGGCCCGAAGCCGGGTACCTGGTTGTCCTGGACGGCGTGACCGTACTCGTGGATGACAATCTCGGCGTCTTCAGCGTCGTCCACCCCGCCATCGCCGTAGTGAAGAATCCCGGTGCTGGGGCGATAGTATGAGTTGTCATCGGCGAAACAGTGGACATTGGCGGGCTGCTGGCGGTTATTGGCGGCCGTGATGCCAAGAGCCTGGAACCAGGTCTGGACACTGTCAATCGCCGTGTAAACCTCGGCTTCCTCGAAGCGGTCGTCGTCGCGCGTGTAGTTGAAGACGGGCGTATCCTCACGGGCCAGGCCAGGCCGGTAGGGCAGGTTACAGTCCGATGGCGCCGCCGATGTGACATCCACATACGTACCCTTGAGTGTGAAGGGCGCGGTGGTCATCGCCAGGTGGCGGACAGGAAGCTGCACGCGAGTATTCGCCAGGGCCGTCGAGTTGGCGTCGTTGTTGTCGCGCAGCGTGCGGTCGCCATTCTCCTGGATGGGGTTCGGGTTGTAGACCAGGGCTGAGCCTGCCGAGCCGGGGGCCGGGGTAGCGGTGGGGGTTGCCGTGGTCATAGGGACGATCAGACCGATGCCAGGACGACGCAGGGCGCGCAGCGTAGAACCCTCGGCCAGCTTGTCGAGTGGGACCGCCGCCCTGGCAAGTGTTTTCTTGTCAGTCTCAGTTTTCTTGGGCGAGGTGATAGCGTCCCAGCGGGTCAGCACCTTAGCATCTTCCGCCGAGACGACCAAGTGCCACTCGTGGGCGGGCCGCACGGTGTTGATCATAATATGCCAGGCGAGGGTCGGCTTGACCCCATCGCCATAGATCACCAGGTCGCGCTTGGAGGGCAGTCCCGGATCTTGCGAACCGCTGACCGCCGCTTCCGCCGCCTTGGCTGCGTCCTCAGCCGAGAGTTTAGGCGTGACGTCCAGGCTCAAGTTTGGGAGCGTCTGGTTGACGATGAGGTCCACCGCGCCCTGGCGGTTGTACTGGACGAGGACCTGGCCCAGGAAGATCGGGACGCCTTTGTAGGTCTGCTCGAAGCGGACGTGGGTGGCGACATCAGTGGGTTGAACGGCGGTCAGGCGCAGGTCTTTGCCGTCGGCCTGGAGGCCCAACCGGGCGGCCTGGGCCTTCAGGACCGCGCGGGCGACCGTTTCTGGGTCAGCCTTGGGGTCCACCTGGCCGCACCCTTTGAGACGGCGGGCGAAGCCGTTGTCCGCCTTTTGGATCTCAGCGCAGCCGCCCTGCTGACTGTCGTACGAGTCAGAGGGCATCGCGCCCTGGGCGTCGCCAGCGCGGAGGGCCAGGGCGACGACAAGGAGCGATAACGCAAACAGAGCCAAACGTCGCATGTAGTTCTCCTCTAGAGGTGGTGGGTAACATGGCGCGTGGTGCGCAAGTAGGAAAGCAGAGTGGTTAGTAGATGGTGATTAGTGGATAGCTCGATTGTTGGATATAACGTGGCGGACTTCCTTCTTAATACGGGCTACTTTGTAGCAGAATTGTTGGTTGTCACCCTGAACGAAGTGACCTGTGCCCTGTACTCAGGGTAAGGGTCTCGCCTGCGACAGCGAGATGCTTCGCTTCGCTCAGCATGACAAAGGACTTGGAACGTCTACCTTGACCAGCCCCAGTCGCGGGCGACCTGCGCGATGTCAACTATATCAATGTCGGCGTCGCCATCCAGTCGGCAGCGTTCGTCGTAGCCCGGCTGGCCGGGGGCGAGATGCCAGGCGGCGGCGCAAATCTGGATATCGGCGATATCCACGCGGCGGTCACAGGTAATGTCGGTGGGACGGCAGGCCACCAGGCTGAGCGCTGTCACGGAGTAGGGGGGGAAGGTGTAGCTGAACTCAGGGCTGACGCCTGTCACCGTCAGAGGCGGCACGGTGGACAGGTCTACCGGCGGGTTGGCCTGGCCGTTGTAGGTCACGCTGGTCGCGTCGAGGCTCGCGCCTTGCACGGTCCACGCCTGCCCCTGGGCTTCCAGGCGGACGTTTTGGAGGGTCAGGGCGGCGGGCTGCCCGCTGCCGGTCTTATTGATACCGAGCAGCGTCACATCACCCGTGTCGCTGTGGCGGGTCGCGTACAGGCTGAGCGTGGTCGTCGCGTTGGCGTTGGTGGTCAGGCTGATCCGTTGGTCGCCAGCGCGCCGCCATATTGGAAAGGCGTAGTAGCTCGGCTGGCGGGTGTGGCCCGCGTCGCCGAGCAGGTAGCCGTAATCGCCGCCATTGGCGACGAGGCCGTTGAGGATGTCCCAGTGGTTCGCCATGGGGAAGCCCTGGCTCACAATCTGGCCCAGGGTATCGGCCAGGAAAAGGGTGTTGACGGTCTGGATCGCCAGCGCCTCCGGCTCGGTGTAGTAGGAATTATATTCAGTGACAGCGACGGGGACTACTTTGCCCGCCGCCTGGAACATGGTGTCCAGGCGGCTCTTGAGGGCGGGCCAGGTTTGGGGTGGGTAGGCCAGCAAGCCGGCGTAGTCGCGGTTGCCGGGGGCGAAGGCGTAGATGTGGATGATGTAGAAGTCCATGCCCTGGCACGCCTGTAGGACGTGCGGCCCCCAGGCCGGGTCGGAGTGGTCGGTCGCATTGGGTGTGTCCACGCCCACCGCCCCAATCTGGATCGTCGGGTCTACGGCCTTCATGGCCTGGACAAAGGCGTTGAACCCATCGTGGGTCGCGTCGCCCGTGCAGTACTGGAGGCCGTTGTGGGTCCAGGAGTCTTCCCACGAGCCGTAGATTTCGTTGCCAATTTCCCAGTACTTGATGCCATAGCCCTTTTCGACGTTCGCCCAGCGTACCCAGTCGGCGGCCTCGGCGGCCGTACCGGTCCCGAAGTTGACGGTAATCATCGGCTCGGCTCCGACCTGCCGCGCCAGGCTGACGAACTCCGAGAAGCCTAGCTCCCAGTCTGGCCCGCCGCCGAGCAGCGGCTCGTGCTGCCGCCAGTGGTAGGTGTTGGATGAGGAGCCGCCAGGGAAACGCAGCACGGTCACGCCTGAGGCGCGGATCTTGCCGACATCGTTGCTGTTCTGGTGGATGTTGCCGTTCCACCAGGCGGCGTTGGTGCCAAACAGGGTCGTGGGTATCGCGCCGAGGACTTGCCCAGGGTTGACGGTCGCGGTGAGGGGAACGGGCGGGGCGGCGACGAGGCGAATCGCGTCCAGCCAGAAGGTCGGCGGGCTGGCCTGGGTATCGCCCTGCCAGTTGACGCGCATGACGGGCCGGGCAAAGGCGTTCAGGTCGGCCAGGGGGATGCGCACGAGTTGCCACTGCGTGCTGACGGCGCCGCCGGGGATATAGGCCGCGTTCGCCAGCGCGACCGAGCCAATCTCGGCGCTGTTGGCGTCCTGGAGGAAGACGCGCAGGCTCTGGCCGCCCTGACTGTCACCCCGAATATAGAACTCCAGGTGGGTGTAGGCTGAGGCATCGAAGGCTAGATGCCTCAGTGAAAGGCCGCCCCAGTTGGTCAACGTCACCCGTAGGGCCGCCGGACTGCCGCCCTGGCCGGGTGTGGCGGCGAAGTCGCGCGTCGAACTCCACGACCAATCCTCCCAGCCCGGCTCAAGGCTGTCACGGTAGACCCACAGGTCGCCCGCCTGGAACGCGGCAGGGGCCGGTTGAGCCGCCGACACCTGGCCCACGAGCATCATCAAGCACACCAGCGACAGGACTAAATCCCACTTCTTTTTATGCGTGTTCATGCGTGCCCATTCGTGGATTCAGCGAGCGAGTGCCCCGTGGCCTGAACGCCACCGCTGGCGGCCAGGGTAGCCACAGAGCACTACCCCTACCTCGCCGCGTCGTTTAGGGCGCGGTCCTCCTCCGTATTCCCTACTCCCTACATTCCCTACTCCCTACGCCCCCATGGCCCGCCAGCGGACGAGGCGCGCCTCGGCCTCGGTGCGCTGTTCGGGAGTCAGGTTGCCCACCCGCAGGTAGGTCTCCATGTCCTGTAGGGCGGCTGGTGTGTTGCCCAGCCCGGCGTGGGCGTCGGCACGGCCCCGGTAGGCGTCAGCCAGGTCAGGCTCCAGGCCGAGCGCCTCGGCATAATCGTCCAGGGCCTCACTCGGCCGACCCTGAGCCAGCCGGACATCCCCACGATTAACCAATGCTTCGGCCAGCGCCGGGTCGCGTACCAGCGCCTGGCTGAAGTCATCCTCCGCCTGGTCGAGAAGACCGGTCGCCAGGAACGCCAGCCCACGCCCGTTGAGCGAGTCGACCGATTGGGGGTCAAGCTCCAGGGCGCGGTTATAGTCGGCCAAGGCGGCATTGGGACGGCCCTGGTCATACAGGGCATCGGCGCGGTTGTTGTACGTCACAGAGTCGTCGGGGTCGAGTTCCACGGCCTGGGTGTAGTCGCTAATGGCCTCGCTCAACTGTCCCGCCGCCCAGTGGGCGTCGCCTCGGTTGCGCCAGGATTGCGCCAGGTCTGGCTCTAGCTCGATGGCGTGGCTGTAGTCGTCCACTGCGCCAGCGTAGTCGCCCTGGTCGAAGCGGGTATCGCCCCTCTCGTTGTAGATGTCGGCGCTGGGCGCGAGGACCAGGGCGCGGTCGAAGTCCGCCAGGCTGCCAGCCGTGTCGCCTGCCTCAGCGCGAGCGACGGCGCGAGCGGTGAGCGTCTCGACATCGTCGGGTTGAAGCGCCAGGGCGCGGGTGTAACTCTCTACGGCTGCCTCTGCGTCTCCTAGCTCGTACTGCGCCCGCGCGCGGTCCTGGTGGAGGATCGGGTTGTTCGGGTCGTGCTCCAGGGCGCGGTCCAGGTCGGCCAGGGCGTCTTCGTACAGGTCCAGGCCCAGGTTGGCCTGCGCCCGCAGCGCGTAGACCTCCGGACGGGGGCTGGTCTCTTCGATAAACTCCAGGTGTTCGATGGCCTGGGGGTAGTCGCCCGACTCAACCTCGGCGCGGGCCAGCCGCAGCGCCACATCGCCGAGGTCCATGTCTTCCGGCGCCAGGTCGGTGGCGTTCTCATAGTCCTCGGCCGCGGCCCGGCTCTCACCCCGCGCCAGATAGGCATCACCCCGGCCGATGTACGCTTCGAGCAGCGTTTGGTCCAGGTCGAGCGCTCGGGTGAACTCGTTGACCGCGTTGGCGTACTGGCCGAGGGCGGCATACGACTCGCCCCGCGCCAGGTAGACTTCGGGGTCGTCCGACGTGCGTTCCAGGGCGTCAGCGTAGGCGGCCAGCGCCGCTTGGTGACGGCCCTCGGCCGCGTGGACCAGACCGATGTTGAGGTGGGCCGCACCGAGCGTGGCGTCGTGGGCCACAGCCGCTTGATAGTCGGCCAGTGCGCCAGCCAAATCACCCAGCGCGAAGTGTGCGTCGCCCCGGTCGTTGTAGGCGGGCGCCCAGTCAGGGTTGGCGCGAATCACATCGTCCAGCAGGGCCAGGGCGGCCTTGTCCTGCCCCTCGTCCAGATAATCGAGGGCGCGTTGGTAGTCGTCGCCGGCCAGGGGCGGGAGGGGGGTATCGGGCATGGGGAGCCTCCGCATGCGTAACAGAGGGTGTATGGTTCAGGGGTGAAGGGGCAGCGACAGGTGCGGCGGGTCCAGTCGGCTGTGGCTGGAAATTATAGTGGAAAACCAACAGGGGCGCAATCTATGCGCCCCTGCCCAGTGCGGGCGGAGAGATTCGAACTCTCACGTCATATGACACAGCGTCCTAAGCGCTGCGCGTCTGCCATTTCGCCACGCCCGCTTACGGAATTCGACGCCTAACGGTCTCTACTCTTACCTGACTGCATGGGTAGGACATCGACAAACACAGACGAACACAGACGAACATAGACAAGGCATGCATCTGGGGTGGGCTGTGTTCCTCGGTGTCCTATGATCGCGTTCGTCAGCCTTTCTCTAGCCCATCGTCAGTCCTTCATCACGGAAGCATCAGTTGCATCAGGCCATATTTGTGATACTCTAAGAGCGCCAACATTTTCTTTTCGACTTTATCGCATCCCCCAGCGTCTCCGCCTCTTCTCGGCATCCCCCTGGCGAGAAGAGGCGGAGGTTTTTACGTCATCGCGTGGCGCCCAATCCGTCCACCCTCCCCCTCTACTCTCTACCCCCTCCTGCATTGCCAGAAGCTTCCACTCGCTGATATAATAAACGAGCGAGCCAGCGCCCCGCCGCTGGAATGACTCTTGCAGAGCCGAAAGCATCAACTCCAGGGACACCCGAGTCCGAAAGCGCATCCTGGAGGGGGCATCAGCGCATGGAAGAATCACTGCTGAGCATTGGTATCAAACTGATCGCCGTTGTCTTTCTGGTGTTAGCCAACGGCTTCTTTGTGGCGACCGAGTTCGCCCTGGTGAGCGTGCGGCGCACGCGCATTGACCAACTGGCCGAGGAGGGCAACCGCCTGGCCGGGGTCGTGCAGCAGGCGTTGACCCACCTGGATGATTATATCGCCGCTACCCAGTTGGGTATCACCATGGCCAGCCTGGCGCTGGGCTGGATTGGTGAGCCAGCGTTGGCGCACTTGCTGGAACCGGCCCTGGCCTTCTTACCGACCAATCTAGTCGGCATTACATCGCATACCCTGGCCGTCGCCATCGCCTTCTCCCTCATCACCACCCTGCACATCGTCATCGGCGAACTGGCCCCCAAGACTATCGCTCTCCAACGCGCTGAAGCGACTTCGATGATGGTCGCGCTTCCCATTGACATCTTCCTGAAAGTCTTCCGTCCGTTTATCGTCCTGATGAACAGCATCGGGCGCGGCGTCGTTCGGCTGGTCGGCCTCCAGCCCGCCAGCGAGCATGAGAGTGTCCATTCCGAAGAGGAGATTCGCATGTTGCTGGCGGCCAGCACCGCGGCGGGCATGATCGAACAGGAAGAACAGGCGATGATCCAGAGCGTCTTTGAGTTTGGCGACCTGACGGCCGACCAGGTGATGACGCCGCGCACCGAGATGACGGCGGTACCGGCTAACATGGACCTGCCGCAGCTTGTGACGCTGTTCACCCAGACGGGGCACACGCGCCTGCCCGTCTACGAGGGTACCCTCGACAACATCGTTGGCGTCGTCCACGCACTGGACCTGCTGCGCGTGCGGCAGAATGGGGGGCCAGCGCCAGCGACAGTACGCGGACTCATGCGCGAAGTACTGACGGTGCCGGAGACCCTGCCCCTAAGCCGTGTGTTGGGCCGTATGAAGCGGCTCAAGACGCGCGTGGCGATTCTATTAGATGAATATGGCGGCACGGCGGGCCTAGTGACGCTGGAAGACTTAGTGGAGCGGATTGTCGGCGATGTGCAGGACGAGTTCGACCGGCCGGAGGAAGTCGATGTTCAGCCGCTGGGCGACCACGTTGCCCTCGTGAATGGGCTGATGCTGCTGGAAGACTTCAACGAATACTTTCGCACCGACCTGACGGATGAGTATAATGAAACGGTGGGCGGCTTCGTCATGGGCTGCCTGGGCCGTATTCCGCAGGTGGGCGACGAGGTGCGGGCCGGGAGTGTGATGTTACACGTAGAGGAGATGGATGGGCTGCGCGTGGCGCGGCTCCGCGTGGAAGTCTGAGTCGGACGGAACCAGACTATGAGAAACGCTCGTCTTTCGTTCACGCTGGGTAGCCTTCTGGGCTTCATTATCGGCGCCGCGTTCGCGGTGGCTGGACTATGGTGGTTAGGCTTTGCGACCCTGTGGACCACCGGCAGCCCCGGCTCGCCCTCCTCGCGGCTCGGCTCTTCCACCCCCACGCCCGGCCCTGGCGGGGGCGCGTCCGTTGGCCCGCCAGCCGGTGCTAACGATGTGATTCTATCGGTCAGCGAGAGCTACCTCACCCGCCAGACACGCCGCTTTATGCCGACCGACGGTCCGCTGGAGCCAGACGTCCAACTCAGCGTGCTCGACAATGCGGTGCTGGGAATTAATGGCCGCCTCCATGTCGTCTTCGGGCCGCTGGACCTGCACATCCCGGCCCACCTGCGCGTCCAAACCGCTGCTCGTGACGGCAAGCTGGCGCTCAGCCTGCAGCGGGTCGAGGTGGGGCCGGTGCCCGTGCCCGAGAACCTGCTGCCCCAAACTGCGCGCGCGGCCCTACCCCAACTTGAGACGCAACTGAATCGCCTGCTCCTCGAGAGCGAGGCAACGCGCGGGCTGCGGGTCCAGGTCGTACGCTCAGAGCCGGGGCGACTGGTCGTTGAACTCGACGATGGGGAGTAATCTGCTATGCCGCAGCCTGTCTATATCTTGCCGCTGAATAGTCCCGCCGCGACACTGGAAACCGTCGGTGGGAAGGGCGCCAGCTTGAGCCGTTTGGCCCAGGCTGGCTTTTCTGTCCCGCCCGGCTTCCACGTGACGACCGCCGCCTATCGCCGCTTTGTCGAAGCCAACGGCCTACAACCGCGTATTCTGGACCTGACCCCCGTCCCCGTCGCCGACCCGGCTGCCCTGGAGGTCGCCTCCGAGGCCATCCGCGTCCTGTTCCTGGCCGCGCCGATCCCCGATGAAATCGCGAATGCCATTCACGATGCCTACGCCGACCTCAGCGGGCCGGTGGCCGTGCGCTCCAGCGCGACAGCCGAGGACCTGCCAGGAGCGTCGTTCGCCGGCCAGCAAGACACCTATCTCAACATCGTCGGCGCTGAACGAGTCCTGGACGCGGTGCGCCGCTGCTGGGCGTCGCTGTGGACAGCGCGAGCGATGGGCTATCGCGCCCACAACGCCATCGGCCCAGAGGGGGTCAGCCTGGCGGTCGTCGTCCAGGCGCTCATTCCGGCCGAGGCGGCGGGCATCCTGTTCACCGCCAACCCCATCACGGGCCACCGAGGGCAGGCCGTGATTGACGGCGCGTGGGGTCTGGGCGAGGCGGTCGTGGGCGGCCTGGTCACGCCTGACCACTGGGTGGTGGACAAGGCGAGCGGGCGCATCGTGACAGCGGAGGTTCACGATAAGGCGGTGATGACGGTCCGCACGGCCGAGGGGACGGAGGAAGTCCCGACGCCTGATGATCAGCGGCGCCTACCAGTTCTGAGCGAGGACCAGGTGCAGGCGTTAACCGCCACCGCTACCCGCATTGAAGCCCTCTACGGCGCGCCGCAGGACATCGAGTGGGCGCTGGCCGACGGTCAGTTGTACATCCTCCAAAGTCGGCCCATCACCTCGCTCTACCCCCAGCCCTCGCCCCGTCCCACTGACGGCCAACTGCACGTCTACGCCAACTTCAATTATCTGCAAGGGCTGGTCGAGCCCCTGACGCCAGCCGGTCTATCCATGTTTCTCGAACTGGTTCGCTATGTTGGGCGCCTGACCGGCCAACGCCTGGTCGAGGAGAACGGTCAGCCAGGCATCGCCATGCCCGTTGGTGGCCGCCTGTTCGTAGACGTCACGACGCCTCTCCGCAGTCCTCGCGCCCTGGGGGTGGTCAAGGCAGTCACGGCGCTGATGGACCCGCGCATGGGCCACGCGGTGAGCGAGGTCCTGGCCGACCCTCGGCTGACGCCCCGCCCCGACCGGCCGCTGTCGGCGTCCATCGAGCGCTTCCGCCCGCTCCTCCGCGTGGCGCCCGTGATATTGTCGCGCGTCCTGCGGCTGTGGGCTAACCCCGACCGGGCGCGCCGGCAGTTGATGTTGGATTATCACCACCGCGTGGCTCAGTTGCACGACGAGATCGACCGGGCGCGGACGCTGGCGGAGCGAGCAGCCGTCCTGGACAACGTCCCTAGGTTGGCCGGCTTTCTCTTCCCCCGGCTGCTGCCCCTGGCGATGAGTGGCATCGCGCTCCAGCGCCTCAGCCACAGCTATATCGAACGCTGGCTCGGCGACACGACGACGTCGCTGGAATTGCTACGCGGCGTGCCGCACAATCCGACCACCACCATGGGCCTGTCCCTCTGGTCACTGTCGCAGAGCGTGGCCGTGGACCCGGCCTCCGTCGCTTCCCTACGCCGTCCGACCGAGCAGGTGACCGCCGACTACCAGGCGAAGCGGCTTCCGCCGACGTTGCAGGCCGCGCTGGGCAGTTTTCTGGCGGTCTATGGGCATCGGTCCATCCGCGAGATTGACATCGGCATGCCCCGCTGGTCCGAAGCGCCTGGCTACATCATTGACGTGCTGCGTACCTACCTTGACATCACCGACCCGGCGCTGGCCCCCGATCTCCACTTCAGGGAAGGGGACGCGGCGGCAAGGCGGAGCCTCGAGGGGCTGCTGGATCGGGTGGCCGCGCTGCCCCAGGGTGGCATCAAGCGGCGCGCGCTGGGGGCGATGCTGCGGCGGATGCGCGACTTGATGGGGCTGCGCGAGATGCCCAAGTTTATCCTCATCCGTGCCTTCGCCGAGATCCGCCGCCTGTGGTGGGCGATGGGCGAAGACCTGGTGAAATTGGGCCTGCTGGACAATGCTGAAGCGGCGTTCTTCCTGACGGCCGACGAACTCCGCGCCGTGGCGCGTGGGCAGCGCGAGCCGCTGACCGGCCGGGCCGCCGACCGCCGCGACGCTTACCAGGCGGAGATGCGCCGCAAGCGGGTTCCACGTCTCATCACCAGCGAGGGCGTCGAACTCTACGGCGCGCTGACGGTCAAGGACGGGGCAGCATTGGAGGGGACGGGGGCCTCACCCGGCGTGGTCGAAGGCGTGGTGCGCGTCATCCTCGACCCCCACGGCGCGCAGCTTGAGCCGGGCGAGATTCTCGTCGCCCCCTCGACCGACCCCGCCTGGACGCCGCTGTTCCTGGCGGCAGGTGGGCTGGTCATGGAGGCCGGCGGCATGATGTCTCACGGCTCGGTGGTCGCCCGCGAGTATGGCATCCCGGCCGTGGTCGGCGTCACCGATGCGACCCACCTATTACGTACGGGCGAGCGTGTGACGGTGGACGGCACAGCCGGGCGGGTGATCAAGGATGAAGGATTGAAGACTGAGGACTGACGACTGACGGCTGAGGGCTGAAAATGGCGACGGTTCTGTTCTACAACATCCCGGCTACGGGCCATAGCAATCCCTCGTTGCCATTGGTGGCCGAGTTGGTCCGGCGCGGGGTGCGCGTAGTCTACCATAATACGGACCCGTTTCGCTCCCAGGTCGAAGCCACGGGCGCCGAGTTTCGGAGCTATGGCGCGGCCTACCAGTTTGAGCCAGAGCAAGATGTGGCCGCGCCGTTCAAAGCGATGGGTATGATTCTGGCCGCCAGCGAGGAACTGCTGCCCCGCCTGATTCCGGCCGCCCGCGCCGAGCAGCCCGACCTGGTTATCTACGACACGATGTGCCCCTGGGGGAAGCAGGTGGCCCAGGCGCTCGGCGTGCCCACGGTCGCGTCGTCGGCCATTATGCTGGTCATCGGGCGTAACTTCCGCGCCATGCCGCCCGACCCACGCCTGCAACTAGGTCTGCTGCGACGGCTCCCGACCGTACTACAGGGTATCTGGCGTTACCGCCAGATCGCCGCCCGCATCCAGCGGCGGTTTGGCGTGCCGTCGCCCGGTCCGCTGGACTTCTTCGGCAACCCCGGCGACATTACCCTGGTCTATACCTCGCGGCTGTTCCAGATGGGCGCGAACCTGTTGGACGACAGTTTCAAGTTTGTCGGGCCGCCCATCGCGCCGCGCTCCGACAGCAGCGACTTCCCGCTGGACTGGCTCCAGGGTCAGGTGATCTATGTCTCGCTGGGAACGCTGTTTAACGTCCGCCCCGACTTCTTCCGCGCCTGCCTCGACGCTTTCAAGGACACACCGTACCGTGTCGTCCTATCCATTGGCCGCAAAATCCCCGTGGAGAGTCTCGGCCCCATCCCGCCCAACTGCCTGGTGCGGCCCCACGTCCCACAATTGGAGGTCCTGCCGCGGACGAGCCTGTTTATCACCCACGGCGGGATGAACAGCGTCAACGAGAGCCTGTGGTACGGCGTGCCCATGCTCGTCGCGCCTCAGGTGGGCGACCAATACATCATCGCCCACCGCGTCGCCCAGTTGGGCGCGGGGCTATACCTCGACCCGCAGCGGTTTACGCCCGCCAGCCTGCGTCGCGACGCGGCCCGTGTCCTGGCCACCCCCTCCTTCCGCCGTCAGAGCGCGGCCATAGGCGAGTCATTCAAGGCGGCCGGTGGTTACATGCGGGCGGCCGATGAGGTGATGGGGATGCGGGAGCGGGGAAAGGTTCGCGCCTAGCGGGCGGCGTAAGATTTGCACAATCGGCCTGTCCAACATACAATTATGTGTCGCCCCCCATGTGGGGCGCTTTGCTGTTCCTCCGCTGTCCTCGGTGAGGCGGCGGGGCTAAAGGGAGCGAATCCCATGCCGATGTTTGAGAATCTCAGCGAGAAGCTCCAGGACATCTTCAACCGTCTGAGCGCCAAGGGTCATCTGACCGAAGCCGACGTGGACGAGGCGCTCAAGCAGGTACGCCTGGCGCTGCTCGATGCCGATGTTAACTTTAAGATTGTCCGCGAGTTTATCGCCAAGGTCCGCGAGCGCGCCATTGGCGCTGAAGTCCGCGCCAGCCTGACGCCGGGCCAGCAGGTCGTCAAAATCGTCAACGACCAGTTGGTGGAACTGCTAGGCGAGCCGGCCAAGCTCAACCTCGGTGGCGTCCCGCCGCATGTCATCATGCTGGTGGGCCTCCAGGGCGCGGGCAAGACGACGGCGGCCGCCAAGCTCGCGCTGCGGCTGCGCCGGTCGGGCCAGCGGCCTCTGCTCGTCGCGTGCGATACGCGCCGGCCGGCGGCCATCAAGCAGCTCGAAGTGCTGGGCAAGCAGATTGACGTGCCGGTCCACAGCGAGGGCACGCAGCCCCCGCCCCCGGACATCGCCGCCCGCGCCGTCGAGCGCGCCCGCCAGAGCGCCTACTCCGTCGTCATCCTTGACACCTCCGGCCGCCTCAATATTGACGAGGCGCTCATGGAGGAGTTGGCGCAGATTCGGGCGCGCACCAAGCCGGTCGAGACGCTGCTCGTTGTGGACGCCATGACCGGCCAGGAAGCGGTGCGCGTTGCCAACGACTTCCACCAGCGCACCCAGTTGACCGGCCTCATCATGACCAAGATGGACGGCGACGCGCGCGGCGGCGCGGCCCTCTCGGTGCGCTACGTCACCGGCGTCCCCATCAAGTTCATTGGCACGGGCGAGAAGACCGACGCGCTCGACGAGTTCTATCCCGACCGTATCGCCTCGCGTATCCTCGGCATGGGCGACGTCATGTCGCTCATCGAACGGGCCGAGCAGATGATGGACCGCGAGGAGGCCGAGCGCGCTACCACTAAGATGGCGAAGGGTGAGTTCGACCTGGAAGATTTCCTGTCCCAGATGCAGCAGTTGAAGCGCATGGGACCGCTGACCCAACTCATCGAGATGATTCCCGGCCTGAACCAGTTGACCAAACAACTGCCCCAGGGTATTGATGAGAAGGCCATGAAGCGCGTCGAGGCCATGATCTACTCGATGACGCCCCAGGAACGACGCAACCCTAAGATCCTCAATGGCAGTCGCAAGCGCCGCATCGCCGCCGGCAGCGGCACCACCGTCCAGGAACTCAACCAGCTGGTGCGCCAGTTCCTGGAAATGCAGAAGATGATGAAGTCCATGGGCCGGGGGAAGCGCATCCCGCGCGGCATGATGGACATGTTCCGCTAATCATTTGTTGATAGAGCTGTCGTGCCTAAGGCGGTCACGCCTCTCTCCCACTGAGGAGACGCCCACAGGGGGCTACGGTAGACGGCAATTCATAATATCCGCCTGGAGGAAGTGTGCTGAGAATGCGTCTGCGTCGAGTGGGGGCGAAGAAACAGCCCTCCTATCGTATTGTTGTGGCTGAGTCGACCTCGCCCCGCGATGGTCGGTTCATCGAGGTCGTCGGGCATTACAACCCACGCACGGAGCCGGAAACGGTTGAGGTCAAGACCGACCGCGCCGTGTACTGGCTGGCGCGTGGCGCATCGCCGTCGCCAGCCGTCGAGCGTCTGCTCAAGAAGCAGGGTGGC
>JAHCIP010000011.1 GCA_026129165.1 Anaerolineae bacterium
CGCCGTCATAGAAGAACGGCGCGATCACCTGGCCGTGGAACAGGACGTCCAGGCCCCCTGCCAGCGCGTCCTGGAGGGCGTCCACTTCGGCGGGGTAGTGGCCGCGTAGGGTCGAGTCGCTGCGGCTGATGACGCACACATCGCGGCCGGTCTGGCGGGAGGCCTGGGCCAGGTTCGTCCCGATGTCCTGGGCGAGAGCCACCGCATCCGCTGTGGGCAGGGCGCGCGAGTTGGTCAGGATGTAGAAGGCCGGGGCCTGGCTGCGTAAGACAGCGGCGAGGCTGGGCACGCTCCACTCGGTGAGCACGTCTATGCCGTAGACGGTCTGGGTGCCGGTGGGGTCATCGTCCAGGGCGACGACCATCCGCCCCAGGGCCGCCGCTTCCGCATGGATGGTAGGCAGAACGTCGTTCGGCCACTCCGGGGGCAGCTCGTCTAGCAGGGTTGCGAGTCGAATCGGGCTGGGGTCTGGCATGACTTGTTTAGCGGCTCCTCGTGACCCCCACACGGTCGCACCAGGCTCGCACGGGACATAGGGAGCAGCGCGGCGAGGTGGGGTGGCAAATGTTCTGCCCCAGGGAGACGAGGAGGGTGTTGATTGCGAGCCAGTATTCCGCTGGCAGTTTGGCGCGCAGCGCCATTTCAGTTTCGTCGGGGGAGCGGGTCGCCACGTACCCCCAGCGGTTGGTGATGCGGTGGACGTGGGTGTCCACGCAGATGCCCGGCTGGCCGTAGCCAGCGGTCACGACTAGATTGGCCGTTTTGCGGCCGACCCCCGGCAGGGTCAGGAGTTCGTCCAGGTCGTCGGGGACGCTGCCAGCGTACTTTTCTACCAGTAAGCGGCTGATGTCCAACAGCGTGCGGGCCTTGGTCCGGTAGAACCCCACCGGGTAGATGGCCTGCTCGATCTGCTCTGCGCTCAACTGGAGCATGGTTTGCGGGGTATCGGCCAGGGCGAATAGGCGCGGCGTGACCTGGGCCGTCGTCTTGTCCTGCGTTCTCAGGCTGAGAATGGTCGCCGCCAGCACCCGGAAGGGGGTCGTTCCCCGCGCCGCCATGGCGTCTACCAGCGGCGTCTCCCATTCAGGCATCGCGCTACGCAAGGCAGCGATGGCGGCGTGAATCTCATCATCCCGCACGCGCGCTTACTCCTCGTCGTCCTGGACCTGGGCCTGGCTGTCCTCGACTTCCGCGCGGATTTTGTCCAGGCTGCGCTTCTCGCTCGCCTCGGCTGTCTCGGCAGCGGGCGTCGCGCCGCCCTCCTGCGCTTCTTGCAGCAGGTCGGCCATCTCTGCCGCATCCTGAGCCGCCGACTCGATCATGGGGCGTAGGGGTGTGGCGGGGTTCATGAATGCGTCCATGTCTCTCCTCCTGATGCGCTCATTCATTACCTGTCATCATTATACGTCACATCGCGTACCAGCACAAGGGCCTCGCCCTCGCAGATCGTCTCGCCGGCCGCCTTGAGGCACACGATCGCAGGGTGACCAGGTCTTTGTCAGGGCGAAGGCGGACGATTCCGACGTGGGGTGAACATGGCCTTAACTCCGAGTGCGCCTGAGCAGTTCGCGCCAGCCGCCCGGCCCGAAGCGGGCGCTCTGCCGCCGCCAGGTGCCGACGAGACCGTAGGGCAGGAAGAGGACGAGCAGGACGTAGATGACGCCGAGGATGAGCAGCCAGTTGCGGCCAAAGGTGGCGTTGAGCCAGTAGCCCAGGATGGTCAGCACACCGGAGCCGAGCATGGGGCCGATGAGCGTACCGACGCCACCAATAATCGTCATCAGCAGCGCCTCGATGGTCATATCCAGCCCCAGCACGGTCGGCGTGGCATTGAGGTTCCACAGGGCATTGAGCGAGCCGGCCAGGGCGGCGAAGACCCCGGCCAGGATGACGGCAATCATCTTGAAGACAAAGACATTATAGCCAATCATGGTCGCCCGGTTCTCGTTCTCGCGGATGGCGACCAGGACGCGGCCCGTGGGCGAATTGACGATACGCCGCGCCAGCAGGTACATGATGACCATGAAGACGAGCGCCAGGTAGTAGAAGCGCAGGCGATTGTCCGTCGGGCTGACCAGCGCGGGAACGGGAATGCCCTGGAGGCCGTCCTCCGCGCCCGTCCACTGGCGGAAGTCGGTAGCCGTCGCCAGGAGGAAGGCGACCTGGGCAAAGGCCAGCGTGACCATTGCGAAGTAGACGCCGTGGACGCGCAGCGACAGGACGCCGATAATCAGGCTCTGGACAATGGCGACCACGATGACCAGGCCCACCGCGCCGAGCAGCGGCCACTGGAGGTGCTTGAGGGCGATGCCCATCATATACGCGCCGCTACCGAAGAACAGGGCATGGCCGAAGGACAGGATGCCCGTGTAGCCCATGAGCAGGTCGTAGCTCATGGCGTAGACGGCAAAGATGAACATCTGGATGAGCAGGCCCTGGAAGAACTTGGGCGCGCCCTGGTCCACGGCCTCGCCGGATAGCAGGCTGGTAATGAAAGGGAAGAGGGCCAGGACGGCTAGCGCGGCCAGCAGCAGGCCGTCGCGCTGGAGCCAGCCCGCGCGGGCGAGGACCGGCCGCTGAGTCGTGGGGGCAGTGGATTCCATCGGCCTAATCCTTCTTCCCGAACAGACCGCTGGGTCGGATGAGCAGCACCAGGGCCATGATGAGGACGGTCGAGGCGTTGGCGACGGTGGGGGAGGCTTTCAGGGCCTGACTCATGCCCGGCAACTGCACGCCCGTCAGCACCAGGTAGTCGCCAAAGGCGCGGGCCAGCCCGACGATGAGCGCGCCGAGGGCTGCGCCAGCGTAGCTGCCCATACCGCCGATGACGACGGCGATAAAAGCGGGCAACTGGAAGCCGAGCGCCAGCCCCGGGTTGACGCCGACGAAGGGCGCGGCCGCCACCCCACCCAGGCCGGCGATGCCCGCGCCGAGAGCGAAAACCAGCGTGAACACGCGCCGTACGTTGATACCGAGGGCCTGGACCATGTCGGCGTCCTGGACGCCGGCGCGGATGATGATGCCCAGGCGCGAGCGTTGGAGCAGCAGGGCGACGCCGGCCAGCAGCAGGACGCCAACGACGATGATGAACAGGCGGTAGCTGGGGAAGGGGCGGCCCAGCACCATGATGGAGTTGCAGTGGTCGCTCAGCCAGGCAATCAGGTCAGGCGAGGGGCAGCGGTCGCTGGCCGTGTTGAAGAAGGCGGGGATTTCCATAAACGCGCCGGCCGGCCCCCACACGGCTTTCACGCTCTGGTCGAAGACGAACAGCAGGCCCAGTGTCAGCAGCACCTGGTAGATAGGGCGAGCATAGAGCGGGCGGATGAGGCCGACTTCGATCAGCCCGCCGACGAGCGCGCCCGTTGCCGCGCCCACCACCAGCGCCAGCAGAAAGCGCAGATCGCTCGGTAGGCCCTTGAGCATGAGGGTCTCGCCCGCGTCGCGCACCAGCAGAAGGACTATACTGAGGCCGACCAAGACGGCTGGCAGGCCGACGGCGCGTAGGGTCGAGGGCGTTGTGGCAGAGGTGGGCCCTGCGCTAGCCTGTCGCACGTCACGCGACCCGACCCCCAGGCTCAACACACCACCGGCCAGGAACAGCAGGACTAGCCGCGTCAGCCCCTGGGTCAGCGGCTCCTGGGCCTCGGCGGTCGCCACCTGGCGGCCTGCCACCGTGGTGCCGAAGGCGACAAGGCGGTCCAGCGGGAACGCCTGGAAGCCGAGGGTGAGGAGGGCGACGGCGACGAGGACGACGACGGCCAGCCCCAGCCAGCGGCCCAGGCCACGGCGTGGCAGGCGGTCCGCCAGGAGGTGGGTCCAGCGGGCGAGGCCTAGACCGGCGAACAGGGCTAGGAACAGGGGCGCGGTGTTGAAGATGACGCGCGGGTTGGTATAAAACGTCCAGCCGGCATAGGCCCCCAGCATAAACAACGAGCCGTGGGCGAAGTTCAGCACGTCCATCAGGCCGAAGATGAGTGACAGGCCCGAGGCGAGCAGGAAGTAGAGCGCGGCCAGAGTCAGTCCGGACAGGAGGATGCTGACCCAGATGCGGGCCTCCATGGTCGCGCTCAGCGTGGCGAAGAAGGCCAGGACCACGGCCACAGAAATCAATAAGGGCCTATACCGACTTAAGGATTGGGGCATACAAACCTCTGCTAGCTCTTTGGCGAATAGCCCCCGACTGTCATGCTGAGCGAAGCGAAGCATCTGCTCTGCCCAGCGTTCTCGGAGCAGATCCCTCACTTCGTTCGGGATGACATTCTGTAGAGAGGGCAGGCAATAGAGCATTCTTGGCTGATTCCGTCCTCCGTCCTCGGTCCTCCGTCCTCTACGCCGCCCCAAGATAGCGGTGGATGGTCGCGCGGTCCTGGACGAGGTCGGCCATGCGGCCTGTCTGGACCAGCCGGCCGTCGTCAATCAGGGTGTAGCGGTCGGCAAGCTGGCTGGCGACGATGAAGTTCTGCTCGACCAGCAGGACGGTGGACTGCTCACTGAGCGTCTTGATGGCGGCCATCATCTGCTCGATGATGACCGGGGCCAGGCCCTCACTCGGCTCGTCAATCAGCAGCAGGCGGTTGTCGGGAACCAGGGAGCGGGCGATGGCGAGCATCTGCTGCTGGCCGCCGGACAACTGGCCGCCCTTCAGCTTGTTGAGCCGCTTTAGATCCGGGAACAGGCCATAAATGAAGTCGGCCTTGCGCGCCAGGTCTCCCTTGCGCCGCTCGGCGATGCGTAGGTTCTCCTCCACCGTCAGATCGCGGAAGACGGCGCGGTGCTCGGGGACGAAGCCGATGCCGAGGCCGGCGATGTCGAAGGTGCGCCGGCCGTTGAGCGTCTGACCATCGAAGACGACGCGGCCCGCGCGCGGCGGCGTCAGGCCCAGAATGGATTTAAGGGTCGTCGTCTTGCCCGCGCCGTTGCGGCCGAGGAGAGCCGTGATGCTGCCCCGGTCCACCTGGAGGCTGACGCCTTCAAGGATGTGAGACTGGCCGATGAAGGTGTGGATGTCTTCGACGGATAATAAGGCGGACATGGAGACCTCACGAACACGATGCCAGAACTCGGAAGGCGACGGAGAAAGACGTGGCAAGGCGCAGGAAGAGGTGGAAAGGCCCTTTGTCGTCACCGCTATCTTCCACTATACTTGATAGACTTAAGGTATAGGAGGTCCAGGTGGACGTAGCTCAAGAACAAGCCGTGCCTCTAACCCACACTGAGCATCCCTACATTGTGCGGGTGGAAGGCATCCTCGGCGGCGAGCCGATCATCAAAGGCACTCGGACGAGTGTACGGGCCATTGTGGAGACGTGGCGGCTCGGCTACCTTCCCGAAGAAATCCCTTTGCACCTGCCGCACCTCACCCTGGCCCAGGTCTTTGATGCGCTGAGCTACTACCAGGACCATCAGGCCGAGATTAACGATTACATCCTCCAGAACCGCGTGCAAGATGAGGCAGTTCATCCGAGGCTCAAGACACGGTGGGCAGAAGTCGCGCGGGGCTAAAGCACCCGCTTCAAGCAGAGAGTGTCGTCTCAAGCTGGGGCGTTCAGGCCCCAGTCCATCAAACGAAAGATTCGTTGTTGGGGGAACTGCGGCCTGAAGTCCGCAGCGTCACAGCGAGATTGTCCCCCATTCGCAAATTTGGGCGGCTCAGGTACTCCTTTTAGCCCGCCAGGGCTTTGCCCCAGTAGCTCAGGGGTTCAGCCCTGGGCGAGGGCTTAATGTCCGTACAAATGCCCCAGATAGGCGCTCTGCACCGTCTCGTTGGCGGCAATCTCGGCCGGCGTCCCCTCGGCCAGCACCGCGCCCTGATGCATGACGGTAATGCGGTCGGACACGTTCATCACCACGTTCATGTTATGTTCGACCAGCATAATCGTCTTAGCCCCCTGGCGGCGGATGTCGGCAATCGTATTCATCAGTTCCGGCACTTGCTCCGACGCCATGCCTGCCGTCGGCTCGTCCAGCAGGAGTAGCTCCGGATCGGGCGCGAGCAGAATCCCCAACTCTAGCTTGCGCTTGTCGCCGTGCGGGAGCGCCGCCGCGACCACCCCCTCCTTCCCCCCCAGCCCGACCACCTGAATCGCCTCGGCCGCCCGCGCCTCGTACTGCGGAAAGCTCGACGCCGGGCGGAACAGCTTGAAGCTGTCGCCCCCCATCGCCTGCGCCGCCAGCCGCACATTCTCTAATACCGTCAGGTTGGGAAAGAGATTGGTGATCTGGAACGAGCGCCCGACGCCGAGGTGGGCGATGCGGTGCGTCGGCACGCGCGTCAGGTCGTGGCCCTTGAACAGGACATGGCCCGCCGTCGGCTTGAGGTAGCCGCTGAGCAGGTTGAAGAGGGTCGTCTTGCCCGCGCCGTTGGGGCCGATGATGGAGTGCAGCGCGCCCCGCTGGACCTGGAGGCTGACGTTGTTGACCGCCACCAGGCCGCCGAACTGCTTGACGAGACCCTGGGCTTCGAGGAGGGTGGTCGCGCTCATGGTGAATCTCCGACGGAGGACGACGGCAGACGGTAGACGGAGGACGGAAGACGGAAGATTGTTATCCTCCGTCCTCCGTCATCGGTCTTCCGTCGCCTACTGGCAGCGGCTCTTGTACGTCCCGTCCAGGGCGCACGGCGGGGCGGTATCGTCGGGCTTGAGTTCCTGGACCAGGTCAAAGAACTTGTAGTCCGGGTCGCTCACATTGGTCAGCTTGACCAGATACAGCGGCTGGAGGGCGACGTGATCCGACTTGCGGATCTTGAACGTCCCCTTGGGCGACTGGAACTCCAGCCCCTCGAAGACCGGGATGAGCTTGTCGGCCGTCGTGTCGCCGTTGGTCTTCTTGATCCCCTCGACCACCATCTGTGCGGCGGCGAAGCCACCCGCTGTGAACAGGTCGGGCGGCGACTTGAACAGTTCCTGGTGGCGCTTGACCAGCCAGTCGTTGACCGGGTTCTTGGGCAGCACGTAGTGGTAGACGCTCACGCCGACCGAGCCGATGGCTTCCTTGTAGCCGCTCGCCAGCGTCTTGTTGTCGCCCATGCCCGTCGCCACGGTCATCGCCTTGAAGATGCCCAACTGCTGCATCTGCTGGAACAGGGGGACGAAGCCCGCGCCGGCCCAGGTGACGATGAGGACTTCGGCCTTCGAGTCGAGCACCTGCTGGAGATAGGGAGTGAAATCCGTCGTGTCCTGCGGGATGTAGATGGCGCCCGACTTCTCGGCATTGTCGTTGACGACAAACGAGCCGCCGTTGCCCTTGACCACCGCGTAGAATCCGGCCGCCGAGCCGTAGCCGAAGGCGTAGTCAGGGGCGACCTGGACGAACTTCTTGCCCATCTTGGTCAGCGCCGCACCCATCGTCAGCGCGTCCTGAACGCTGGTGCGGCTGGTGCGGAAGACATACTCGTTGAAGCTCTTACCGGTCAGGTCAGGGCTGGCGGCCGGTTCCGCGATGTAAATCTTCTTGTTGCTCTTGGCGATTTCCGCCACCGCCAGGGCTGCGCCCGAACTGGGCACGCCCACCAGCAGGTCCACGCCGTCCTTCTCGATGAGTTCACGCGCCTGCGAGGTGGCCGTCTCTGGCTTGCTGGCCGTGTCCTTGATGATGACCTCGATGGGTCGGCCAGCGACCTGGTTGGTTCCCTGCGTCGCGTACTCCAGACCCAACTTGAAGCCATTTTCGAGCATGGGGCCGTAGATGGCGAGGCTGCCCGACGTGTCGCTCAAGAGGCCAATCTTGAGGGGCTTGCCTGTCGCGGCGGCGGTGGTGGGCGCGGTGGTTGCTGCGGCCTTGGGCGCTTCCGTCGCTTTGGGGGCTTCCGTCGCCTTCGGGGCCGGGGCCTGGGTGGGTGCGGTCGTCGGCGCCGGCTTGGGGGCTTCGGTCGCCTTAGGGGCGGGCGCCTGGGTTGGGGCGGCGGCTGGGGCAGCCGTCTGACCGCCACCGCATGCGACCAGCAAGACGGTAAGGGCGAGAGCCATCAGGCTCAGCCAGATAGGGCGATTGAGTTTCAGCATCGTGGTTTTCTCCTTGTAGGTGGTTCGCGTCGGGCAGCCGGTGACGGCTGCCCAACCGGGGTCACGGATGGGTCGTCGGAGCCGGGGTCGAGGTCAAAAAATCGGTGATAGCCGCCACCATCTGACGCGCCCCCTCCCCGTAGAGCATGGTCATGTGGTTGCCCGATACTTCCTCATAGCGTCCATTGGGCATCGCCTGGACGGTCTGCCAGGCGGACTCGAGGGGGACAATCGGCGGCGCGCCGGGCGGCCCATAGCCCTCGCGGGCACGGATCAGCACGGCGGGCGTGTGGATGCGACCCACGTAGTCGAGCCAGGGTTCATCCAGCGTGCCTTCCATCGCCTCAGCGATGGCCTGCGGGCGTGACCGCGCCTGGACGCTGCCGTCGGGGTTCGTCTCGACATCGGCGCGATAGTAGCTCTCCACGGCGGGGTCCCACCAGCCCTGGAGGGCGGGCTGGGCCTTCACCGCATTGAGGTAGTCATCCCAGGAGGGGCTGACCTGCCCCAGGCGGGCCACCGAGGGCTGGATCATCTCGCGCGTGCGCGGGTGGAGGGCTGCGGCCGCGTCGAGCAGCAGGACATGGCTGACCCGCTGCGGGTAGTGGGCGGCCATGTACATCGTCAGTAGGCCGCCGAAGGAGTGGCCGCCCAGGACGACCTGGTCCAGCCCCATGTGGTCGAGTAGGGCTAGCACGTCGGCGGCATGGTGGGCCATGGAATAACCGGCCTCTGGCTTGTCACTCCGGCCGCGCCCACGCAAGTCGAGGGCCAGCACGCGGAAGCGGGGGCTGAGGCCAGCCTGGATGAGGCCATCGAAGCAGTGTGCGTTGGCCGTCAGGCCCGGCATCAGGATGATGAGTGGCTGGCCGCCGGGGTGGTCGAGGGCGTGGAGGTAGACAGGGGTATGGTTCGCCATGCGCCTAACCCTCCTGAGATGCGGTGGATGGAGCGAGAGCGATATCGTCGCGCAGGTCTACGTACTGGGACATGAAGACCAGGGCGTCAGACCAGCGGGTGAAGTGGCGTTCGGTGTTGGTCTGGACGTGGCGGATGACGCCGTGCCAGGCGGTGGGCGCGCCGTCAGACCCATTGAGGGGGTCTTCGTAGACGAACCGCACGACGAACGAGACCAGGTTGGCCTCGGGGTTCATAGGGGCTCCCGTGAAGCGTAATGCGTGATGCCGTAATGTGTGATGCGTGATGGGTGATGCGTAGAGGGAGTATAGGGGGTGGGGGTCACGGAGGGGTTACAAATCGGTTGCACCTTCTCCGGACTACCGACTACTCTCCCACCTGCATAATCTGATGGTAGAGGCTGGTCGTGGCGGGGGAAGGGGGGACGCCCAACTCGTCGCGCAGCGTCGTGACGCAGTGTTGGTAAGCGCGCAGGGCCAGCGGGCGGTTACCCTGGCGGGCGTGGGCGATCATCATCAGGCGGTAGGCGCGCTCCCAGCAGGGGTCACGGGCGACCAAGCGCTGGCAGACAGCCAGTCCCTCATCGTAGCGACCGCGCTCGACCAGGCTTTCGGCCAGTCGGTCGCTGCCCCGCAGGTATTGGCCCAGCAGCCGTTCGCGCTCCTCGCTGGACCAGTCCTCGTAGAGGGCGTCGGGGAGGTAGTCGCCCTCGTAGAGCCGCAGGGCCGCGTTCAGCCGCGCCAGGCCCGCGTCGGTCTGACCGGCCTGGAGCAGCCGTAGCCCTGCCTCGTACTCGGCCTCGAAAGTCGTCACGTCCAGCCAGAGGTCGGCTTCAGGCCGCAGGCGGTAGGCCGTTCCCTCGCGGACGACGTAGGCGGATAGCGCGTCGGGCGGGCGGGTCGGTTCGAGGGCTTTGTAGACGGCGTTGAGCGCGACCTTGAAGTCGCGCTGCGCGGCGTCGGGCGGCGCGGCGGGCCACAGGCGGTCCAGGATTTCGTCGCGCTGGAGCCAGCGGCCACGCTCGGTGAGCAGCAGTTGGAACAGGCGACGGGCCGTGTCGCGTTGCCACTCGCGCGGCTGGACCTCGACCTCGCCGCGCCAGACGCGAAAGCCGCCGAGGGTCTGGACGCGCAGGCGGTAGCCAGGGTGGGTCTGAATGGCGGCCAGCCCCATCTCGCTCAGAGCGTGGGCGATGGTGGACGGGCGGCGGCCCCGGCCGCGGGCTTCGAGCAGGGCGGGGACGAGGCGGCGCGGGTCGGGCAGCCCCAGGAAGGTAGGCGTCGTAAACAGGAAGGCGTAGCCGTGCTGGTCGCTCAGGCTCAGCGCGTCCTCCAGCGACGACACACAGTGTTCCATCTGTTTGAGGTCGTGGTAGGCGATGCTGAGCCAGAGGCGGGTGGCGGCGCGGGCGAGGGTATCACCGCACTCGCGGAAGGCGACCAGGGCGCGGGAGAGATGGTCCACGGCGACATCAGGCTGGTAAGCCAGGATGTAGCTCGCGCCCAATTGCAGGCCGATGAGGGCTTCCAGCCACGGGTCGCCCGCCCAGCGCGTAATCTCCTGCCCCTCGGTCGCCGCCTGCTGCGCCGAGTCCAGGTCGCCGAGGAAGCCGTAGGCGCGGGTGAGACCCCACATCGCCTCGGCGCGGGTACGGCGCACGCCGTGGCGGTCACTAATGGCGATGGCCGTCTGGTAGGTGGTGAGGGCTTGCTCGTAGGGATTAAAGACTGAAGATTGATGATTAATGATTGATGATTGATGAGTAGGGACGCCGAGAGACGTATTAATCATCAGTCTTTGATCATTCATCTTTACCTGGAGGGCGTGGCCGAGACGGGTGTGGGCTAGGGCAATGATGAAGGGCGAGCCGTGGCGTTCGCCCAGCCCGATGCCTTCGTGGGCCAGGGTGTAGGCGCGTTCGCCCCGGCCGCGGAAAGACTCGGCCAGGGACAGCAGTAGGACGGTTTCGCGGTGGCCGCGCGGTGGCCGGCCCCGGCCCCGTTCCGCCTCGCGGCGCTCGGTTTCGAGCCAGCCTTCCAGAATCTCGACCACCTCGCCCAGCCGGCCGGTGCGCAATTTGACGCGCACGCTCAGGGCGTCCTCGTCCGGCCCAGCCTCCTGGAGGGCGCGGGCCTCGGCGCGCAGGGTCTCGGCCTCGTCCGGCTTGCCCATGTTGAGCTTGTTCTCGGCCAGCAGTTCGAGCAGGCGGGCGCGGGCCTGGCGGTCGTCCACCCGGTCGGTCAGGCGCAGAGCCTCCTGGAGCAGGCTCTCGGCCTGGGCCGGGCGCACCTGGTCCAGGAAGACACGCGCCTGCCCGCGCAAGGCCCGCGCCGCGCCGGCCAGGTCGCCGTGCGTCCGCCACACCTTCTCGGCGTGGGTGTACCAGGCCAGGGCATGGTCGAAGTGGCTGCGCAGCCGGCTCACATCGCCCAGGTACGCCTGGAGCAAAGGGTGGTCGGCCAGATGGGTGGGGGGCAGGGCGTCAATCCAGCGCGTCACCGTGTCCAGCCGGCCGGCCTGGATGGCGCTTTCGCCCGCCGTCTCGATAGCCTGCGCCGCCTCGGTAAAGGCGCCCGCTTCCAGCCAGTGATAGATGGCCTCGTGGGGCGCGCCTTGCGCCTGAAAGAACTCGGCGGCGCGGCGGTGGCGTTCGAGCAGTTCGGGGTCACCCGCTGCCTGTTGACGTAAGAAGTCATGGAACAGGTGGTGGTAGCGGGCGTGGCGGTCAGGCCGCTCACCGAGCCGTACCACAAATAGTTCGAGCTCCTGGAGTTGGTCGAGCAAGCGGCCGCTGTCCTCTGGCGTGCGGCCCGTGACCACGGCGCAGGCGGCCGGCGTCAACTCGCGCAATAGCGCTGTCTTGAGCAGGAACGCCGCGATGTCGGGGGGCTGGCGGTCCAGGACTTCCCGCGCCAGCGAGGTAAACAGGGCGCCGAGGGAGGTCGGGCCGGGCGCGAGTAAGTCGCCAACGGTCGGCAAGGCGCCTGTGCGCAGCCCCTGCCAGACCATCTGAACTGCGATGGGCCAGCCTTCGGTCTTCTCCATCACCGCCGTCACATCGGCGGGCGTGAGTTGGACGCCGTAGACCTCGCGGAACAAGGCTTCGACCTCGGTGGGGCGGAAGGCCAGGCAGTCGTGGCCGATATCGAGAATCTCACCCCGCGCCCGCCAGCGGTCGAGCCACGGCGCGGTGATAGGGTGGCGGGTGGCGGTGATGACGTGCAGATCAGGGGGCAGGTAGGTCAGGAACCGTTCGGCCAGGGCGGCGATGTCGGGCGTGTGGGCGATGAACTGGTAGTCGTCCACGACAAGCAGGGTGGGGTGGTGGAGCGCCTCGGCCAGGGCGTTGACCAGGCTATCCACGACCTGGGGCAGCGCCTCGCGTCGGCCTTCGCGGCTGCCCTCGGCCAGTCGGGCGGAGGGTGCGTCGGATAGGCCAGGCAGGGCGACACGGAAGGCGGCGATGAGATAGGACAGGAAACGTTGCGGGTCGCTGTCCTCCTCGGTCGCGCTATACCAAACAAGAGGAACCCCCTCCTGGGCCAGGCCCGCCAGCACCGTACTCTTCCCGTAGCCCATGCCCGCCTGAACCACTGTCAGCCGATAGTCCAGCGCCTCGCGCAGGCGCGCCGCCAGAGCCGGCCGCCGTAGCAGACGCCGATGCAGGCGGGGCGGGACCAGCTTGGTCCGGATTAGGCTATCATCGCCGAGAGTAAGGGTCATGGTGAGTCAGCCTACCTCATCAAACGCGACGCCGCTATTGTACTCTCATTCCCATTTTTAGGCTTGTTCCAGCAGAATCACCGCCTGGCCCTCGATGACCAATTCGCCATGCTGGTTGTGGCAGGTGGTCGCCAGGGTGACGAGGGGCCTATCGTCGCGGACCTTGACGACCTCGACCCGCGCCGTGACGATGTCGCCGATGAAGACGGGGGCGCGGAACTTAAGCTCCTGGCTCAGGTAGATGCTGCCGGGGCCGGGCAGGTACCCCCCCAGTACCGCCCCAATGAGGCTGGCGGAGAGCATCCCGTGGGCGATGCGCCGGCCAAAGCGCGTCGTGCGGGCGTAGTCCTCATCCAGGTGGACCGGGTTGAGGTCGCCGGTGAACTGGGCGAAGGCAGCCACATCGGCTTCCGTGATGGTCCGGCTGAGGCTGGCCGATTGGCCCAGGGCCAGGCGTGGGGAAGGTATAGTCACGAGGTTCTCCTAACCGCCCGCCGACTCAAGTCGGGGCTATTGGGCTTGCGGCCGACCGTCCCACAGGGAGGCTTCGCACTCGGCCTACGCCGACGAAGAACTCTCGCGCCTATGGCCGCGTCCCTGTCGAGGGACGCTCGGCGCGCAGCGCCTAACAGCCCCGATCTCGGCCGGCGGAGGATGATGATCAGTTGTACGCCACGACGGTCTGGAACAAGGTCAGTCCGAGGCTACGAGCGACGGCCTCGGACGATAGGTTGCCGACCTTGTGGCTGTAGAACGGGCGCTTACCCCCCTGCTGGAGGGCATATGACCAGGCGGCGGTGACTTGACGGGCGTAGCCGCGCCGCCGAAACTCGGCCAGCGTCCAGACCCACGCCTCGGCGCAGCGCTCGTTCTCGCGGGCCGACTCGCACGCTGACACCAGGCGGTCACCAACAACGATGCCAAACATCGTCCACCCTGGGCGATTGGGTTGCGGCAGGCGCACTACCTGGGGCGAAGGACTGGGGGCCACCTCAGCAGGGAAGACATAGCTCTTGAAGCAGACGACTTCGCCGTAGGGCGCGTACTTCGCCAGCAGCCGCTGCACGGTGGCGTGGTCCTCAAAGGCCAGGGCGGGCGGCAGGGCGGCTAAGGTGGCTCGCAACCCGGACGGCAGGTCGTGGCGAAAGTAGACCGCATAGCCGTCAGCGCGCCGGATGACCAGGCAGCGGGCGATGTCGTCGGCGTCGGGACCGGGCAACCGTACCAGCGTGTTGCCCGCTTCGACCCCGATACACTCCAGTTCAAGCTGGAGCTGCGTGAGTTGCTCTGGCTGAAGCATGTCGAACTCGGTCAGCCGTAGCGGGCCGTCAGCGCCTGTTTATCCACTTTGTTGGCCCCGGTCTTGGGTAAGTCAGTGACGAAGACGATTGACTTAGGGACCTTGTAGCCGGCCAGGCGGGCGCGGCAGTGGTCGCGCAACTCGGCCTCCGTCACCGCCTCGCCCGGCTTGGCGACCACAATCGCTCGACCCACCTCACCCCAGTGGGCATCCGGCACGCCGATGAGCGCGGCTTCGACCACGGCGGGGTGGCCGTGGAGGACGCTCTCGACCTCGGCTGGGTAGATGTTCTCGCCGCCGGAGATAATCATGTCCTTGACGCGGCCGACGACCGTGTAGTAACCCTCGGCGTCGCGCTGCGCCAGATCGCCTGTGTGCAGCCAGCCGTCGACGTCAATGGCCTGTGCCGTCGCCTGCGGATTGTTCCAGTAGCCGGGCGTCACGTGCGGGCCACGGATGAGCAACTCGCCAGGTGTGTCGGCCGCTGTCACCGTCTGGCCCGCCTTGTCTACCAGCTTGACCTGGATGTGGAACAGCGGGAAGCCGACGGCGCCCGGCTTGCGGCGCACGTCCTCAGCGGGCAGCCAGAAGGTATTCGGCCCGGCCTCGGTCAGGCCATAGCCCGTTTTGAAGTCAATGCCCCGCGCCCAGAAGCGCTCGAAGACGGGCAGCGGGCAGGGCGCGCCGCCGCTAATGACGAGCTTGAGCCGCGAGAAGTCGGCTTCGGGCCAGCGCGGGTGCTGCTGGAGCAGGATGAACATGGTCGGCACGCCGAAGAGCAGCGTCACCCGCTCATGCTGGATCAGGTCGAAGACCTGGTCGGGATTGAAGGTCTGGCACAGGATGGACGTGCCGCCGATGTGGACCAGCGGCGCGGTGAAGACGTTCAACCCGCCCGTGTGGAACAGCGGCGCGTTGAGGATGGCAACGTCGTCGGGCGCCAGCCCCCAACTCATCACCGTATTGATCGAGTTCCAGGTGATATTGCCGTGGGTGAGGATGGCGCCCTTAGGAACACCCGTCGTCCCGCCCGTGTAGCAAATCACCCACGGGTCGTCCAGGGTCAGGTCGGGGGCGTCAGGCGGCGTAGTGGGGCAGCCGTCGCGGGCGGCGAAGGGCGTGTCACCCGGCTGCGCCGGGTCGCCCAGGGTGACGTAGGTCGGGACGGCCAGGCGCGGGCGCAACTCAGCCACGGCGGCGGCAAACTCCGCGCTGTAGACCAGGACACGCGGGGCCGCGTTCTGAATAAGAATCTCTTGCTCGCGCGGGGCCAGCCGCCAGTTGAGGTTCTGGAGAATCGCGCCCAGCTTCCCGCAGGCGAACCAGATGTCCAGGTAGGCCAGCGAGTTGCTCGCCAGGACGCAGACGCGGTCGCCCTTCTGGACACCCAAGCCCACCAGGAAGTGCGCCGTCTGGTTGGCCTCGGCATTCCACTCGGCATAAGTGAGGCTGCGGCCGGTGATGGTGTCGTGGACCGCGGCCTTGTGGGGGGAGAGGGCGGCTCGTTGGGCGAGCCAGTCAACGGCGATGGTCATACGCCCTTCAAGAAGTCAATGACAACCTGATTGAATTCGTCGGCCTGCTCGTAGATGAACAGGTGGCCGGCGTTGGGGAACAGCCGCAGCCGGGCGTGGGGGATGCGCTGGAAGAACAAGCGCGCGTTCTCGACCGGCACCACCTGGTCCTCCTCGCCGTGGGTGATGAGCACCGGCATGGTCAACTGACCCAGGCGGCTCTCGGCGTCGAAGGTCGCGCCGGCCATCGCCTGGCGCTGGAAGGCGAAGACGGGCTGCGGGTGGGCGACGCGCCAGCGGACGTACTGCTCGACCAGGTCGGGATGCGCTTCCGGCCAGCCGGGCGGCGTGTAGAGCTTAAATGAGGCCCGGATGTCGGTCTCCGGGTCGCCGGTCCGGTTCAGCATGCCCGCCAGTGTCGCCTGGGGGATGGGCACGGCGTTCGGGCCGCCGAAGTGGGTACAGGCGAGCACCAGGCGGTTGACACGCTGCGGGTAGGTCAGGGCGAACTCCTGGGCGATAAAGCCGCCCATCGACGCGCCGACGATATGGGCCTTCTCGATACCCAGGGCGTCGAGCAGGCCCGCCGTGTCGGCGGCGAACATGGGGATGGTGTACGGCTCGTCGGGTTTGTCGGACGCGCCAGCGCCCCGGTTGTCGAAGGCGATGACCTGGAAACCCTGGGCCAGAGCGGGTATCTGGCGGACCCACAGATAGGCGTCGGACCCCAGCCCGCCGATGAGGACGACTGGCTCGCCCGCGCCGTGGATGTCATAGTGGATGTGGACGCTGTTGGCTAATGCGGTGGGCATAGGACACCTTATTCATTCTGTTCATTCTGCGAATTCTGTCTAAATCGTCGCTCACCCCCACAACACGGCGGTGGCACTCCAGGTGTAGCCCGTACCAGCGGCGGCCAGCACGGCCAGGTCGCCCGGCCGAAGCCGTCCCTGCTCGACCCCTAGCCGCAGGGCGATGGCCTGGTCTACCGACTGGACATGGCCGTACTCATCGAGATACACGGCCTGGTCCGGGTGCAGTCCCAGCGCGGCCAGGATGGCGTCGTGGGCCGAGCGTTTCATGTGGGTCAGGGCTAGGAAGCGGATGTCGCTCGTCTGGTAGCCACTGCGCTCGACGGCCTGGTGAACCACCTTGAGGAAGTTGGGCTGCGACACCTTCCCCAGCCGCTCGCTCATAAAGGCCAGGTCAGGCACATCCAGGCGGTTGAGATCGGGACGGTCGGGGTGGCGGGTCCCGCCGCCAGGTCGAACCACGCTCTCGGACAGCGAGCCATCGACCAGTACCGCCGAGGCCAGCACCCGATTGTGGGGGGTGTCGCGGCGCAGGAGGAGGGCGCTCGCCCCCGCGCCAAAGTTGAACATGAAGCGAGCGCGCGGGTTGGCGTAGTCCACCAACTCCCCCTCACGCGACGCGCTGACGAGCAGCACGCGCTTGAGGGCTGGGTCAGCCGTCATCATATCGCGGGCCGTCTTGAGGGCGATGGGCGCGCCGGCGCACAGGGCGTAGATTTCAAAGGCGTAGGCGTTGGTCGCGCCGAGGTCGTGCTGGATGCGGACCGCCGCCGACCAGACAAAGTAGTCCTTGTACTCGCTACCGTGGTAGATGACCAGGTCAATCTCGGTGGGCGCGACGCCTGCCCGCGCCAGCGCGTCCTGCCCCGCCCGCACCGCCATCACTGAAATCTGGTCGTCGGCCGTGGCGACGTGCTTCTGGCGTAGGCCCAACTTGGTTTCGACCACCTCGGCCGGAATACCCGTCGCCTGGGCGACCGCCTGGCTGTCTTCGATACTCGGCGGGAAATAGAGGCCAATGCTCTCGATGCCAATATCAATGGTCATAGGTCAGGTCCACTGCATGATAAGCATCAATCATCTAGTCATCCATCGTAACTGTAGTGTAGCGAGGGGGAGTTACAGACGAGTTACAGCGAAAGAAAGACCTGACAGATTAAAAACCTGTCAGGTCTTTCGGCTTGTCTGGCTGAGACGGATTACTGGCCCATGGGGAGGTTGGCGGCCTGCCAGGCCTGGATGCCACCCTTGAGCACCTTGACCCGCGTGAACCCACTGAGCAACAGGATTTGCGCCTCACGGGCGCTTTCTTGCTCGTTGGGTCAGGCACAGTAGATAATTAAGTCCTTGTCTTTCGGAAGCTCCGAGAGACGCTGCGCGACCTCGGTATTGGGCATCGAGATGGCGCCCTTGATATGCCCCCGCTTGTATTCGTCGGCGACGCGGGCATCCACAAAGACAACGTTGGGTTGGCCCAACTCCTGCCGCGCCTCGTCCACCGTAATCATGGGCAGGTTCGTCGGCGCTTGCGGCTGCTGCGCCTGGGCCTGCGGCTGGACCGGCAGTTGCTGAACAGGGGGTTGCTGAACGGGGGCCTGCTGCACCGGAGCCTGCGGGACAGCAGCAGCGGTTGAGCCGCCCCTACTGGTCAGGCTCCCAATGAGCACCCCGGCCCCGAGGGCGACCAGGATGAGGAGGACCGCGACGATGCCCCACAGCACACGTCGGTCCAGGCGGATAACAATCATACGTTCCTCCGAAGGCTAAGGTCCGAATGGGGCTAATTGTAGTGGTGTTTGGGGCTGACGGCAAGTTAGGATAGCAAGCCGCGCAGTCCTACGGCGCGTCGGACGAGAGCCCCCTGCAGGCGAGTGAGCGGCTTGCGCGCCAGGACCGTTAGAGCCGCCAGGTCGACCGGGTAGCGCGTCAGAGTCTCGTAGCCGTCAGCGGTAATCAGGATTGTATCCGAGTGGCGGACCCCCCCGACGCCCGGTAGGTAGATGCCCGGCTCATTGCTGACGACCATATTGGCCTGGAGTGTCTCCGGGCTGCCAGCCGCCAGCCAGGGACGCTCGTGGTTGCCCAGCCCAAACCCGTGGCCGGTCCGATGCAGCAGATAGTCGCCATAGCCCTCGACGCGCAGAAAGTCAGTGGCGGCGGCGTCAACCTCGGCGCACGGGACGCCGGGTCGCAGCAGGGTATACGCGCGGCGGCGCGCCTCCGTCATGGCGGCGAACGCGCCGCGCGCATCGGACGAGGGCGGCGCGGTGAAGTAGGTGCGCTCGCACTCCGCCGCGTAGCCAAAGACCCGATCCAGGCAGAGGGCGATATGCGGCCCCTCGGTGAGCCGATCGGCGATGGTCGGGACGCTGTGCGGCTGGGCGCTCTCCGGCGCGGGCCAGGCCCCGGCCAGCACCGTCGTGGTGAGGGCATCAAAACCAACCTCGCGCATAATCTCGGTGAGTACGGTGCGTCCCTGGGCGAAAAGCTCGATCTCCGCGACACCGTAGTACGAGGCGCGGATGACCTGCTCTACCGCACGATCGGCGTAGCGGGCGGCGAGGCGGAGCATGGCTATCTCGGCCGGGGACTTGATACAGCGCAGATTCTCGACAAGCGGCAGCGCATGGGCCTCTCGGCCCTGCAGCCCGTCCGCAATCTCCTGCGGCAGCGACGGCTCGATGGCCAGGCGGGCGCAGTCGCCCAGCAGCGCGGCCAGTTGCTCGGGCCAGCCCTCACCCGGCGGGGCCGGATACTCCCGGTAGGTGGACACCACGGCGTGGGGGGTGTTCGCCTGCAGGTGGACCCGCTCCATGAGCGGCGCCAGCAGCCGCAGCGGCCCGGACGGGCGGACCAGCAGGAAGAAGGGACGCTCCAGCGGCTCATACGAGACGCCGGTCAGATAGAAGATGCTCTCTCGGCTTGCCAGTAGACAGGCGTCAACATCGCTGGCCGCGACGCTCGCCTGGAGGCGCGTCAAGCGGTCGTGGTATTCAGTGGCGGGAATGCGCATGCGTCCTCCACGGACGGTCGTGAGGAGTAATTTTAGCTGAGGATGGTACGATGACAACAACGCAACGCGAGACGGCCACGGACCGGGCCTGGCGGCCAGGGCTGGCGCTGGCGATGCTGGCCGCCAATTTCGCCCTCTTGGGCATGACGATTGGGACGCAGGGCGTGGTCTGGGCCGAGGCCATGCACCGCCTGGCACTGACCTCTGGCATCTTTGGCACAGCGCAACTGGTAGCCCCGCTGGTATCCATTAGCCTGCTGCTATTGGGCGGGCGGCTGGCGGCCCGCGTGGGCACGCGGCGTCTCGCCGTGGCGAGCCTGATAGGTCTGGGCCTGGGGTCGCTCGCGCTGGGCTGGAGCGCCAGCCTGGCTGGGCTGATAGGCGCCCTTGTCCTCGTCGGCATCGGCAACGGCCTGTTCGAGATCGGTATGAACGGCGCGGCCCTTGACTGGGAGCACGCACAGCGGCGGCATGTCCTCAACGGGCTGCACGCGGGTTACAGCGCCGGCGCCGTGGTCGGTGGGGTGGCTGCCGGCGCGCTGCTGGGGCTGGGCTGGACCTATCCCCAGGTCCTGACGCTGGTGGCGGGGGTCGCCGGCCTTCTCGCCCTGGTCACGCTGCCCATACGCTTCCCGCCCACCGAGACAGTACCTCCCATCATCCCGTCGCCCCCCTCTGGCTCCTCCCGTGTACAGGGGGATGAGGGGGGTACGCAGTCCGACAACCTGGGTTCGACGGTGCGCCTGCTGTTCAGCCGCCGCGTCCTTATCGCGTTGGCCCTCATCGCCTTGCTCGGCTCGGTGGGTGAGAGTGTCGCCAATCTGTGGTCGGTGATTCTGCTGCGCGAGCGCGGGGCCGATGCCGTACTCGGCGGCGCGACCTTTGCCCTGCTTAATGGAGCCATGATGCTGGGACGGCTGTTCAATGCGCCGCTGGTGGCGCGCTGGGGAGCGCGGGCCTCCCTCACCGTCTCCGGCCTGGGCCTCGTCCTGACGACGGCACTACTCCTGGCCCCCGGCGGCCTGTGGCTGGCCGTCCTCGGTTTTATCCTGCTGGGTGTCGCGGTCGCTGGCGTCGTGCCGACGGTCCTCACCGCCGGAGCGCGCCTGGCGCCCGGCCAGAGCGGGGCGCTGGCTGGCGCGATGCTAGCCGCCGTCTACGCCAGCTTCGTCGTCGCCCCACCCCTCATCGGCTGGCTGGCCGAACTATTCTCCCTCCAGGCGGCCCTGGTCACACTGGGTGTGGCCGGTTTTTGCGTGCTCGCCCTGGTGCGCGAGATCAAGGATTAAGGATTGGGGATTAAGGATTGAAGATGAGCTTCTCCGCCCTCGATCCTTTGTCCTTGGTCCTTCGTCTTCCGTCGTCCCTACCACCGGGGCCGGAACGGCAGATAGTACGGGTCGCGCTTGAGCATCTCGGCGCTGTCGTCGCGGTTGCGCGTCGCCATACGCTGGAAGTTCTCGTGCAGCTTGGCGAGTTGGTCGCGGTCAAGCTCGACGCCCAGGCCCGGCCCGGCGGGCGGCGTCAGGGAGCCATCCTCGAAGCGGAGCTTGCCGCCAACGATGACATCCTCCTCCTGCCAGGGGTAGTGGGTATCGCAGGCGTAGATCAGATGGGGCGTCGTAGCGGCCAGATGGACCATGGCGGCCAAGGTGATGCCCAGGTGGTTGTTGCTGTGCATGGATAGGCCCAGGTGGAAGCTCTCGCACACCGAGGCCAGCCGCTTGCAGCCCGTCAGCCCGCCCCAGTAGTGGTGGTCACACAGGATGACCTGGACGGCGCGCATCTCGACGGCCATGGGCAGGTCAGCCATATCGTTGACGACCATGTTGGTGCTGAGGGGAATATGGGTCTGGCGCGCGACGGCGGCCATGCCGGCCAGACCGTGCGTCGGGTCCTCCAGGTACTCGATGTCCAGGGGCTCAAGGGCCTTGGCGACGCGGATGCTCGTCTCGACGGACCAGATGGCGTTGGGGTCAATGCGCAGCCGGTCGTGGGGGAACGCTTCCCGCAGCAGGCGCATGGTCTCGACCTCCTCGTCCGGCGGCAGGACGCCCCCCTTGAGCTTGTGCGTCGTAAACCCGTACTCCTCGCGGAAGCGCCGCGCCTCCCCCACCATCGCTTCGGGCGTGTTGACATCGCCCCAGCGGTCGTTCTCGCCCTCATACTTGTAGAACAGATAGCTGGCGAAGGGGACGCGGGGCCGCACCAGCCCGCCCAACAGATCGTAGACGGGCCGGCCGATGGAACGGGCGCAGGCGTCCAGGCAGGCCACCTCCAGGGCCGACCAGGCGCGTGGGAGGCCGCGCAGCTTGACCCGCAGCCGTTCCAGGTGCCAGGGGGTCTCCCCCTCAGCCGCCTTGCCCGCCGCCACCAGTTCGCCCAGGAGGGCCGCGCCGCCATTGGCCTCCGACAGTCCCGTGACGCCCTCGTCGGTCTCCAGTTCGAGGATAATTCGCAGCGCATAGGGCGCGTGGACGCCCCACGAGTTGCGGAGCGGTGGATCGGGGACAGCGACGGGGGTAAGCTTGAGGTTCGTGATACGCATGGCTGGCTCCTGGGGGCAATACGCCGGCTGGCTGGTGGGTAGTGGGTAGTCGGATGGGGTGGGTAGTGAACCTGGGGCAGGATTATGCCACAAAGGGGAGAGAGGGGCAAGCGCGCTCACTCGCGCCTGGAACAGCTTATGCTCTACCACGGTGGGGAGTTGGCAGAGAATACATTCGGGACTATGATGATAGGAGAGCGAGGTTGAAGGAGGCACAGCATGGAGAAGACCTATTCCGATGCCCTGGTATTTTTTGGCGCGACGGGCGACCTGGCCTACAAGCAGATTTTTCCCGCGCTGCAGGGGTTGACCCGCGCCGGCCGGCTGGACATGCCAGTGATCGGCGTGGCGAAGTCGGGCTGGGACCTGGCGCAATTTCGGGCGCGGGCGCGAGACAGCCTGGAGAAGCACGGCGGCATTGACGAAGCCGTATTTGCACAACTGTGCGAGCGGCTACAGTATATTGACGGTGACTACCGCGACCCTGAAACCTATAAACAACTCCGCTCCGCGTTGGGCGCCGCCCAACGCCCCCTGCACTACCTGGCGATTCCTCCCAGCATGTTCGAGACGGTCGCGCAAGGGCTGTCGCAGTACGCCTGCCTAGACGGAGCGCGCGTCGTCGTCGAGAAGCCCTTTGGCCGCGACCTCGAAAGCGCCCAGGCGCTTAACAAGACGCTCCACCAATATTTCCCCGAGTCCGCCATCTTCCGCATTGACCACTACCTGGGCAAGGAACCGGTCCTGAACCTGCTCTTCTTCCGCTTCGCCAACACCTTTCTGGAACCCATCTGGAATCGCAACTTCGTCGCCAATGTCCAGATCACCATGGCCGAGGAGTTCGGCGTCATGGGCCGGGGTCGCTTCTACGAAGAGGTGGGGGCCATTCGCGACGTGGTCCAGAACCACATGCTTCAGGTGACGGCCCTGCTGGCGATGGAAGCGCCCTCGCGCCAGGACGTCGAGGCGATGCGCGACCAAAAGGTCGTCCTGCTCAAGGCCATTCGCCCCCTGGAACCGCAGAACGTCATTCGAGGCCAGTATCAGGGCTACCGCCAGGAAGACGGCGTCGCCCCTGACTCGAAAGTAGAGACCTTCGCCGCCCTCAAGCTCTACATTGACAACTGGCGCTGGGCGGGCGTGCCGTTCTATATCCGCGCGGGCAAATGTCTCGCCACCACGACCACCGAAGTGATGGTCGAACTCAAGCGCCCCCCCCAGGCCGTCTTCGGTAAACTGGAGCCGGATGACCCCAACCACCTCCGCTTCCGCCTCAGTCCCGATGTCCTCATCGGGCTGGGGGCGCGAACCAAGACGCCAGGCGAACAGATGGTCGGCCCTGAAATAGAGTTGATAGCGCGACAGCATTGGCCCGAAGCGAAACCGCCCTATCAACGGCTACTGGGCGACGCCTTGCGCGGCGATCCGACCCTCTTCACCCGTCAGGACGGCGTCGAGGCTGCGTGGCGGGTCGTGGAACCCGTCCTGAAGGCTGACCTGCCGTTGTACGAGTATACGTCGGGGAGTTGGGGGCCAGCGGAGGCCGATAAGCTCATTGCCCGGTCAGGCGGCTGGGACAACCCGCAGCCGACGCCTCCGCCGGGGGATGGAGGAGGTGAGGGATGAAGCTGTCGCGCTGGTGGGCTGCGCTCGCCGCACTGGCCCTGCTCTATGTCGTGCGCGGAATTTTGCCCCCGTTTGTCCTCGCCATCGGCCTGGCCTATATCCTGGCCCCTGGCGTGGACGCCCTGGCGACGCGGCTACGCACACGCCGTCTCTTTATCGTACTGGGGCTATACCTCATCATCCTGGCGAGCCTCGCCTCGCTGGTCATGTTCCTGGAGCGTCCCCTCAGCCGCCAGAGCGAGGCGTTGACCCGCAACCGCACCGAGTTGATCCAGAGCAGCCTGGAGCAAGTCCTCGGCCCAGAGGGCATCCGGGTGCTGAGCGTGGAGTTGCGTCCGGAACCCCTGGCCGAGGCCGCCTCAGCCCGCATCGCCGAGTCGCTCCGCGAGCCAGGGGACGCGCTACGGCTCGCGGAGCGCGCTCTGTCCACCGTCCTCAAGGGTTTCCTGACGCTGGTGATTCTGTTCTACCTGCTGCTGGACTGGGAACGCCTGGGCCAGCTTATGCGCCGCTTTGTCCCGCCCGAACAGGCGGAACGGTTTGAGGTCATCGCGGGCGACATCCACCGCACCCTGGGACGCTACGTGCGCGGCCAGCTATTCCTCATCGGCCTGATGTCGCTGGCGACCTGGGTATTCCTGCGCTTTGTCTTCCACCTGCACTACTCGCTGCTCATCTCCATTGCGACCGGCTTCCTGGAGATTATCCCCCTGCTGGGGCCGGTGCTGGCCGGCGGTATCGCCGCCGTCGTGGCGGTGGGCCAGGGCGGGCTGCACCTGGCGCTGCTGGTCGTGGCCTTCTATACCGTTCTGAGACAGGTCGAGGACCAGGTGGTGATGCCCAATGTCGTGGGCAAGGCCGTCCACCTCCACCCCGTCATCACCCTGTTCGCCGTCCTGGCCGGTGAGTCGCTGGGGGGCATCCTGGGCGCCTTGCTCGCCGTGCCCGTTGCTGCCGCCGTCAAGATCGTGTTCGACCACCTCCAGCCCGCGCCCGCCGCTCCGGCCGCCGCTCCTCTTGTGGTTCAGCCCACTCTTAGCGGTGAAGCCCCCCTCATTCCGCGTCCGGTTTCCAAAGTGGAGTAGAGCGTTATGCCAGGCTGGGAGAGCTTATTCGTTGCCGAGATTGGGGCTGCGGCGGCACTAGCTGGGCTGATTTTTGTTGGGGTATCCATCAACCTTAGTAGAGTGCTGAGTGTGGAAGGCCTTGAGGAACCCGCCCTGGAAGCTCTTCTACTCCTGTTGGCCGTTCTCGTCATTTCAACACTAGCCCTAGTACCCGGCCAGCCGACTTGGGTGGTCGGTACGGAAGTGCTGGTAGCGGGGGTTGTTTTCTGGCTTACTATACTGATTGTGCAACTCCGTAACTTACCGAAGGTCGACGCACAGTGGCGCCCGCGATTTGTGCGTTCGATGGTCTTCTCACAGGTGGCTACGGTTCCCTACATCCTATCGGGCGTGGTTATACTGCTGCGTGGAGCCGATGGACTTTACTGGATGGTTCCCGGTATCATTGCTTCCTTCGTGACCGCCGTGGTAACTGCCTGGGTTCTTCTGATCGAGATCAATCGCTGATTGCACGACCAGATATGGCTGTCGCGGGCGGCAATCGCATGAGGGTACTCAAGACCCATTATCATATCCGCGTCACCACTAGGCGTAGTGAAATCTACACACACGCGCTTCCCATTTGCCCTATAATCTAGACTGTTGTATAGTAAGCCCTGTTTCGCTCGTCTTTATCACGAAAGGCAAGCCATGCATATCTTGAAGAACTCCCACCCGACTCGCCGCCCGGCCCCGATGAAGCCGGTGGACTACACGGCCTCTTTGCCAACGCCCGACACCGACCTGGATACCAGCGGCCTAGATGCCCTATTGTTCGATGTCCTCGGCGTTGTCGCCCTCTCCAAGCCAGCGGGGCGCCTCCAGCGCGTCAAGTAAACCGCATAACTGACATAGTAGATCTGACAGGTCTTCAAGACCTGTCAGATCTCTTTATTTATCCCTTTATCCCCCGCTTGCGGTCCCGTCCAATCAGGTTACAATTCATAGTGGCCTCATCGTGGATGCGAAGGACATTGACTAGAGGAGAAGGACCGTGGCGAAGAAAGCCCCTGTGGATCTGTTTGAGCAGGCGCGGCAAACGCGGACCGCGCAGGAAGCCCCACTAGCCGCGCGAATGCGGCCGCGCACCCTGGATGAGTTCGTCGGGCAGCACTCCATTGTAGGGCCGGGCAAGCTCCTGCGCCGCGCCATCGAGGCCGACCGCCTGTTCAGCTCCATCATCCTGTGGGGGCCGCCTGGCTCCGGCAAGACGACGCTCGCGTCCATCATCGCCAACACCACCCAGTCCCACTTCGAGATGCTCAACGCCGTCATGGCCGGCGTGGCGGATATTCGCCGTATCGTCGGTGAAGCCAAGGAACGGCGCGGAATGTACGGCCAGCGCACTATCCTGCTGGTCGACGAAATCCACCGCTTCAACAAAGCCCAGCAGGACGCGCTGTTGCCTCATGTCGAAGACGGTACGCTCATCCTCATCGGCTCGACTACCGAGAACCCGCACTTGTAGGCCCGTCATTGTCGCCTGTTGACCCGATATGGTCTGTAAAAGAAGAAGGCTCTTCGTCTTCCCCTTCGAGGACCTCCCAGCGAAGGAACTTGCGAAATGCATGTCGCGGCTTCCACTCTAAGCCCATTGACTCCCCACGGCGCAAGACAGCGCCCCAAGATCTGGCGAGAGTAGTCATGCATTCCGCCTTGCTAATCTCGCCCTCGTAGTAGCGCTTTAGAAGGGCATCGTCTTCGGCTGTCCATGGCTTTCGCGAGTTCGGGTACGCTACCCGGTATCGAACAGCCTTGCGCTCCCTACATACCCCAAGGCCCCTAGCCCGGTGCTTGATTGCCAGCCAAGTCCGTCCGTCGAGCAACTTTAGCACCTCTTCCTGTGGCGTACTGGGGTAATGTTCCCTGATTATCGCATCCTCTTCGGCGGTCCAGACATTCGTGGCATTTGGTCGAGGTCGCCATATGCGTATTCGGTCCTCTCGGCCCGTCTGCCAGATAACCCGCGCGGTGATCGTGTATTCATCGTGTCGGAGGATGATTTTCTGCAGAACGAGGCGCAAAAACTCGTTCTTGATGTCATTGGGAAAGCTATCCCATCTATCTTTAATGCGCGCAAGACAGGCGCGCACGTTCTGTACGTCCGCCGCGGAAATCACTCGTCCAACAGGGTGGTTCTCCACATGAGATAAGGCTTCGCGCTGCGATGTCTTAGCCTCAATCTCCTCCCAGATAGCCTTACGCTGGAAGGGCGTGTCAACGAAGTCAAGGTCGTGTTTCAGGCGCTCGATCTGTGCCGTCAATCGAGCGTAGTCACGCTTGTAGCTATCAGCGCGAGACTTGTTCTCTTCCAGTTCTGTTTCGAGATAACTGAGCACTGGCTCGGCATACTGGGCGAGTTCGCATCGGCTAATCACTAACTCCCTGATCGGATCCTCGATCACGTAGTCAGCCGATGCGAAACAGGAGGTGTCATCAATCTGATTGTAGAAAGTTGTCGTGCAAGTGTATTGTACTGGCCCACGTGGACCGTCATGCGAAGCAGGTGAAATATAGAAGAGTTCCCCATCGTGATTGTCGCAATAGAGCAAGTGTTGCAGCATATGAGGCGAGCGTTCAGCGGCCTTGCCGTGACGCCGCACCTGAACGCGTAAGCGTTGTGCCTCCCAGAACAGATCCTCGTCGACAATCGGCGGATGATTGCTGGTGCTGACTACCTGACCGGCAAAGACGCACCAGCCAATGTAGACCGGATTGGAGATAATGTTTTTCAGCTTGCCTGGAGTTACCGGATAGCCCTTGGACGTCAAACGGCTATTGAGGAAACTGTGACGTCCCCGGAGGAAATCCTGAATCTCATCTGGGAATGGAGGGAAGAACAGATCATTCTGCCTACAGTAGTGGACGACTGACATCCAACTGCCGCCACCTTCCACAAACTGCCTGAAAACAACGCGAATAAGCTCCGCGTGTGGTTCGTATGGCGTAATCTTACCATAACCTTCAGTACCCTGTTTAACATTGAGAATGTAGCCCGGAGCGATGCTGCCGCCCGCGTAGAGACCTTGGCGAGCTTTGAAATCACGCGCTCCTAGAAGCCTGGCGCGGAGGAGATCCAGTTCGTCGGCCGACCGCTCCAGTTCAATTCGATACAAACGCATGTGCATCTTGTCGCGGAGGTTGAGGCGTACAGTGGGCATAACGATGACCACGTTATGTTTCTTGCACAACTCGCCAAAGGCTAGACCATCGATCAATGTCTGATCGCGGAAGAGGCGTGAGACGTGGATGACGTAGATAGCTTCAACACGGTCTTGCTCGATAAGTTCAATGAGATAGGCTAACCCCTCACGTTCCTCACGACCAGTAGTCCCCGAAATACCCAGGTCGCGGCGCTCTACATAGACCAGTTCTTCAGGATACCCTTCTTCCCGCGCCAGATCCGCTAGAGCGTCTTGCATCTGGATCGAGTAGATACTTTTGCGTACCTGTTCGTATGAAGATAAGCGTTGGTAAACGAAGGCCAGTCGTAGGCAGGGGAGAGCAACCAAGTCGGCGGGATTGGCGTTGTTCGCTCCCCTGGGGCGAAAGCGACGATTGCCATTGACGAGGTCAGCTGTCTCAGGTGGCAACTGGGGAGTTGGTGGTTTCATTATCCATTCTCCTACGACTGGCATCCTCTCGGGTCTGACCTATAGACACTGATATGTATCGAGTGGCGAGCGCCATTAATAGTGGATGCAGGTTCAGTCACCGAGAACAAAAAAAGACGGCAGTCCAGCACGAGGCTGGTTGACTGCCGTCAACAACCGTGATACTATCACGTCAGCCCCTCACTGCTTCGACCAGCGAGCGGGTCAGGGGGGCACACTGTTGGCGCAGTGGTGCCCTCCGCTGTCCATTGTTTCATGTATTGTAGCATTCCTCCGGCTCCTTGTCAAGTAGCTTTAATTATTAAAGTTCTCTGTCGTCACTTGGTTTTGAGCCGCACAACTTTCCTCGGCCTTGTGGTCCTCCACTTCGCAACCTTTAGTTAGTTCCTCTTCCAAGGCAATCCGCACCATCTTGGCGAGGCAGCGAATGAAGAGCTGGCGTCGCAATGTGTCTGAGGGAGCCCAGCCGGTAAAACCCGGTACGGGTGTCCCTGCCCTTTGCTCACGATCAAGATCGACAGATGGAGTCATGGCACCTCTATTCACTCTCGCTAACGCCCGGTTACTTCGCGTGCGTTTCCCTGCCGCTCCCCGCGTTCCGTCGCCCAGATCTGGCTCAGGAACTCCCGCTCATCACAGTAGGGAACTGGCTTCCGCCAGATGCGCCCTAGTAGAGCGGAGGGATTGTGGGGATCGTGAATGCGCCACTCGCAAGTTAACAGAATATGGAGCGGCGGCTTTCGTCCAACCCCTACCGTGTACGCGGCGTGAGCGATACGGTTTTCCACTGTAGGGTCTGTTGTGACTACCAGAATCGTCGGCATGCCTGTGTACTGGCGCTTGAAGAGGTAGCGGTCGCGGTAGGTGTAGTAACGACTGAACTTGGCGCGGTAGTCGCGCGTGTTCATGGTGCCTCGGTCATACTCAAGGAAGAAGCCGAACGAGACGCCGGCATGGCGGTAGACGCCATAGGCATCGGGGCGGATCATGCGCTCAGCGCACGTGGCTGCGTTCCACCACTCCACGACAGCATCATTACTGCCTCTCGCCCTAAACCGTTGAGCGGTGCGGTAGAGACCCATGAAGAGCGCATGGACGCCCCACGTATGCGCGAAGTTCTGCACCAAGTTCGCCCGTGAGCCGAAGGGATGGTCAGCCCCACCTCCAACCAGGCCGGTATGACGAATGGCAGCGCTGACCGATAGCCCCTGGTGAGCAGCGGCCAAGACCACGCCCGCCGCCGTCAACTCCACTAGCCCCGCAGCGGCGACCTCCTCACCTACCTCTTCTCGTTCGACGTAGCGCAGTAACTCCAGGGTCAGCAGGCGATCCAGGCGAGTCGTCGCCCAGGTCAGGCTCCAGTTCATCACCGTTGCGATGTCTAAGGCAGACAGGAACGGATGCCGACCCAAGAAGTCCAGGAGTGACCGATCAGTCGCCGTCAGCTCACGCGCGATGCCGCCCCGCCTCTGCCCTGCCCCCTTCGCTCCCGCTGCCAGCCTCCCATCGACAAGCCCCGGGATTGGTCGCCCACTTGGGCGTGGTTGGATGGCCGGCGCCTGTAGACGCTGGACCAACCCCTCCGCCTGGAGGCGGCGCTGACCGCTGCAAGGGGACACGTCGAGCTTACCTGTGTGAACCTGGTCCCACGTCGTAACCACCACGGTCAGGACGGCTTCGCGTTGGCCACGGCTCACATCTTTCAGGAGCCAGCGCCAACCCTCGACACGGCCTGCATGCGGGGCCGCTACGAGAAGCGGGGGCAGCCGACCGGCCTGGGCGCGTCGCCAGGCCAGCAAGCGGTTGAGCAACGGGCGATAGGTGTTCAGCGCGACCAGGCCCAGGTCTGGGATGAGGAGGTACTCCGCGCTGAGAGCGCCCCAGGCGAAGGCGGCGTAGGCGGGAACCTCGACGCGGCTGAGGCTCTTCGCGGTCCCTGGGCGGTAGCGTCGCCTCCAAGGGCGTTCCCAGGCCAGCAGGTCCGGCTGGCCTGCCTGCGAAGCGGCCAGGGCGCTCAGAAGTTCGTAGCAGGCGACGAGGTGGGGCAGGCCAGGGAAGAGGTCGAGTAAGTCCTGGCCTCGGATCCGAGCGCGTCGCGCCAGGCCCCTCGGTTCGACGCCCTCGGCCACGGCCAGCGTCGCTAAGCCCAGGTCGGTGAGGTAGAGCAAGGACGCGGTGTGACCCGAGCGAAAAGGCGATTGCAGCGCCCCAACTGCCCCCGTCTCGCGCAGGCGGTTCAAGGTGCGGTAGACGCTCGCGGCTCCACTCAGCCCATTCAGTTGCGCCAGGAGCTTGACCGACGAGAATGGCAGACGGACCAGCAACAAGAGCAGCCTCCGGTCGGCATCGCTCAGAGACTTCGCCGCCGCTTCAGCGTCGCGCCACGAAACCCGACGTGTCATACATCCTCCCCTTCTGTCGTACCCTCCTCACCGGTCTCGTCGAGCGGTTGCGCCTCGACCACGAGTTGCGGCAGCGACGCCTGGTGGGGCTTCGGCTTGGGCTTGCGGTGTTCACTCCGCCCTTTCGACGGCTCAGGCTGTGGCTGGACCTGTGCCTCGCCCCGCGGCTCGGCGTCTCGGTTGACGACCGGCCCATCTTTACCTGTTTGTTGCGAATTCCGCTCCTCCTCGCGCGCCAGGTCCACGCGCGTCATGGCTGCCTGAATCTCGGCCTCGACCAGGCTGCGCTCGCGGCCATACTGTTGGGCGGAGGCGGCGGCCAGGGTCGCCTGGAGGGCCAGGTCACTCGCGGGCGGGGGGTCCAGGCGGACCGAGAAGGTTGGCAGCCGCTCCCCGCCCACCGAGAGCCGGGCGTAGCACTGATAGTCACCCAGTTCTACCAGGTCCTGGACATCCACCGCGCCGCCTAGCTCTGGCGCCAGGTAGCGGGCATCCTCTGCGCTGGTGTGAAAGGCAAACAGGCCATCCAGGTTGGCAAAGACCATCGCCCGCAAGCTGCGTCCCTGCTCGCGGTCCAGTGCTTCGAGCCGCGTCAGGCTTTGCGTCGCCAGGACCAGGTTGGCGCCGTACTTGGCCAGCTCGGCCAAAATGGCTTCGTAGTCCGCGCCCGGCATAGTATGGAACTCGTCCACGATCAGCTTCACCGGCCGTCGCCGACCCTCAGCCAGGTTCGCCTGCTCCCCGACCGCCAGGGCCACCAGGTTGAGCAGCGTCCCGCCAATCAGGGCCGCCGTATCCTCACCCACCCTCCCCTTGGCGGTATTGACAATGACAATCGAGCCGCTCTGCACCCACGCGGCGGGATTGACCGTCGAACAGGGTTGGCCCACGACGAGCCGAGCGGCCAGGCTGCCCGCGAAGCGCTGGACCTTGGTCTGCACCGGGTTGATGATCTCGGTCTGCAGCCGCCGGTCGAGTTGGTCAAAGTAGCCGGTCCACCAGGCCTTGACGACCGGGTCGGTCACCAGGGACAGGACCGTGCCACGAAAAGGCGACTGGTTGAGCAAGGCCGGCACGGCCAGCAGGGTGTGCTGGCGGCTCCGCCCCGTCGGGTCAGCCTGGCAGATGGCCTGGTTGGCCTCAAATAGGGTGAGGAGCGCGAAGCGGAAGGCGTCCTCCATGCGCGGTCCCCAGAAGCGGTCGAACTCGCGGCGAAAGATGGACAGGGTGTTGGCGACGGCCTTGTCGCGGTCCCAGCCGAGGCCGGTGTCCAGCAGGTTCAAGCCGAAGGGGCGAGCAAGTTGGCCTGCATCCAGGTAGACCACGGCGTCGCGGCGGTCGGGCGGCACAAGCCCAAGAGTCGCCTGGGCCAGGTCGTGGTGGGGGTCCACCAGGATGAGAGCAGGGCGTTCCATGCCCAGCGTCGGTCTAGTCATGAGGTAACGCGCCAGCTGGAGCAGGAGCGAAGACTTGCCCCGCCGCGTCTTGGCCACCAACAGTAGGTGGCGGCGGAGCAGGTCGTCCGGGAGGGCGACGGGGACAGTGTGGCCCTGGTGCGTCGAGACGCCGATGCGGCAGCCGCGCGACACCGTCGAGGGCAAGGGGAGCCAGCGCCGCGCCGTCGTCCGTTCGACGAGGGGGACGTCGGCCTGGGCCTGGGGCAGGCGCCAGAGACCGGCGAGTTCGCGCGTGTTGAGGATGGGCAACGTCCGGGCGGGCGAGAGCGGCGTCAGGGCGCGTAGATCTCGCTCTCTGAGGTCACAGGGCCGAGGCAGGAGGCCGTTACCGGCGGCCAGGTTGAACTGGCGGTAGGCCGTCGTCAGCCGCGCCAGGTGCGCTTTGATGTCGGCGCCAGGCACGTCCAGCGGCGCGAACACCGCCAGCCGCAACTCCGTCACATACGCAATGCGGCTCACCTTCTCCTGGACCAGGCGCATGTCGTAGACTTGGCGTCGTCCCAGGCGGCGCATCAGCCAGAGCAGGGACGGCACCGCTAGGGCCAGGCCACCGATGAGGCCGCCGAGATGGAACCAATCGCGGGCGAGGTACCATTGATAGCCTTGAAAGCCGAGGCTAGCCGCCAGGAGCAGACCGGCCAGCAAGAAGACACTCGTGAGCGAGGTGTCAGCGTGGCCGGCGGCGCGCTCCGCGGCCAGCGGGTGCTCGACGGCCAGGCGCAGATAGCCGTCGCACCAGGTATCCGGCGCAGGCCGCAAGACGAGCTGAGCCAGGGAGCGCCAGCCGTCGGGTAGGTCGGTCAGGGCGCCGAGCAGGCCTAGCACCGGGTCCGCTTGGCTGGCCCTGTCGGTTAGGTCCAGGTCGCGGAAGGTGCGCAGCGGCAGGTAGGGCGGGGCGCGTAGGACCAGGGTGCAGGCGGCGACCTGCTCGTCGACGCGCTTGAGGGCCGGGTCGAGACCGGGGTAGCGCGCCAGGTCGAGCGGGCGGATCTCGGCCTGGGGGTAGGCCGCGCCCAACTGCGCCGTCAGATGGCTCCGCATGGCGTCGCTCACCGAGCGGGCCAGGAACCAACGCGCCTGGGCAGTGGCGGCAATCTCCAGGCTGAAGGGTTCGGCCAGCGAGATGGCGGCCAGGAGGTTCTCGGCGGCAGTCAGCGTCGCCGTGTTGGTGCGGGGCGTGACGACCTCGACCAGTTCTTGCGCCGGGGTCGGCTCCTCACGGCGCTTAAGAGCGAGACGCATGGTTGACCTCCTGTTTGGAAGCGGCACCGCGGTCGCGCTTGACCTGGATGACCTGCATGATCGCCAGGTACTCGTCCAGCACGGCCAGGAACTCGGGACAGCCACAGTCGCGCCAGCGGCGGTTGGTGAGCGCCTCGGTAAAGGCCATGACGTCGGCCACCGACCAGCCCAGCAAGCCGCCGTAGTGCAGGACAGCGGTCCGCAACCGACTGCGTTCCCCATTGACTGCCGGCTCAGCCAGCGGCAGACTGGCGTTCATGCCTACCCTCCTCTCGCCGCGCCTGCCGCGCCTGGTCGAGCAGGCGGAAGAAGGCGGCCCGTCCATCGGCCTGTCGGCCCAGGTCGTTGAGGTCACACCCCTCTGGCAATGTGAGCGGCTGCCAGCGCTGACCCAGTTGCTCCCCAAAGCGGGCGCTCCCCTGCTCCCCGGCCGCGTCACCATCCAGGACGCCGTAGACCACCTGGGCGCGGGCGAGGAAGCCCAGGCGGTCGGCGGGCAGGCGTGTCCCGCACGGGCTGAAGGCGGCCAGCTTCCAACTGACGGCGGTGAGGTAGTCAAAGGCACCCTCGCACAGAAAGACCTCGCGCTGACCCGCCGCTCGCGTGAAGCCCAGGACAGGCCGCTCGCCCGGCAGCGCCAGGTACTTGGGCTTGTCAGGCTCATCCGCCAGGCAGCGACCGATGAACCAGAGGCACTGGCCGCCGCGCAGTTCGGGAATCACGATGCGCCCTGCCAGGAACTCGCGGAGGCGACTCGTTCCGTTCGGCTCAGGAGGGCGTCGCAGCAGCCCCAGCCGCTCTGCCAGACGCAAGCCCGAACGGCGGCGCAGGAAGCCCTCCAGCGAGTGTCCGTCGGCATAGCCCAGGGCGCACTCGCGGATGACCCAGTCGGGGATGCCCCGCTCCCGGACGTAGGCCAGGGCGCGCGGCTCGCGCCACAGGAGGTGGTGGTAGAGCGCCCCCGCCGTGTTCATGACGATTTGCTCTTCCAGCGTCAGCCGGTCCCAGCGGCGTTCCCTGGGTGCGGTCACGGGGTTCACCCTCGGCTGCTCCGCGTGGGGTGGCTGCCCCGCGAGCCAGGCGCACGCCTCGGCGAAACCGAGATCGAAGCGGTGGCGGACGAAGTCAATGACATCGCCATGCGCCCCACAGGCGAAGCAGTGGAAGTGCTGGTCATCCGCGTAGACCACGAGACTGGGGCGGCGGTCGTCGTGGAACGGACACAAGCCCTTGTGGCGACCTGGCCCGGCGGGCTGCAACGCCACTCCGCTGGCCGCAATGACGTTGACCAGGGGGTAGTCGCGCCGCAAGGCGGCGACATCGTAACGCGAGGCGGGAGCGCTCACGATGCCTCCCTTCCGTTGCGCCCGGTGGGTGGCCGCCGACGCGCTGGCTGCGGAGGCCCTTGACCTTCCGCCTCCCTATCCAGCGGTACCCCTGCTTCCCTGGCTAGTTGCGCCAACTCGCGCGGCGCGGTCGTCGCCAGGCGATGCTCCATCGGGCTGGCCTCGACCTTGAGCGCCACGTGGCTGCCCCGCGCGAAGAACAGCCCCTCGCCCTTGCCCGCAGCCAGCAGAAACTGGCGTTCCTCCGGCGACAGTTGGAAGGCCGCCACGACCGGCTCGATGGTCGCGCTGTCCTGCTTCATGAGGAACTTGAGGGCGGCGTTGGTCAGCACCGTCCGCCCGTGGTCGCTGCCGAGGAAGTCGGCCACATCCTGGGTGATAGTCACCAGGCCGAGGTAGTACTTACGGGCGCGGCGCGCCATGCTTGACAGGAAGGCCCCGCCTTCGGGGTACTGCATCAAACTCCAGGCTTCGTCAATGATGAGCAGACGGGGACGACGTTGGCGGCGCACCCCGTTCCAGACAAAACTGGCGATGAGGTGGATGCCGAGCGGCCGCAATTCGGGTTCGAGCGCCTGGACATTGAACACCACCAGGCGGCGGTCAAGGGCGACATTGGTGGGCGCCGAGAAGAGACCGGCCAGGGACCCCTCGACGTAACGACGGAGACGCGCGGCGAGGCTGGCCGCCGTGTCGCCCGGCGCCCAGGCGAGGACCCTATGGAGGTCCCTGAGCAGGGGCGCCGGCTGGGTGTGGGTCTGGGGGTCACTCGTGATGCCGGCCGAGGCGTAGGTCTGGTACAGCGCCTGGTCGAGAACCGCGCGCTCCTGCGCGCTGAGGGGCCGGCCTGGCTCGGCCAGCATGATCTCCAACAGCCCCAGCAGCGCCGCCACCTGCTCCGCCAGGGGGTCGCGGCCGTCCTCGTCCCCCGTCGCGGGCGGCAGGTCGAAGGGGTTGAGATGCTGCGCCGACGAACCGGCCAGGCGGATGTATTGTCCGCCGACGGCTTCGCACAGCGCGCGGTACTCGTCTTCGGGGTCAATCACCAGGAAGTCAACGCCCAGCAGGAGGTTGCGCAGCGCCATGAGCTTGGTGAAGTAGCTCTTGCCCGCCCCCGACTTGGCGAAGACCACGGCGTTGGCGTTCTCCAGGCTGTCGTCGAAGGGGTCGAGGATGACGGGCGAGTGGTTGTGCCGCGCGATGCCGTAGAGGACGCCGCGCTCCATGGTCAGCGTGCTGGACGAGAAGGGGAACATCGTCGCCAGCGAACTGGTGTCCAGGTTGCGGTAGACGAGCAGTTGATCCTGGCCTTCGGGCAGACAGGCGTGGAACCCGCTATCCTGCTCCAGGACGGCGACGCGCGAGTGGGCGAGCATGCCATCCAGGGTCACCTCCACGCGCCGCGTCAAGAGGTCGAGGGCGGGCAGGGAGGTGGCGCGCAGCAGGATGTAGAGGCTGACCGAGAAGACCTTCTCCTCGCCGCGTTGCAGCGCATCGCGGAGGCGTTCGGCGTCCTCGTAGGCCACTTCGCGTTCGGGGTCGGCAATCCGGCCACCACGCGCCGCCAACAGCCGCGAGGAGTGGAGTTGGACCATCTTGTGGCTGAGGGCCGTCACCATCTGACCCGTCTCCAGGGGGTAGGCGTGCAGGCTGATCTCCAGCGGCTCCTCGAAGTCGATGAGCGGGCTGAGCCAGCCGGGGCTGACAGTGCGCGGATAGCCGACCACGACCAGCGTGCGCACGTACTGGCTGTCGAGGCGGACGTGCGTCCGCGCCAGTTCCACGGCGGCAGGCGCCACCAGGTCGGCAAGGGAGTGGACGCCACGGGCAAAGCGGTCCGCGTCCGCCCCAAAGGCCGGCTGTGTGTTAGCCTGTCGGCGTCGTAGCGAAAGTAGAGGCATTAGGACCTCCTTGGGGTCTGGGTCGCGGCATCCACCACTAGGGCGGTGTACTCCGTCAGCCGACGTTGCAGGCGTTGGACGCGGGCCAGGTCAGGACACCAGCAGGCATAGGTGAGCTGGGCCAGTTCGGTATCTCCCAGGCGGCGCACCATCAGCCCACAGCGCCCCAGTTGGCGCTCGACCTCCTCACAGCGGAAGGTGAGCTGACGCCGCGCCGCGTCACCGTCGAGGCCCGTGTGCGCTCGCCCCAAGCGCCAGCGAGGGCCACCGGCGTTCGTATCCGCCTGCGCCGGCACGACGAGGTAGAAGCGGCGCTCCAGGAGGGTGCGATGGCGGGCCAGCCGGCGCAGGAAGAGGCCATAGTCACGCGCCAGGGAGGTGAGCGGCTCGGTTAGACCCTGCTGGGCCTGCAGTTCGAGGTCGGCCAGGTAGGCTTCCAGGTCCACGGGCAGAACGCGGACGAGTACCTGGACCGGGAAGGTCAGGCCGTTGAGGAAAGCGGCGTAGCCGGCGATGATGCCCTCCCGCTCGCTCTGCCCGACCAGGCCGAAGTTCACACTGCCCACCTCCAGGATGGCTCGGTAGCGGCCTCCGGCCAACCGGACCACGCCGTCCTCAATCGCTTCCAGGTTCAGATGCACGGTTTGCACGGCAGCGCGTCGCTTCATACCGCCTCCTCGCGCCAGGCCAGGTCGAGGGCCAACTCCGCCCACTCGCCCTCGGAGCCTCGCTCGGCCTCGCGTTCGGCCAGACACGGCCGCCAGACGGCTGTCTTGGGGAGGGCCAGGTAGCGCAGGGCGACGAAGGCCCAGTCCTCCAGGCCACGGCCATAGGGGCGGATGAAGGCCAGCGCGGCCGCCAGCAGCAGGCCCACCAGCGCGAGGCCCAGCCGAACCGCTGGCGGAGCGTCAAGCCAACTGTTCCACAGGCCATACGCGCCCGAGAAGCCGACGCTCAGGTACATCACCTGTCGAATGGACAGGCCGTAGAAGGCGCGGTCCTCGACGTTCAGATGGGTGGGAATCTCATGTCGTTCGTCTGTCATGACGCCTCCCTTAGCGACCCAGGGCCGACTGGATCATGGCGGCGATGGTGCGCGCCGAGAGGGCAATCGCCAGCCCAAAGAGGGCGTTGACCATGGCCGTCTTGCCGCGCTCCATCTGGTGCGGGCTGCCGGCGGCGCTCATGTAGATGAAAGCGCCCCACAGCAGGAAGAACGCGCTGACCGTGACCGCCACACCCATGCCGAGGTTGAGGAGATTGTTAAACAGACCATTGACCGCGTCCACAGCAGACCTCCTTATCGGTTGAACTTAAGTGGCGCTAGCGCCTGACGCGCCCGGCGCCCGCGTAGTGAGCGTTCCAGTACGGGTCCGAGAAGATGGGCATGATGCGCACGACATCGCCCGTGGTTGGGGCGTTGATCATGCGCCCGCCCCCAATGTAGATGCCGACGTGGGTGATGCGTTCCCCTGGGTAGGTATGCTCGAAAAAGACCAGGTCGCCCGGCTTGAGGTCGCTCGGCGCTAGCCGCGCCGTGGCGTTGTACTGCTGCTGAGCGGTGCGGGGCAACGTGACGCCCACCTGGCGGTAGACCCACTGCACCAGGCCCGAGCAGTCGAAGCTGGTAGCCGGGCTGGCCCCGCCCCAGACGTAGGGCATGCCCAGTTGGGCGTAGGCCAGTTGCACGACCGCGTCGTCGGCAGGGGCGGGCAGGGCCTGTGTCTGCTGCACAGCCGGCGTCGCGCCCAACGCGGCCGACAACAGGGTGGTGAGACTGGCGACGACAAAGGCCAGGGCAATCACCAGGGTCCCCACCAGGCCGAAGCCTACCTTGAGGGCCTCCCGCCCCAGGTCCTCTAGCAGAACCGCTACAACCGCTGCCTTCATGGTCGCCCTCCTTGTCGCGCGGGTGTCGGTGTCCCCGCGCCTTCCAACTTGCCCGCCATGCGCCGATAGGCGTAGTAGCGGACGAAGCCGAGGCCATCGTCCAGGTGGTGGCGCATCAGGCTGGGGACTTTGAGGGTCAGGACGAGGACGGCGACACCGAGGAGAACCGCCAGCAGCGCCGAGTCGGCCGCCATAGGGGTGAGTTCGGTCAGGAGCGACCCGCCGAGCTTGAGGGTCAGCACCTGGACGAATTGGGTGAAGACGGCGCCGAAGAAGGTACTCGACCAGAGACGCGCCCAGCCTTGCGTCTGGGGGAGGGTCCAGCACAGCAGGGCGAGGGGGGAGACGACCAGGAGGACGTCCACCAGGGCCAGGCGCATCAGCGCCTGGAGCAAGAGCAGCAGGCTGGTGACGAGGTAAATGAGGGCGGCGAGGACATCCACCAGCGCCTGGCTGGCGGTGTTGGCGCGCTCCCAGGCCGGGAGACTGGCCTGGCCGACGGCGCTGCACAGCGCATTGTTGGTGTCAATCGCCAGTTGGGTCCACGACAGACTGGTGTTGACCAGGAGCGCGCCCAGGATGAGACGCGGGAAGAGGTCCATGGCCTCGTGGTAGGGCGACCCCAGGCCCTCGCGCAGGGTGACGTTGAAGCCGCCCCACAGGGCGACGAGGACAAAGGCGGCGTTGGCGATGACGCGCACGACGCCCCACAAGCCCTGCACTGTAGGACTGGCGTATGAGCCAGAGGGCGGGGTCTGGGTGATGAAGTTGAGGGCGCTGCCGAGGACACCGCCGACCAGGCCGTGGAGGGCGTCGGCCAGCCCCTGGAGCAGGTTGACGAGGACGCGGTTGAAGACCTCGGCGACCCACTCCTTGGGGTCGGGCAGGAGGCGCAGCAGACCACCTGGGCCGCTTGGGGGCGCGGGGGACGGCTCAGCCGTCGCTATCGGCGCCGGGTCTACGCCTGGCTCTTGCGCCCGAACAGGCGAGGCTGTCAGGAGGAGCGCCACAAGCGCGCCCGCCAGCAGGACGAGCAGCGGGGCAGCCTTCATCGCGCCTCCTCAGGCCGCCACTGGACGAGCCAGGTGTCAGGCTGGCTGGCGCCCCAAGTCGTATTGCGCACCGTGAGGATGGCTTGCGCGTGAGCGACGTCCCAGCGGGCCGCGTAGTCGCCCGTCACCTTGAGGGGGATGTCACCCAGGTCGTGGCCCTGGCCGTCCGACTCGACGGCGCGGAGGGTCAGCGGCGCGTTGCTCTTGGCTTGCGCGAAGGCGAGGACTTGCCCATCTTCACGCCAGGCGGGGAACTGACCCGTGCTGTCGCCGAGCCTTTGACCGACAGGGCGTGTGAGAGGGGCGAGGAAGAGCGTGGGCGTCGGTTTGCCACCGAAGAGCCAGCCACTCGGACCGGGGCGCTCTTGCACAGGCGCGGCGTACAGCAAACGACTACCATCGGGCGACCAGGCAGCGGGGGTCAGGGGCAGGAAGGCCTCGGTATCCCAGGTCAGGTCGGCCAGGTAGCGGAAGTCAGCCGTCTTGACGTTGAGGAGGACCAGGGAAACCGTCTGCTCGACGCGTGTGAGCAAGGCCACCCACTCGCCGCCCGGCTGCCACTGGTAACTACCGAGTAGAACCTCACTCGGCAGGGTGACGAGGTCCTTCGCCTCGCCTGTCGTCGGGTTAAGCCAGGCCAGGCGAGTGCGAACGCCCTTGCCCGCCACGGGCCGCCGCCCAACCAGGAGCAGGCCTTGTCCGTCGGGCGCCCAGGCCAGGTCAACCAGGCTCTCACCGTCCGCTGACGCGGGCAGGGAGTAGAGGCGTGCGCCACGTGGTTCGCCGCGGCGCGCGAGCCACACCTCGTCCAACACGTCGCGCTGTGCTGCTTTGCTGTTAGCCTGAGCGAGATAGGCGACGGATTCACCGTCCCTGGAGAGGGCGAGCGGGCCATGCACATCCTGCGGTCCCACGCGCTGAGTTTCACCCTGGGCGTCCACCACCCACACTTGATGCTCGTCGCCCGCCGGGATGAACAGGGTCAGCGCGACGCGGCCATCGTGGAGGAAGGCGACGTGGGTGATGAGGGCGCCGGGGAAGGTGGGACGCAGGCGTTGGACGTGGGGTGTCTGGAGCCAGAGGTCGGCGTGCAGCGTGGTGGTCTGGGCAGCCGTCGCCTGAATGGAGTAGGACACCGGCGCGTAGCCCTCTCGCCGTAGAGTGACCCGATGGGGGGCGGGGGACACGGGGAGGACCGTCGGCGTCTCACCGCGCCCGCGGCCGTCGACTTCGACCCTCGCCGAGCTCGGGGCGCTGGTAATGACGAGCGTCGCGGTCCCGGCGGCGTCCGTCTGGCTGTGCTGGCGCGCCACGAGAAGGACACCGATACTGAGGGTGGTGACACCCACCAGAAGGGTCCACACCCGCCAGGAGCGGAGGACACGCCGCAGGTCAGCGCGGGTCGGCGGCTCAAACTCGATACGGAACGGGAACGACATGGACAAACTCCTAGACTAGCATTCGACTGTGAATGCCAGTCTAGGGGGTGACCGTCCCCCGGGCGTGAGTTGAGCGTCCCCTGGGCGTGAGTTTACTGTCCCCTGAGCGTCCTAGATAAGTTCTCTCTTATATGAGAGCCATTCGTGGAAGCCGAATGGATAATTGCGGCGTGGGTGCCCCAAGCTCTTTGACAAATGCCAGGGGGTCTGATAATATCCTGGCCTACCGATACATCGGTCAATTGCTGGTAGAAGGACCGTAACTCCCTCCCTGTGTCTTCGTTGTGTTATATGAGTTACTTTTAGCCCGCGCACGCTTAGCATACCTAGAACA
>JAHCIP010000110.1 GCA_026129165.1 Anaerolineae bacterium
ACCTGGGGTGGTCCGAAGCCCAGGCCGACGCCTTCCGGGCCTCGGTCTGGCAGGGCAGCGACTACCCGATCTGGGCAGACTTCATCGCCCGTATGAAAGCCCGTATCCAACATCCAGTTTAGCGAGGGACGCCATGAGCGCGTTGCACAAGGTTGCCATCATCACCGGGGCGGGGTCGGGCATTGGTCGAGCCTGCGCTCTGGCCCTGCTACGCGAGGGCTATCATGTTGTCCTGGCCGGGCGCCGTCCTGAGCCGTTGGCACAGGTGGTGGCGGACGCTCAGGGGTTGGGTGGGCAAGCCTTGGCCGTCCCGACGGATGTGGCCGATCCGGCGTCAGTTCGCGCCCTGTTCGCCCAGACCCGAGACACCTTTGGCCGGCTCGACCTCCTGTTCAACAATGCTGGCACAGGCGCGCCGGCCATTCCCCTCGAAGACCTGACCTTCGACCAGTGGCAGGCGGTGGTGAATTGCAATCTCACGGGCGCCTTCCTATGTACCCAGGAAGCCTTCAGGCTCATGAAGGCGCAGACGCCGCGTGGGGGCCGCATCATCAACAACGGCTCCATCTCGGCACACGCGCCGCGCCCCAACTCCGCGCCCTACACCGCCACCAAGCACGCTATCACGGGCTTGACTAAGGCCACCGCGCTCGACGGCCGCCCCTTCGATATCGCCTGCGGCCAGATTGACATCGGCAACGCGGCCACGGAGATGACGGCCCGCATGAAGGGGGGCGTCCCGCAAGCCAATGGAACCGTCATGCCGGAGCCGACGATGGACGTGGAGGATGTGGCCCGCGCCGTGGTGTTTATGGCGAGCCTGCCGCTGGACTCGAATGTGCAGTTTATGACGATTATGGCGACGAAGATGCCCTATGTGGGGCGAGGATGACGCCTTAACCCGTATCCACGTGGGTATAACCCCGGCAGGCTTACCGGCAAAGTCCCCTGCGGCGCTAAGTCCCCCACCAGAACCCGTGCTGCCGCCGCCAGGGGCGCGGGGGTGTCGCCGTAGGCGCACAGGTAGGCCGGCGCGTCCGGGAAGGCGAGCAGGTCATACGGCGTCCGCAGCGCCACGACGACCGTCGGCTTGCCCAGCTTGAGAATCGCTCGTACGACCTCTGCCTGACCCGTGTAAAGGGTCGCCGCCCGCGTCCCCAACACGATCACATCGGCCTGGCTCCCGGCCTGTATGGCCTGTGCGGCGTCCTCAGGCGAGGTATCCACGCTCAGCGTCAACGCCGTGACCGGGCGATAGCGGGCCAAAGCCCCCGCCAATACAGACCCCGATACCGGCGCATCCTCGGCCAGCGTAAAGCGCGGCTGGCCGAACTCGATGACCAGCGTGTTGCCCGCTGGCTGCCGCTGCCAGCCCTGCTCGTCGCGCACCAGCGTCACCGCCCGTTCCGCCACCTCCCGCGCCACGGCCCAATGCGCCGCCGACCCGACAGCCGACAATTCTTGGGTTCCTCCGTCCTCCGCCTGCCCCCCGTAATGGGGGGTCCTCCGTCCTCCGTCCGCGACAAGCCGCCGCTTCAGCGCCAGAATCCGCCCCACCGCCGCGTCGAGTCGGGCGCGCGGAATATCCCCGCGCTGTACTGCTGCCAAAATCAGCCGATACGCTCCCGCCTGGTCCTCGCGCTCGTGCGAAGGGCAGACGATGTCGGCGCCGGCCGCGAAGGCTGCCAGGCACGCCTGGGCCGGGGTGCGGCTCTGGGTGATGCCCGCCATCTCCATTGAGTCGGTGATGACAACGCCCTCGAAGCCGAGGCGGTCGCGGAGCAGGCCGGTCAGGATGGCGCGGCTGAGGGTCGAGGGGTGGTTGGGGTCGAGGGCCGGGAATAGAATATGTGTCGTCATCACCAGGGCGACACCGGCCGCGATGCCTGCCCGAAACGGGACGAGGCCCACCTGTTCCATCTGGGCCAGGCTATGGTCAATGCGGGGTAGGGCGTGGTGCGAGTCGACGCTGGTGTCGCCGTGGCCGGGGAAGTGCTTGAGGCAGGCGGCCAGACCCCGCGCCTGGAAGCCACGGGTCATAGCCGCCACGAAGCGGCTCACCTGTCCGGGGTCTTCGCCAAACGCCCGCACGCCGATGACCGGGTTGAGAGGGTTGGCGTTGACGTCGGCCACGGGGGCCAGGACGACGTTGATACCGACGGCCCGCATCTCGTCAGCCATGACCCCCGCCACCCGCTCGGCCAGGTCTGGGTCGTCGGTCGCGCCCAGCGCCATCGCCCCCGGCATAATCGTCGCCCCGTGTGTCAGCCGTGAGACGGTCCCGCCCTCCTGGTCGGCGGCGATGAGCAGTGGGATGGGCGCGGCGTCCTGGAGCGAGCGCGTCAGGCGGGCGACGGACTGGGGGTCGGGGCAGTTGCGGGCGAACAGGATGATGTTGCCCAGGCTGCCGTCGCGTATCGCGGCCAGCGTCGCGGGGTCGGCGGCGGGGTCGGGGAAGCCGCCCATGACCACCTGGCCGACTTTCTGCTCCAGCGAGAGGTCTGCTAGGGTCGGCACACGGTCAGGCATTGTTCAACTCCGCGTAGAAGGTGTAGCGGTCGCCCCGGTAGACCGACTCGGCATACTCGAAGGGGCGGCCCTCGGCGTCGTAGGTGGTGCGGCGGTTGCGCAGGACGGGTGCGTCTGTCTCCAGCTTGAGCAGGTCCATCTCGCGGGCCGTCGCCAGTGTCGCCTCGATTTCCTGTTGAGCGCGCTTGGGGTGAATGTCGAACGTCTCGGTCAGCAGGCGGTAGAGGGAGCCGTCGAGGGGCAGGCTGAGAACGCGCTCCACACCCTCGAAGTGCAGGTGGCTGGCTTCCAGGGCAACTGGCTCGCCATCGGCCAGCCGCAAGCGTTCGATCAGGATGACCTCCTCACCGGGTAGGATGCCCAAGGCTCGCGCCGCTGGGGGCTTGGCCGCCACCCGCTCGACACGCAGCACGCGCGCGCCCGGCTGTTTGCCCCGCGCCAGCATGTCCTCGCTGAACCCGGTCAACCTTGTCAGGCGTTGGCGGAGACGCGGCTGGGCGACGAAGGTGCCCTTGCCCTTCTCGCGCACGACCATGCCCTCGCTCACCAGTTCACCGAGCGCCTGGCGCACCGTCATGCGGCTGATGCCAAACTGCTCGCAGAAGTCGCGCTCCGAGGGGATCAGCGTACCCGGCGGCCAGACGCCGGCCTCGATCTTCTCGCGCACCATCTCTTTGAGCTGTGAATAGATGGGGGTTAGACTTGTCTTATCAACCATACCGCCCTCGTCCCCACTGGTCTAGACAGGATTGTACCAGCGAGTCGGGCGGCTGTCAATCGTGGCTAACGGGGTGGGAGAGTTTTCGTGGAAGTGTGCCTTGACAATCGGAGGAAGCCGGCTAAGATAGGGGTGAGGTTGCTATGCCTATTCAGCGCGTCCGATGGCTAGAGGAGATCGAAGATAAGCTTCTCGTCAAGCACAATGTGCTGGCTGAAGAGGTCGAGGATGTTCTCTTTGGTGCGCCCTACACCCGTTTCGTTGAAACTGGACACCGAGAGGGTGAAGACTTGTATGCGGCCTATGGGAGGACAGTGGGAGGACGCTATCTCATTGTGTTCTATCTCCTCAAACCCGGCTCGGAGGCTCTAATCGTGAGCGCGCGTGATATGGATAGTAAGGAGCGAAGACAGTATGAGCGAAGATAGGGTCAGCAGTATTTCGAAGTCCCGTACAATTGAGGAAATGGCGGCGTTTTGGGACACCCACAGTCTGGCCGACTATGAGGACCAGACCCATGAGGTCGAGATGTCCTTTGCCCCGTCGGCGAGTCGTGCTTATATTGGCATCGAGCCGGAATTGCTCGAAGAGTTGCGGCGTATCGCCAGGGAACGCCACGTCTCGCTGCAAACCCTCGTCAATGTCTGGCTGCGTCAGCGCGTAGATCAGGTTCTCGCCCAAACGCCAACTGGAACCTAACTACAATCCAGTTTGCTCTCGATAGTGGTACTGGTAGGTCGTCGCAAATCCTACTCCTTCGTACAATGCTATAGCCGCTTGGTTTTTCGCCATCACTTGCAAATACATCTGCGTCGCACCCTGCGCCTGGCCCCACGCGGCCAGAGCATTTAGAACGGCCTTGGCCGCCCCGCGCCGCTGAAACTCTGTCCGAGTGCCCATGCAGAAGACCCCCACCCATCCCCTCTCCAGCACACCTAGCCCCACGGCTGCCGCCTGACCGTCTACCGTTGCCAGGGCATAGCCCGTCGCCGGCCGGATACGTTGGAGGATGCCCCACTGTCCGGCGATGTCCTTGGCCTCGATCTGCTCCACCTGGCGATACGTATCGAACCACGTATCCGATAGGCTGTCGGCCATCTCCACCGACCACGCTCGTCGGCTCTCGGTCGTGGATAGAACCGCGGCCAAATTCGCGGTCTGGACGAGGGTGGGCGCGTCGAGACGGTAGCCCCGGCCGGCCAGGCGCTCATCTAGTTCGGTGGGCTGAGCGGCGGGACACATCTGGAAGCGGGCGGGAGCCTGGCGGCGGGCGTAGAAGTCCTCCACCACGGCGAGCTTATCGTCCAACGTCCAGGCGCCCCCGGCCTCATTGGGCCAGACGGAGTTGGCCCGCCGCGTCGTGCCCCAGTTGAAGCGCAGCCGCCACCCATCCACCACCTGGACGATTTCGGCCGGCCAGGCGTTGGCCGCCAGTTCCTCGATCAGCCGAAGCGTAGCCTGTGACATGGCGATAACCTCTTCAAACCGAGCCGCCGAACTGAAGGCGGGGCTGATGGGCGCGATGCGCCGAGCGTCCACGGCGTGGACGTATCGTCCGCGAGGCGGACGCTCAGCCGAAGGCTCCACAGCCGCCTTCGGTCGGCGGCTTCCACCCCGCCCACAGCCGGCGCATCTCATCGCAGCGGGCGAGCAGTTCGTCCAGCGTCCCCTCGTCCTCCACCCGCCCGTCCTTTAGCACGATGATGTGGTCCGCCCGCCGCAGCGCCGCCCGCCGGTGCGACACCACAAGGCACGTGACCGCCGACGGAGAACCGTTGGATGGGCTTGGTCCTGGGTCCTGAGTCCTGGGTCTGTCCTCCAGTCCCTCCCACAACTGCCGTTCGGTCTCGACATCCAGGGCACTGGAGAGGTCGTCGAAGACGAGGAGTTCGGGCTGGCGGACGAACATGCGCGCGGCGGAGGCGCGTTGGACCTGGCCGCCCGACAGCCGCACTCCGCGCGGGCCTACTACAGTCTCCAGGCCGTGCTCCATCTCGGCCACGTCGCGCTCGAACACAGCCAGACATAGCGCGCCGGTCAGGTCCACCTGGTCCTCTGGGAGACCGAACAGGATGTTGTCGCGCAGGCTCTCGCTGAAGAGGCGGGGAGCCTGGGGTGTGTAGGCCGCGCGCGGCGGGACCAGGAACGCCGCCGGGTCCTGGACAGTCTCACCATTCCAGCGCACCTCGCCTGCTTCGGGGGGCAGCAAGCCTAACAGGGTACGGAGGAGGGTCGTCTTGCCCGAACCAATGCGCCCCGTGATAACCGTAAACGAACCGCGAGGCAGGGTCAGGTCTACCCCCTCGACACCGCGCTCCGTGCCGGGGTAGTGGTAGGCCAGGCCGCGCGCGTCCAGGTTCAACAGGCGGTCCGTCGCTGTCTTGGGTGTATAGGGGACAGGGGGTAACTCGCCGCGCAGGTAAATCGGGCCGTGTTGGACGAGCGCCTGCGGCGGCGCGCCGAGCATCAAGTCCTGGAGGCGATCCAGCGAGACGCCCGCCTGGCGGTAGAGCCGCAGGTAGTCACCCACCATGCTGGTGACAACGGTCAGCCAGCCCAGGTAGGACACAAATAGCGTAAAGTCGCCCAGGCTCAGGCGGCCAGCCTGGATGTACTGCGCGGCGACCAGGAGCAGTAGCCCTGTGCCCAGGTTAGCCGCGTTGGTCGCCACCGACTGGAGGAGTTGGGTCAGCAGCAGGTCGTTGAGGGCGGCCCGCCGCCGCGCCTCATTAACCCGATCGAAGTAGCGTACGACATGCTCCTCCGCGCCCGCTACCTGGACCGCCTGGACCGCGCCGAACACCTCGCCTACCAGCCCCGTCACCGCGCCGATAGCCTCCTGGTTGGCGCGGCGTGTGCGCTGGATGCGCTGTGTCATGCGGTTGACGACGACCAGCGTGACGAGCAGGGGGAGAAACACAGTCAGCGTGACCATCGGATTGATGCGGACCAGGATGGTCAGGGCCGTGAAGAACACGATACTTTGACCAATAGGGTCAGTGGCCCAGGTCAGAAAGCTGACGACTGCATTGACATCGTCGCGGAAGCGGCTGATGGCCTCACCCGACGAGGCAGGCAGGGCGCGCGCTCCCGGCTGCGCCAGGATATGGGCGAGTATGTTCTTGCGGAGCAGAGTGGCGACGATTTCCCGTACACTATTTTCGACCCCGTTGCCCATCACGATGCCTACGGAGCGAACAGTTGCGACACCTAGCAGCAGCCCCAGCAGCCCCGACAGGTTGACCTGCGCCGGCGACGGGCCAGTCAGGGTGTCGAGGAGTTGGCGCACAATCAGGCCCGGGATAAGAGGCAAGGTATAGAAGAGGGCCATCAAGGCGGCGCTCAGGATATAGAGGCCGAGGCTATAGCGAGCCATGCGCCAGAGGAGCCGCCAGTGCGGCGCTGCCGTGCGTTGGGTATCGGTCATGCCAGCGCCTCCTCCATCCCCGCCCGTAGGAGTTGAGCGAACCGTGAGGCTGGATCACTTACCAGCGCCTCGCGCGGCCCGAACTCGCGGATGCGCCCCGCTTCCAGAATCATAATCTGGTCCGCCCGCTGCACTGTCGGCAGGCGGTGGGCGATGATGATGGCCGTCCGTCCCTCCAGCAGCCGGGTCATAGCCTGGGTGAGCCGCTGCTCAGTGGCCGGATCCAGGCGCGACGACGCTTCGTCCAGGATAATCAGCCCTGGGTCCTTGAGGAAGACGCGCACGAAGGCGAGCAACTGCGCCTCGCCTGCCGACAGTCCCCCGCCACCAGCCAGTTTGGTGTCCAGGCCGTCAGGCAATGATTCGTACCACTCCCACAACCCTAGCTCATGCAGCGCGGCCAGGATACGTTCGTCGGGGATAGCGGGGTCGAAGAAGGCCAGGTTGTCGCGCACCGAGGCGTGGAACAGCTGAATCTCCTGTGTCACCATGCCCACGTGGCGGCGCAGGTCGGCTAGGAGCAGGCTGCCCAGTTCGCGCCCACCAAGCCGAATCTCGCCCGCCGTCGGGTCGTACAGGCGGAAGAGCAGCCGCGTCAGCGTCGTTTTGCCGCTGCCGGTCCGCCCCAGCAGCCCCAGCGTCGTCCCCGGCTCTAGCGCGAAGCTCACCTCATGCAACACCGACGGCGGCCGGCCGTTTAACACCGGCTCGTCGCTTTCCGCCTGCTGCTTTCCGCCCGCTGCCGGCTGCCTACCGTTCTCCCCTTCCCGGCGGTCCGCGTAACCAAACTCGACGTCCTGAAACTCGACGCTCAAGGGACCCTTAGGCAGCGTCCCGGCGCCGTCTACCAGAACGGTGTGGGTGGCGAACAACTCCTGAATCCGCTTGAGACCTGCCGCCGCCTGCTGCAAGTCCTGTAACTGGCGGTTGATGCCTTCGATGGGCTGCTGGATCAACTCAGTGTAGCGGAAGATGAGATAGACGGTACCGATGGTCATGACACCCGCCTGGAACAGATAGGTCCCGAGACCGAGCGCTAACGCCGTGCCCACGGAAAACAACAGCAGTGACAGCGACCACGTCCCTGACCCGACGACGCTGGCCTTTACCTGGGCGTAGACTAGGGCGCGGGTCCGTTCGAGCAGCCGGCGCATAGTGTAGGCCACGCCACCGTTGGCCCGGATGTCCTCCGTCCCGGCCAGCCGTTCCTCGATCAGCCCGAACAGCCCGGCGCTGGCCGCGCGGACGCGGGTAAAGTACGGCGTCGCCACGCCTCGGAGCCGAACGACCACCGCCAGCGTGACCAGGGCGAACAGCGTCAAGGCCGTGCCGACGCGCGGTTCAATCTGGAAGAGCAGAACCAGGACGCCCAGCAGCAGCAGCGCGTTGCCCACCAGGTTGACCACGAAGCGCGAGAAGAAGTTACTCAGCGTCGCGACGTCGCCGTCCACCCGTTCGATGAGTTCGCCAGGGGTGCGGGCGTTATGGAAGGACAGGTCCAGCCGCAGACAGTGCAGCATCAGGTCGGCCCGCAGGCGGTTGGTCGCCTGGAGGCCGACGCTGGTAGCAAGGTAGGTCTCGACGACCTGGACGGCCTGAATAGCGGCCGCAATGCCCAGGAAGAGCAGGCCTGCTTCGAGCAGGGCCTGGAGCGGGGCGCCGCTCTGCGCCAGGTCAATGAAGCGGCGTAAGATCTGCGGGTTGAGTAGTTGAAGCCCGATGCCCAGCAGGAGCAGCGTCGTCATGGCGAGGACGCGCGGCCAGAGCGGGCCCAGGTAGACGCGCAGCAGACCGCGAAAACCAGGTGTCGGCAATTCCCTATCCTTCCATCGTTTATAGGAACGGTAGGGGCGGGATCCCCACGCCCTACTTACGCCATCGCTTCGCCCGCCCACAGGCGGCGCATCTCGTCGCAGCGGGCCAAGAGTTCGTCCAGCGTCCCCTCGTCCTCCACCCGCCCGTCCTTCAGCACGATGATGTGATCCGCCCGCCGCAGCGCCGCCCGTCGGTGCGACACCACCAGGCAAGTGACCGCAGACGACGGACCGCTGCCCGCCGCTCGCTGGTCTCCGTCCGCCGTCTGCCCTCTGCCGTCTGCTATCTCTCCGCCGTCTGCGGTCTGCGGTCTGCGGTCGAGTCCCTCCCACAACTGCCGTTCTGTCTCCACATCCAGGGCGCTGGAGAGGTCATCGAAGACGAGGAGTTCGGGCTGGCGGACGAACATACGAGCGGCGGAGGCGCGCTGGACCTGGCCGCCCGACAGCCGCACCCCACGCGGCCCCACCAACGTCGCCACACCGCGTTCCATGCCCTGCACGTCGCGTGCGAAGACGGCGAGGCGTAGCGCGCCGGCCAGGTCCACCTGGTCCTCTGGCAGGCCGAGCAGGATGTTGTCGCGCAGGCTCTCGCTGAACAGGCGGGGAGCCTGGGGCGTGTAGGCGGCGCGCGGTGAAGCCAGGAAGGTCGCCGGGTCGGTCACGCGCCGGCCATTCCAGAGGATTTCGCCCCGCTGGCGCGGCAGCACACCGAGCAGCGCGCGCAGGAGCGTCGTCTTACCCGCTCCGATGCGGCCCGTGATGACCGTAAACGAGCCGCGCTCCAGCGAGAAGTTGATGTCCTCGATCCCACGTCCCGTTTCAGGGTAGATGTAGGTCAGCCCGCGCACGTCGAGGCGCTCCAGGCGGTGCTCGTCGCGTTTGGCCGTGTACGGTACGTAGGGCAGCGGGCCGGTCAGGTGGACCGGGTGGTGGGCGACGAGTTCATCTTCGGGCGCGTCGGGGATCACCTCTTCGAGCCGCTGGATGGACACGCCGACCTGCTTGTAGCGGGCCATCATGCGGCCCAGCCAGCCGGGGAAGGCCGTCACCGTGCCCAGGTAGCTGACAAACAAGGTGAAATCGCCGACGGTCATCCCGCCCCGTTGCGCCGCCACCAGCAGAATCAGGCCCGTCGTCAGGTGGACCATATTCATGTTCAGGCTGCCCAGCAGTTCGGTGAACACGCGGTCGCGCACCGTGAGCCGCCGGCGTGTCTCGTTCAACTGGCGGAAGTGGCCGACCACACGATGCTCGGCCGAGGCGACCTTGACGGCCAGCACGGCGCCGAACGCTTCGCCGATGAAGCTGGACACGCGACCGGCCGCGTCACGGCTGCCCTCGCGGTAGCGCTTGATGCGCGCGCTCAAGACGCGGGTGATGACCACAATCACGCCCAGTGGCAGGAAGACGAACAGCGTGATGAGCGGGTTGATTCTGACCATGACGACCAGCGCGCCGAGGGCAAACACCACCACGCCCGTTAAGTCCAGCCAGGTGTCGAGCCAGAGCAAGACCTCTAATACGTCATCGCGGAAGCGGTTGACGATTTCGCCGGGCGAACTGGGCAGAACGTGGGAGCCAGGCCCCTGGAGCAGCCAGCCGAGCAGATTGCGCCGTAGCAGGGCTTCCCCTGTCTGCCAAAAGGTGTTGAATAGGGCGACGCAGGCCATGAACAGCCCGCCGCGCGCCGCCTCGATCCCGATCATCAAGCCGAGGATGGTCCACACGTTCAGGCCCACCGGCTCATTGCCGGTCAGGGTATCGAAGAACGCCTTAGTTAGCAGACCAGTTCCCAGCGGCACAGCCACAAACAGGACCCACAGGGCGAAGGCAAAGGTGAACAGCCAGGGCCGATACGTTACAATCTGCCAGGATACCGTACTCGTTTTCACGGTGACCCCCTACACCAGAACCTCTTCCAACCCAACGCGCAGGAGTTCGCTGAACCGCGACCGCCTGTCGCTCGCCAGGGCGACACGGGAGCCGTACTCGCGCAGGCGGCCGGCTTCGAGGATGAGGATGTCGTCCGCCCGCTGGACCGTGCCCAGGCGATGGGCGATGATGATGCCCGTACGCCCCGCCAACAGCTTGTCCACCGCCCGTTCGATGAGCGCCTCGGTGGCCGGATCCAGGCGCGACGACGCCTCGTCGAGGATGACCAGGCCAGGGTCTTGCAAGAATACGCGCGCGAAGGCCAGCAACTGAGCCTCGCCGGCTGACAGCCCACCCCCGCCCGCTGCCAACTCGGTGTCCAGGCCGTTGGGCAACTGGGCCAGCCACGGCCTCAGCCCCAGGTCGTCCAGCACGTCGAGAATGGCGTCGTCAGAGATAGTGGGGTCGAAAAAGGTCAGGTTGTCGCGTACGCTGGCCTGGAAGAGTTGGACATCCTGCGTCACCATGCCCACCCGGCGGCGTAGGTCGGCCAGCCGGGCCTCCCGCACGTCCACCCCACCCAGGCGAATGCTGCCAGCCTGGATGTCATAGAGGCGGAAGATAAGCCGCGTCAGCGTCGTCTTGCCGCTGCCCGTGCGGCCCAAGAGGCCCAGCACTTCACCCGGCCCGACGCTGAATGTCAGGTCATGGACCACCTTGCCCTCGGCGTCGTAGGCGAACGACACGTGGTCGAAATCCACCGCCAGCGGGCCAGCGGGGATAACTGCGCCTGGCCCGTCCAGGACCGTGCGTTCCATGGTCGCCAATTCGGTGATACGAGCGACGCTCGCGCTGGCCCGCTGGTACTCCTTCATCTGCGTGGCGATTTGCTCCAGGGGACGGCGGAGCATATCGGTGTACTGGAAGAACAGGTAGACTGTGCCGATGGTGACGACGCCGGCCTGGAACAGGTAGGCGCCCATCGCCAGCGCGTCGACATAGCCGACGGCGAACAGCATCGTCGTCAGCGTCCAGACGCTAATGCCCAGCATCTCGGCTCGCCAGTTCTGGCGAAACAGGGTCCGCATCCGTTCGGCCAGACGGCGCATGACATAATTCTGACCGCCATTGGTGCGCAGGTCTTCCATCCCGGCCAGCCGTTCCTCCAGGAAGCCAAACAGTTGCGCCGTCGCCTCGCGGGCCGCCGTCATCAGCGGGACGGTCACATCGCGGACGCGGTTGAGTACCCAGAAGGCAAAGGCCGTGAACAGGCTCAGGGCCAGCCCGACGCGCCAATCCTCGCGCCACATCAGGACGAGTACCCCTAGCAGAATTAGCCCGCTGTTGAGCAGTTTGAGCAGGAACTGGGAGAAGAACTGGGCCAGGGCGTTGACGTCGCCGTCGAGGCGTTCGATGAACTCGCCCGGCGTGCGCGTGTTGTGGAAGGCCATGTCCAGGTTAAGGCAATGCTCGGCCAGGTCTTCGCGCAGGCGGTTCGTCGCCAGCCAGCCAACGTTCTCCCCTACATAGGTCGCGCCGACGGACAGCGCCTGGTTGACGATGGCGACCACCATAAACGCGACGGCGGCCAGCGTCAGCGCCTCCGACGGCCCTCCGGTCGTGACAGTATCAATGAAGTAGCGCATGATCTGCGGGTTCAGCAGTTGGAGGCCGGTCGTCACCAGGAGCAGCAGGCCCAGCAGCGCGACGCGGGACCGTTCGGGGTTGAGGTGTTTGACCAAGAGGGAGCGATAGGTTTGGAGGGAGGTACTCATGCCAGCCTCTTCATCGTTGGGCAATAAAAAACCGTGGGTCAGCAAGTGCGCCCACGGTGGAACCGTTGCCACGTCCTGGTGAACAAACGCACTACAAGTAGGTTCTGGTGATCAGCCTCGCCGGTCCGTAGCTCATCCTTCCACCTCCACACAGTCCGTTAGCGTCAGTTCGGTTACTCTCATTGTACCATAGAGCCAGGCCCTCGTCAACGCTATTATCGGCTCTAAACGGCCCTCTCCTCCCAAGTTCACCCGGAAAGCCGACACCTCTATCCCCCGTCTGACGGATGCCCCTGTCCGTGGAGCGCCTCGAACTCTTCTGCCGTCATTCCCAACACCAGTTCATCGTGATAGTCGCCATTCGTGAAGATCATCCGCCGCAGCCGGCCCTCTTGGGTAAACCCCAGCTTGCGGTGCAGCCTAATGGACGCCTCATTCCAGGCGTAGACATACACTGTGCATTTCTGGTAGCGCAACTCGCGGAAATAGTAGGCCAGGACGAGCTTCACGGCCTCGGTGGCGTAGCCCTGGCGGTGATAGCGGCTGTTCAGCCCCAGGCCATAGGAGAAAGTGCCCATGCGCGGGGTACAGTGCATGACATTGACGCTACCGACCACCTGTCCATCGAGGGTTTCGACCACCCAGAAGAAGTTGTCGCCGTCCGGCCCTTGCACTGCCTTCTCTTCCGCCCAACGCTGGTAGCCGGCCGCGTTGCGGGGGATGGGAATCCAGTAACTCGCCCGCGCCACTTCCGTGTCCTGGTCGAGGTCGTAGAACGCCTCCCAATCGCGCGCCTCCATCGCCCGCAGTCGGATCTTCTCCCCCTGGAAGATGTTGGTCGTCATGACTTGCCTCGCTTTCTCAGCGCCCTGTCTATTCCTGGTGGGCAAGTATAGCGTTGGCGCTCAGGAGTGGCAATCCAGCCAGTGGCCTTTGACGGTAGGATAGGTGGACCCTATAATAGCTGTACCAGATGCTATGTTTGGTGGTCACAACAATAGAGGCGAGCATCATGATTTCAACTCAGTTGATGGACGAATTACATAAACTGAACCGGGTGGAGAAGCTGAAAGTTGTTCAACTGTTGATTAAGGAATTGGCGGAGCAAGAAGCCGAGCCAGTAGTTCTCGATGCTTACTATGAAATCTGGACTCCTTACGATACTCCGGGGGCTACACAAGCCTTACTAGAATTGCTTGAAGAGGATAGGCAATCTCCCAATGCCTGATCCACTACGAATTGCGTATCGTCCTGTCCGTAACCTGCAGGGGGAAGTGGCCTTACGTCCCATCTTGCCCCTTACCCTATCATTGTCTGGTCGGTCGCTAAGTGTTGCCGGCTTGCTGGATTCCGGCGCAGACGTAAGTGTACTCCCTTATGGTCTTGGCCTCACACTGGGCGCAGTGTGGGACGCGCAGGCGCGGGCTATTACATTGGCGGGCAATCTTGCCAATTACGAGGCCCGAGGTCTGATCCTAACTGCCCAAATAGGACATTATGATCCTGTTCGGCTGGCATTTGCCTGGAGTCGTGCCGATAATGCTCCTCTCCTGCTTGGCCAAGTCAACTTCTTCATGCAATTCGATGTCTGCTTCTTTCGTTCACGGAATCTGTTTGAGGTGAGAGCCAAGGAGCAAGGATGACAGTCGCCCCGCCTCTAATGCCGCTGCTTGAGGAAGACCAGGACACCGCCGTCCTGCTGACCCTCAGCCTCGAGTCCGTTGGACTGACGGATAATCAATTCGAGCGCCTGTGCGCCGACAACCCCGAACTCGTCTTCGAACTCAGCGCCGAGCAGGAGTTGATTGTCATGTCGCCTACCAGTATTAAAACCGGCCGACGGAATAGCAGACTGGGTGCCCGTCTCGATGTGTGGGCCGAGGCCGACGGCACGGGCTATGCCTTCGACTCGTCCACCATGTACACGCTGCCCAACGGAGCCAAGCGGTCGCCCGACGCCTCCTGGATTCGCCGCGAACGGGTAGACGCGCTGGACGAGGACGAGCAGGACCGCTTCGCCCATATTGTGCCCGACTTCGTGGTGGAACTACGTTCCAAGAGCGACAGCCTGCGGCGTCTGCGAGCCAAGATGGAGGAGTACATCGCCAACGGCGTGCGGCTCGGTTGGCTGATAGACCCCCGCACACGCACGGTGTACATCTACCGCCCCGGCCAGCCCGTCGAGGAACTCCACGACCCCGTAACCCTCAGCGGCGAGCCGGTCCTGCCTGGCTTTACTTTGAACGTGGCTGAGATATGGTGATAGAATAGGATAACGATGGTAACGCAGGAGATCATATGAGCGCATTAAGCGTCGAAGCCGCTTTTGACGAGAGCCTCGGTATTCAATATGTTTCCGATGAGCAAGGCAACGCTGTCAGTGTCATTGTGCCTATTGAACTCTGGCAGGCCATTATGTCCGAGCGCGAAACGGCGTACCTGCTGAAAAGCGAGGTGATGAAGCGTCGGCTCTTAGAGGCCAGGCGGCGTCAGCGCGGAATGTCTCTTGAGGAAGTCCGTGAGAAGCTTGGAATTTGACGCGCACGCCGAGTAGGATGCAGGCTCGAAATCTCGCAATTTGCAGAAATAGGGCTAAACTCAGGCTAAACACCGTATCTCAGGGTTGACAAGCTGCGTTATCTATGCTAGAATGACCCAAGTACGGTAGCAAGCAGTTCGTCGGCACGCACGGAGCGTTCATGTCCCGCCACGGCTTCTCCATTATTCTCCTTAGCAGCAGCCTTCTCGTCATTGTAGTCGAGAGGGTTACACGCGCTGAGGGGCGGTAGATAGGCCGCACACCACGACACACGGTTGGTTCAACCCCCTCAGCGCAGGCTGAGGGGGTTTTTTGATGACGACAACCGAACCCGCGCGACCTGGCCGTCGCGCCCTCTGAGGTCAATGACGCCTTCGCCAGCCTGGCCGCCCCGCGCCCTTAGCGCCGAGGGGCTGGCCGCTCGCGCAGGCGTTGTTTTTATATCTTCTGTCCTAGAAGTTAATGCTTGAACAAGGCGCTGCTTTGTTCTACCGATGATGGAGGACTGGAGGACTTATGAAGAGAACCGGCGGGCAGATTGTGTGGGAAGCGTTAAAGCGCGAGGGGGTGGATGTTATTTTTGGCTACCCCGGCGGCGCGATTCTCCCCACCTACGACGCGATGGTGGACTACGACATCCATCACGTCCTGGTACGACACGAGCAGGGCGCGTCCCACATGGCCGACGGCTACGCGCGGGCGACGGGTAAGGTGGGCTGCTGCATCGCCACCTCCGGGCCGGGCGCGACCAACCTGATCACGGGCCTGGCGACGGCCATGCTCGATAGCTCGCCCGTTGTGGCGATCACGGGTCAGGTCGGCAGCAAGGCCATCGGCACCGACGCCTTCCAGGAAACCGACGTCACCGGCGTCTCGATGCCCGTGACCAAGCACAACTACCTGGTGACGGACGTGCGCGAGTTGCCGCGTGTCATGCGCGAGGCGTTCTACATCGCCCGTAGCGGCCGGCCTGGCCCCGTCCTGGTGGACATCGCCAAGGACGCCCAGCAGGCGTCGCTGGAGTTCGAGTGGGATGAACGGCCTATCCGCCTGCGCGGTCACCGCCCACAGCCGCGCGCCGTCTCGGAGAGCATCGCCAAGGCGTTGGACATGATTCGGAGCGCCAAGCGGCCCGTCATCCTGGCGGGACACGGCATCGTCCTGTCGGGCGCCTACCGCGAGGTGCGCGAGTTCGCTGAGAAGACCAACACCCCCGTCGCCTTGACCCTGCTCGGTATCGGCGCCTTCCCGCGCTCGCACCCCCTGTGCCTGGGACCAATGGGCATGCACGGCGAGGCGTATGTCAACCGCGCTATCCAAGAGTCCGACCTGCTGCTGGCCTTTGGTATGCGCTTCGATGACCGCGTCACCGGCAACCTCAAGATGTATGCCCCCCACGCCCGCAAGATCCACATTGAAATTGACCCCACCGAAGTCAACAAGAACGTCAAAGTGGACGTCGCTATCATCTCTGATCTGAAGGATGCCCTGGAGCAGATTAACCCGCTGGTCGAGGCCGGGGACCACAGCGAGTGGATCGCCGCCATCCAGGACTGGATGCAGGACACCCACGCCCGCGACATCATCCGCCAGGACCCCGGCGGCAAGCTCCTCAGCCCGCACGTCATGCTGGATCTGTGGAAGGCGACCGAGGGCAACGCCATTACAGTGAGCGATGTCGGCCAGCATCAGATGTACGAGATGCAGTACTACGGCCACGAGCGCCCCAAGACGCTGATTACCTCCGGCGGCCTGGGGACGATGGGCTTCGCGCTGCCCGCCGCCATCGGGACCAAGATGGGGCGGCCCAACGAGGAAGTGTGGGTCGTCGCGGGGGACGGCGGCTTCCAGATGACCATGGCGGAGCTGGCGACGTGCGTCCAGGAAAACATCGAGCTCAAGATTGCGGTAGTCAACAATAACTTCCTGGGCATGGTGCGCCAGTGGCAAGAGTTCTTCTACGACAAGCGCTACGCTGCCACCCCCCTGTTCAATCCTGACTTCACCAAGATCGCCGGCGCGTATGGCATCCCCTCCTACAAGGTGACGCAGCGCGCGGATGTCATCCCCACCATCCAGCAGGCCCGCAATACCCCTGGCACCGTCCTCATCGAGTTTGTGGTCGAGGCCGAGGAAGTGGTCTACCCGATGGTGCCGGCCGGCGCGTCGCTGTCGGACATGATTCGGCGGCCTGTCAACGGCACCCAGACCCAGGTGACGGACGACATGAAGCAGGCCGGTATCGGCGCGGGGAGCGTCTAGAAGAGGATGTCGGTAGTCGGTAGCCAGTAATCCGACTACTGACTACCGCCTACCGACTACCGACTACCGACTACCGACTACTGGCTACTGACTACAGAGGTACTGACGATGAAACATACTCTGGTGGCTCTGGTGGAGAACAAGCCCGGCGTGCTGGCGCGCGTGGCCGGCCTGTTCCGCCGCCGTAACTTCAATATTGACAGCCTCACCGTGGGGACGACCGAAGACCCCACCATCTCGCGTATGACCATTGTGGTCGACTCGACTGTCGCCGACGCCAGCCTGGTCGAGCGCAACCTGTACAAGATGGTCAACGTCCTCTTTGTCCAGGACATCTCGTCCGAACCGTCCGTGACGCGCGACCTGGCCCTGGTCAAGGTCGCGGCCAACGCCGAGAAGCGGGCGGAGATTATCCAGCTGGTGGACATCTACAAGGCGCGCATCGTGGATGTTGGGCAGACGACGGTGATTGTCGAGATGACCGGCTCGCCGGCCAAGGTAGACCAGTTCATCCAACTCCTGGAGCAGTTCGGCATTCGGGAGATGGTCCGCACGGGCCTGGTCGCCATGAAGCGCGGCGACGAGCCGATGTTCCAGGAAGACACCGACGAGCACGCGCGCGGCGAGTGGCGGGTCATCACGAATGGATGATTAATGACTAAAGACTGATGATTAATCTT
>JAHCIP010000111.1 GCA_026129165.1 Anaerolineae bacterium
AACTGGGACACCCGCCGGTCCAGCAGGTGCGCTAGCTCCAGGGCGTCGGCCACGCGGCGGACGCGCTCCTCGATTTCGGCCTTCGGCCGGCGCTGCAACTGCAGGGCGAAGGCGATGTTGCCGTAGACGTTCTTGTGCGGGTAGAGGGCGTAGTTCTGGAAGACCATGGCCATGCCGCGCTCGTGGGGCGCCCAATCGGTGATCGCCGCGCCGTCCAGCAGAATCTCGCCCCGCGACACCTTCTCCAGACCGGCGATAAGGTTGAGCGTCGTCGTCTTGCCGCAACCGGACGGGCCGAGCAAAGTCACAAAGGAGTGGTCGGGAATCTCCAGTGACACATCACGCACCGCCTGGACCATACCAAACGTTTTTGAGATATTACGTAGCGTTACACGGCTCATACCAGACTCCAGTAGTCAGTAGTCGGTAATAAGTAGTCGGTAGCCAGTAGTCGAGTGTCTGACTACTGGCTACTGACTACCGACTACCCCCTTAGTACTTCACTCCCTCTACCAGGCCCCGCACAATGTAGTTGTTCAGGATAAACACGAGCGCGATGACGGGCAGGATGGCGAGCATGCCGGTCGCCGCGACGAGTGAGATGTCGGAGTGGAAGGACGCGCTGACCAGCGCCGAGAGCTTGACAGTGATAGGCACGGCCAGCCGCGTCGAGAGGATGAGACCAAACAGGAACTCGTTCCAGGCGCCGATGAAGGCGAAGATAGCGGTGGCGACGACGCCGGGCGCGGAGACGGGGATCAGGACGCGGAACAGCGCGCCGAAGCGCGAGCACCCGTCCATACGCGCGGCGGCCTCGAGGGACGGTGGGACCTGCTCGAAGAAGTTCTTGAGCATCCAGATGACATACGGCAGCAGGAAGGTAGTGTAGACGATGATGAGCGCCGCGTAGGTGTCCAGCAACTTGAGGTCGCGCATCAGCAGGAACATGGGGATGATGAGGACGATGGCCGGGATAGTGCGCGTGATAATCGTGCCGACCAGGAAAATGTTCTTGTGCGGGACGTTGAGCCGCGCCAGGGGGTAGGCCGCTAGCGAGCCGAACAGCAGGCACACCAGCATGGTCATAAACGAGACGATGGCGCTGGTCTGGAGGGCCTGGATATATTCCGGCTGGCGGAGAATCTCTAGAATCCAGTGGAGGCTTACCGACTGCCAGCTCAGGCGCATGGGCACGGAGACATAGTTGATCTCCGGCTGGACGCTCATGGTGGCAATCCACGCCACGGGCGCGACGGCCCACAGCAGGAACAGCAGCACCAGGGCGTAGATGAGGGACGGACGGAGCCAGGGTAACGATAGTCGTGGAGCCATAGAGAGCTTCTCTTAATACTCCCTCTCCCTTTGGGAGAGGGAACACGTCACGATTATGAGTTGACGCTCTTCGGCTGGCGTTGCAGGGTCGCCAGCAGCGATAGGGCGCTCAGGAACAGGATGAGCAGCGCGAGCAGAATCGCCATCGCTGAGGCTTTGCCCAGCGTCAGGCGCTCGAAGGCGTTGATGTAGACCAGATAGCTCAACAGGACGGTGCTCTGCGCCGGACCGCCGCGGGTCAGGGTGAAGATCAGGTCGAACACCTGGAGCGAGACGATGGTCTGGAGCAGGACGATGAAGATGAGGCTGGGGCGCAGGTGAGGCAACGTGACGTGGACAAAGCGCGACCAGATGCCCGCGCCGTCCATTTTGGCGGCTCGGTACAGCGAGTCCGGGATACTCTGGAGGGTCGCCAGGGTGAGGAGCGTCAGAAAAGGCATCTGCTTCCACGTCGTCGCCAGGGCCGCGACGGTCAGGGCGAACTGGGGGTTATCCAGCCAGGGCTGATAGCGCGAGATAACGCCGAGTTGGAGCAGGATGGCATTCACCAAACCGTAGTTAGGCTGGAACAGGTAGCGCCACATGACGCCGTTGACGACGGGTGCGACGGCCCACGGTAGCAGGACGAGGACGCGGGCCAGCTTGCGGCCCCGGAACGGCTCGTTGAGCAAAAGCGCCAGCGACACCGAGAGAACGATACTCGAAACCACCGTCGTCGCGGCGAAGAACAGCGTCCGCGCCAATGACGCGCGCACAGCTTCTTCGCCCAGCAGGTCAACGTAGTTCTGAACCCCGACGAAGGTGCGATCTGGCGAGATGGTCAGCTCAATCTGCTGCACGCTCATGAGAGCGGCGTAGGCGATAGGAAACAGGAGGAAGACTGCGATGATGAGGGCCGTCGGGGCCAGCAGCAGCAAGCCAAAGAGGCTCTCGTCCATGCGATGGATGCGCTGCCAAAAACCGGCCCGTTCTGTCGGCTGCGGCACGGGGAGGGCGGTGCTCATACAAAACTCCAGTACCTCGGTACTCAGTAGTCAGTAGTCAGAAAGAAAACCTGACTACTGACTACTCTGTACTGACTACTGTTTACTGACTACTGACTACTCTCTACTTGGCCTTGGCCCAGTAAGCATCAATCAGCTTCTGGCCGTCGGCCTGGATGCCCTTGACCGCGTCCTGGACCGACTTCGACCCCTTGAACATAGCCTGCATCTGCTCGTTGAAGACGTTGCCCAGGTCGAAGTAGAACGGCGAGCCGTAGCGCGGGGACTGGTACTTGGCCTGTTCCTTGACGACGGCGAACTGGGGCGACGCCTTCTGGACTTCGGGGTCGTCGTAGGTGGACAGGAGCGCCGGCGGGCGGCCCCACTTCATCGCCACCTGCTTCTGCACTTCGGGCGACACCATGTGCTCCAGGAAGGCAATGGCGACGTCCTTATTCTTGCCGAACTTGTTGATGGCGTAGCCCTCGAACAAGCCGAGCGAGCCGCTGCGGTTCTTGAGACCGGGGATAATCCCGCTGGCGGCCTTGCCCACGATCTGCGACTGCGTTGGGTCCATGGTCAGGGTGAAGTGGTTGGGGGCGGCGATGTAGTGCGCGAAGTTGCCGGCGCGGAACACCTTGCCTTGCTCAATGGAGCTGTTGATGGACAGGCCATTGGGGTCAACGATCTTGTCCTTGACCACGGCATCGTAGATGGCCTGCATGGTCAGTAGACCATCGGCATTATCAATCTGAAGCTTGGTCAGGTCCTCGTTGACGAGCAGCGTGCCGGTCGTGTTGAACAGCGGGGCGAAGGTAGCGAAGGCCGAGTTGCCGTCGCCGAAGGTGAACAGCGTGGCGTACTTGCCGCCCGTCGTCAGCTTCTTGCTGTACTCGACAAACTGCGCCCAACTCTCCGGCGGCTTGGCCGGGTCCAGACCGGCAGCCTTGTACAGGTCGGTGTTCCACATGAAGATGAAGATGTTGGAGTCGAAGGGGATGCCGTAGCGCTTGCCGAGGAAGGTGAAGGCTTTGGCGGCCGTCGGCGACACGCCTTCCAGCGTCTTGGCCGGGAACTTGTCGGTGAGGTCCTCCATCAGCGAGCGGCCATACTTGGCGCTGAGCGTCTCCCACGAGTAGAGGATATCCTGCGAGCCGTCCTGCGAGGCGACGAACACCGCGTATTTGGCGTCGGCGTCACCGCTGCCAATGGACGTGTAGTTGACCTTGGCGCCCGTCTTGTCCTGGAACATGGGCACGTAGGTCTCTTTAACGTAGGCATCGTGGTGGTTGCCGGTGAAGATATTCAACTCTTTGCCGGCAAACGGCTTGGTGATGACGGCGGGGGCGCTGGTCGCCTTGACCTCGGCCGGCTTCGCCGCGGCGGCCGTGGGCGGCACGGCTGTCGGCTGCGCGGCGGGGGCAGCGGGCGGGGTGGCGGTGGGCGTCGAGGGGGCGCAGGCGGCCAGGGCGGCCATCGCGGCCGAGGCGCCGGCGACTTTCAGGAACTTGCGGCGCGAGATACGAGACTCCGGGGTCTGCTCAGACATGGTCTTCTCCTCCTGGAATAAGCTAGGGACGATATCCGAACTCTAGACAGAGGGAATCCCACCCTCAGACGGGGAGGGTAGGGGCGAGGCAAGGGCAGGCACACTGGACAACATGCAGGTCAAGGAGGAGTGGTTCTCCCGTGCCGCGTGAGGGGACACTATACACCGAGGTCTGAATTTTGTCAAACGCGATGGTATCATGTCGACATTGCACAATGTTACGGGGAAGGCTAGAGCAGTAGGTCGGCGCCGTTGATGTCGATGGTCGCATTTATGATGCAGGGACGACTCGTCGGAGCACAGGAACAGCACCAGGTTGGCCTCGTCCTGCGCCGTGCCGAGCCGCCGCAGAGGTATACTTTGCTCCTCGCGGGCGATATGTTCGGGTGTGGCGCGCTCGCGCACCATCTCGGTATCCATGCTGCCTCGGCGTGCGGTGGCGTTGACGTTGATGCGGTTGTAGGGCGCGGCCTCGCGGGCGGTGTGGCGCGTCAGGCCCAGGATGGCGGCTTTGGAGGTGGTGTAGTGCGCCCCGCCGAAGGTGCTCGTACTGCGGCCCGCCGACGACGAGACGTTGACAATCTTGCCGTAGCGCTGCGCCTTCATCAAGGGCAGGACGGCTTTGGTACACAGGAAGACGCCGCGCACGTTGATGGCGAGCAGTTGGTCCCACTCGTCGGCGGGAATCTCCTCTAGAGGACGTGTATTGCCCAGGATGCCAGCGTTGTTGACCAGGATATCCACGCGGCCAAAAGGGCCACCGCCGCCTGGACCATGGCGTTCACATTGTCCTCGCGGCTGATGTCGCCGGCGTAGGCTAACGCCTGGCCGCCCGCCGCTTGGATCTCCTGAGCGACTGCCTCCGCCCACGCCGACCGCAGGTCGTTGACCACGACCGCCGCCCCCTCGCGGGCCAGGGTCAGCGCGATGACCCGCCCCATGCCGCGCCCCGCGCCGGTGACAATCGCCACTCGGCCCCCGACGGTCGTCGGTAGTCGGTAGTCAGTCCTCAGCTATCAGCCATCAGCAGTCAGCGTCAGACGCCTCGTGGCCTAAACACCACGGCTCGCGGCCTGGGTAGCCACGGAGGGCTACCCCTACCTCGCCGCGCCGTTCAGGGCGCGGTCCCTCTCTCTCCTCATCCCTCACCCCTCACCCCTCAGCCCTCACACCGGCTCGACCGCCACCCGCCGCCCGGTGCGGCTCGACTCATAGGCGGCGTCTACGATGCGGGCGACGGCCAGCGCGTCTCGGCCCGTGGTGGGCGGCTCGCCCTGGCCCTGGCACGCCTGGAGGAAGCGGCGGATAAACGCCTCGCCGTGTCCGCCGCCGTAGGCAGGCGAGTCGCGCAAGGTGAAGCCAAACTCGCGGACAGGCGCGCCCGACCAGTCCGGCCGGGTGCTCTCGGCGTAGAGGCGCGGCGGCTTGGCGACCGGATCCCAGTAGACGCGCCCCTCGCGGCCCCGGAAGCCCAGGTAGGCGTCGTAGCCGGAGCCGTGATAGCCGCCCCCGCTGAGGGCAAGCATGTAGCCGGCGTGCATCGCGCCGATGGCGCCCGACCGGAAGCGTAGGGCGATGGTGATGACGTCTTCCACGTCAATGGCTTCGCCGCTCATGGTATTCATCTCGGCCGAGACGGCCACGACCTCGTCGCCGGTGACATAGCGCAGCATGTCCAGGTAGTGGCAGCCGAGCCAGGACAGGATGCCGCCTCCCGCCCGGCTGTCGCTGAACAGCCAGTGACCTGGGTTGCGGAAGCGCACCTGGGTCGTCAGCATCCGCGCTTCGAGCGAGATGAGAGCGCCGAGCATGCCGCTCCGCACGACGTTGCGGGCCTCGATGGAGCAGGGGTGCTGGCGGTTCTGGTAGCAGACGCTAAGAACCCGGCGGGCCGCGTCGGCCGCCCGCACGACGCGCTCGACATCGGCGGCGGTGCGCCCAATGGGCTTCTCGACCATCAGGTTCTGACCGCGCTCCAGCGCGGCGATACACGCGTCGGGCGCCACATCATTGGGCAGCGCGACGACAGCGCCTACCAGGTCGTCGCGGCCGATGATGTCTTCCAACCGCGTCGAAGCGCCGGCGACCTTCTGGCCCTGCTGGCCGCGAATATCCTCCAAGGCCGACGCACTCTCATCCCACAGGTAAACCGACTCGACTTCGGGTAGGGCCTGGAGCGTGCGCAGGTGCGCTGCTGAATGCGGGTGGGTGACGCCCAGCAGGGCGGCTTTGAGTCCCGACATGGCGTTCTCCTTACACATCCTGGATCGGCATAGCCACCCGGCCGCCGCCCTGCGCGGCCGACTGGAGAATGCCCAACAGGATCGATAATGTCCAGCGCGCCTCGCGGGGCGGTGAGACGGTCTCGCCGCCCTTCTCCATCAGATCCACCATCTCCTCGACCACGGCCAGCAGTCCCGCGCGAGTTGGGTGGCTGCGCGACAGGTCGCGGTATACCAGGTCGTAGGGGCCGTCTGGACCGCGCAGCGCGACACTCATCTGGTGGTCCTGCATGCCGATGTGAACCCGCCCCGTGGTCCCAATGATGTCCAGGGAGGAATAGGCGATGGTGTCCTGCGACCCCTGGTACACGGCGCGGACGCCGTTCTTGAAGCCGATAAGGGCGAGGGCGCCGGGGTCGGTGCGGGGGTTGTGGCCGCCGTCGCCGGCGTAGCGCGGGCCGTAGTCCTTGAACGGCTCGTCCACCATGCCGATGACCCAGGCCGGCTCGCTCTCGGCAAAGAAGACGAGCATGTCTATCATGTGCGTCCCGTTGCGGAAGAGCATGGCCCGCTCGCCGTTCATCGTCACCACGAGGCGGGTCAGTTGCCCCAGCTTGCCCTGGCGCACCATCTCGCGCGCCTCGTGGTACTCGGGCTGCCAGCGGCGCGTGTGATCCACGGACATGAGGACGCCGTGGCGCTCGACGGCCTCAATCATGCGGTCGGCGTCCTTGAGCGTCGTAGCGATAGGCTTCTCGCATAGGATGCCCTTGACCCCCGCTTCACACGCCGCCACGACCATGTCGGCGTGCAGGTGGTCGGGGGTGCAGATACTCAGCATGTCGAGGCGTTCGTGGCGCAGCATCTCGCGGTAGTCGGTATAGGTGTTCACGTTGGGCCAGACATCGCGCCACGTTTGCTTGAACTTCTCTAGCATGGACGGCACGATGTCGCACACGGCCACGATTTCAGTGCGCGGCGCGAGGGCGTAGGCGGCGGCGTGGTTCTGGGGCATGCGCCAGCCGAGGGCGGTGTGGGGCGCGGGCACGGCAGGTCCGGCGGCGATGCCCGTCAGGCCGATAATGGCGGCACGGTAGGTCATATCTGGTTCTCCGCTGATCCAGGTGTAGGACACCGATGGTCAATCGTCGGTGAACTGGTAGGCAAACACGTCGGCGTTGTCCAGGACAAACTGCACCCGGACCTCACGCTCAGTCGGTATGGTATCGAGGATCTGATTTTGCCAGCGTAGCTCGGCGTCGAGACTATCGCCGCTGAACGGCTGGCAACTGTCGAGGTCAAAGCCTGGCAGGGGCGAGCCGCCTCTATCGAGCATCTGCGCCCGGACGGAGCCGTAGGGCGCGCGGGCATTGACGCGCAAATGCCGCCCATCCACCCGGCCGTGAGCGACAGTAAAACTGCCCTGGCCGCAGGTGGACAGGCTGGCGTAGCGGTCACGCTGGAGGCTGGCGAAGGATAGGCGGCTCTCGTTGAAAAACGGCTCGGCCTGCCAGGGGATGTCGGTCCGAGGCCGCCAGCTCTTATCATAGTAGAAGGCGTGCTCGTGGACCTCACCCGTGTAGTAGAGCCGCACCTCGTCGCCCACATGGGTCGGGCGCGTGGCGGTGTAGATCTGGTTGGCGTCGAAGTCGCCGCGCTGCCCCAGGCTGATGAAGGGTTGGCGGTCGGGGGTGCGGTGCCAGTAGACGCCATCGTAGGAGTACACCAGTTGAACGTCCATCTGCCCCCACATGCCGTGGCGGTAGCCCGGCCGCAGGGGCAAGCTGGCCCAGTAGATCCAGATGAAGCCGACCAGGAAGTCCTCGTAGGCGTCGAGGCCCATGCCGTAGAACTCGGCGTGGTGCAGGCCGCGTTGGCGGGCCATCTGGTCGTCCAGCGCATCAGCGACCAGCGCTAGCCGAGGCGCCGTCCACGCACGAAAGTCCTGGCTCTGGATCAGGGCCACCGAGCGGCGGTCGGCCAGGTCGTAGCGCACCATCTGTTTGACCATGCCCAGGTAGCGGCCGCGCGGTTCATCGCGGATAAAGGTCCCGACATCGTAGATCGTGCCGACCGGCCCCTGCGAGGGATACTCTTGCCAATGCAGCCCGTCGGGCGAATGGGCGACATAGAACCCCCGCCCTGGATAGTCGAGGCCGCGTTCCGCGCGAACGCTCTCCGCGCCGATGTAGCCGCCCGCCTTATACCGTTCGGTAGGGTTCTCGGCGTCTGGCTCGATGATGATGGAGGGGACCGTCCGCACCAGGTTCAACAGATTGGTGGGCTTCCGCCCCTGGAACGCTTCGATGTCGAGGTCAGGCTTGTCCCAGGTGATGCCGTCAGAGGACTCGGCATAGGCGACATAGCTGGCATTACCAGGCGGCGGCACTTCGGGCCAGGCCGTGTACCACATGCGGTAGCGGCCCTGGTCGTGATGGACATTGCCAAAGATGGACGCCCCCCAGCGTTCCCAGGGCTTGTCACCGACCAGCACGGGCGAGCCGTGGCGGCGCGCGGGCCAGAAGCGGTGGCTGATGCCGCCATCCACGGCCACGACCGGGCGTGTATCGAGCAAAATGCGTCGTTTGCCCATGCCGACCTCACAGCGTACCGGCGGCGTAGAAGGTGGTGCGGGCCGGGTAGGCACGGTAGTCCGAGTAGTGCAGGACGGTAGCTACCTGTTGGCCGTCCACTACGAAGGGGGTGGGGGCGCGGGCGACGAACTCGGCCCAGTCGAAGGTGTTGTAGACGGTCTCGGCCATGAGCAGGCGGTCAATCCAATGCTCGTGGGTGGCGCTGAAGTCGGGCAGCAGCAGGGGGCCGGTGTCCACCTGAAAGCGGACGCGGTCGGCCAGGAAGTTCATCGTCTTGACGGGGTATTCGAGCAGGGCGGTAAAGCCGTGGTCGTGTATCTCGTTCTGGGCGATAATCGGCAGGCCAGCCAGCGTGGTTGCCCACCACGGCCTGTCCGCGTGAGGGGCGCGTCACCGTGGCACTCGTTGACAGTGATCTCGTAGGCGGTGAATACGTCCAGGGCGCGGATGGACCGCGCCGCCTCGACGGGCGCGGTCATGCCCAGACCAACCGAGCGGTAGCGCTCGCGGCTGTGCATGGCGCGGTACTCGCCGCTGGGCTTCTGAATCATATTGCGTTCCTGGTACATCCACTCCGTCCGACACGGAACGACCAGGAAGAACTCCTCGCTCTTGCCCGTGGCGTCCTCGGTCAGCACGCAGCGGGCGTCGAACAGGATGCGGGCGCTGTTGCCCCACGACTTGTGGCCGGGGACGCGCCTGTCGTTGGGATTGTGGGGGATGGTCCAGGTGACATAGGAGCGTTCGTAATGCAGGACGCCCATCGTAGTCTCTCCTGTTCAGGCGCGCCGCAGGCCGGCCCACGGCGTCGTATTGTCCCAGCCGCCGTAGCCCAGCCAGTCCAGAAAGGTCTGCGCCAGGAAGCGGTGGCCGTGTTCGTTGGGGTGAAAGGGGTCGCTCAGCAGGTAAAAGCGGTTGCGGCCAGACCGCGCCTCGAAGTCTAGCCAGGCCGCCTCGTGGTCGCATAGAGCGGCGTCCGTGGCCCGCGCCACGCGGCGCATGGCCTCGGCGTACCGGGGCAGGCTCTCGCGCTCAGGGGCGTTGCGCGTGTCAATGGGCGGCGGCATCTGGAGGATGACGTGCGCCGCCGTCTCGGCCTGAACCCGCCGCACCATGTCGGTCAGCGTCGTCTCGAACTCGGTCAGGCCGGCCGGGCCGGCTTTCGCGTCGTTGGTGCCAATCATGATGGACACGACCTGGGGCCGGAAGCGCAGGCAGCGGTGGTCGAGTTCGCTCGCCAGGCGCGGCGCGGTGTAGCCGCTGTAGGCCGCGTTGAGGACGAGGTCGCCCTGGCGGCCGAGTTCAAAGCGCACGCGCTCGGCAAAGATTTCGGTGTAGTCGCGCCAGCCGAAGGTGTGCAGCGCGCCGTGGGTGATGCTGTCGCCCAGGAAGACCCACAGGATGGGGTCGCTGGCCCGCGCCCGCGCCCGCAGTTCGTCTACGCCCACCCGTCCTCCTGGCTTGTCCCTCCCTCTCCCTATGGGAGAGGGTCGGGGTGAGGGTCTCTAATCCAGCGTCATGCGCGGGTCGAGGGCGTCGCGCAGGCCGTCGCCGATGAAGTTGATGGCGAGCACGGCCAGCGAAATCATCAGGCCGGGCGGCAGCCACAACCACCACATGTTCTCGATAATCGAGATGCTCATGGCCCCGAAGAGCATATTGCCCCAACTCGCCTCGGGCACCTGGACGCCCAGGCCCAGGAAGCTGAGGCCGGCTTCGGTGAGCAGCGCGCCCGCCAGGCCCAGGGTAGCCGAGACGGCGACCGGGCCGGTGACATTGGGCAGCATGTGGCGGCGGATGATGACGCCGCCAGGCACGCCGACCGACTGCGCCGCCAGGATGAAGTCGCGCTCGCGCAGGGACAGGAACTGCCCGCGCACCAGGCGGCACATGGGCGGCCAGCCAAACGCGCCAATGACAGCCATGACGTTGAAGATCGAGGGACTGACAATGGACACGACGGTCAGGATGAGCAGGAAGGTGGGGAAACATAGGATGATGTCGGTGAAACGCATGATGAGGTTGTCCACCCACCCGCCGTAGTAGCCAGCGAGGCTGCCCAGGACAATGCCGATGAGGGTATACATGGACACCGACACCAGGCCGACGGCCAGCGAGACGCGCGTGCCATACACCAGCCGCGCCCACACGTCGCGCCCCACGCCGTCCGTGCCCAGGATGTGGCCGGCCTGGGGGGCCTTACGGATGAGGCGCAGGTTGTCCGCGTAGGGGTCCTGGCCCGCGACGAGAGGGGCGAAAATAGCGGCCAGCACCAGGATCACCATGACGATGAAACCGAACATCGCCAGCTTGTGCCGCCGGAAGCGGCGGACAAACTGCTCGCGCGGGGTGGCTGTGCGGGGCGGGACCGCCGTAGCGGCGTCTGGCGCAGCGGGCGCCGTGGGTAGGGGACGAGAGATGTCAGTCATGACTTCCCCTATTGAACCGGCTATTCATAGCGAATGCGTGGGTCGGCCAGGGCATAGGCCACGTCGGCCAGCAGATTGCTGCCGAGGACGAGCACCGCGCCGATGAAGTTGACCCCCATGATGATGGGGTAGTCGCGCTGGGTCACGGCTGTCAGGCTGAGCGTGCCGAGGCCGGGCCAGCCGAAGATGGACTCGATGATGACCGCGCCGCCGATCAGCCCCGGCAGGCTCAGGCCGATGATGGTGATGAGGGGCAGGACGGCGTTGCGGAAGGCGTGACGGGCGATGATGCGCCACTCCTGCAAGCCCTTGGCGCGGGCCACCGAGATGTAGTCCTGACGCAAGACCTCCAACATGCTGGCGCGGGTGAAGCGCATAAACGCCGCCACGCGCTCCAGGCCGAGGATGCCCGCCGGCAGGACGAGATAGTACAACTGGATATGGAGCGGCACGTCGCTCTGGCCGGCCGGCCCCGTCCCCGCGACGGGGAAGAGCGGCAACTTAAGCGCCAGCAGATAGAGCGCGGCCATAGCGGCGAAGAAGACGGGGATCGAAACCCAGGTGAAACCCAGGATGGTCAGGATCAGGTCGAGGACAGAGTAGGGCCGCATCGCGCTCAGGATGCCGAGCAGCGTGCCGACGAGGATGGCGAACAGGAGCGAGGTGGCGGTGATCTTGAGCGTCGGCCCGAGCCGACGCCCAATCTCTTCCGTCACCGGCTTGCGCGTGCTCAAGGAGAAGCCGAGGTTGCCCGCCGCCAGTTCGCGCAGCCACAGGACATAGCGAACTGGCGCGGGCTTGTCGAGGCCGAGTTGCTGCCGCAGCGGTTCCAGGTCCGCGCGTGTCGTGCTGGACAGCTCCGGGTTGATGAGCGTGTCAATGTAGTCGCCCGGCACGAGGTTGATGAACGTGAACGTCACAATCGTCACGCCCAGCAGGATCGGGATGGAAATCAGGAACCGACGCAGGATATAGCGGGCCATAGGCTACTTCCCGTCGCTCACCCACACCTTCTCGATGTTCCACTGATACGGGCGATTCCAGTTACGGGCGATGGCGTCGGCGTTCTGGACGCGCTTGTTGAAGCCGTAGGTGATCTCCAGCAGGTGCAGCGGCACCCAGGGCAACTCGTCGGCCAGGATGGTCTGGACTTCGTCGTAGACCTTCTTGCGCTCGGCTGGGTCCGCGACCTGGATGCCCTTGGCGAACAGTTCGTCCACGCGCGTGTTCTTATACAGCGTCGCGTTGGCGCCGGCCGGCCAGGTCGCGGTCGAGACAAACTGCTGGGCAAACTCGTTGAGGTCGGGGGCGATGCCGAAGCCGCCGTACATGATGTCGAACTTGCGGTCCTGGTAGTAGTAGGCCTGGACGGCCGAGGAGTCGAGCTGGACGACTTTGGCCTTCATGCCGATCTTGTCCAACTGGCGCTGGACGGCGGCAATATAGTCCTTGCTCAACTGGTCGTTGTAGTAGAACGACAGCTCGATTTCCTGGTTGGCGGGCCAGCCAGCTTCCTTGAGCAGCGCGGCGGCCTTGGTGGGGTCGTACTTGTACTCAGGCAGGTTGGCGGCCATCAGGCCCTTGCTCGGCGCGATGGTATTGGTCGGCTGGCACACGCTCAATAGCACGGCCTCGCACAGCCCGACGCGGTCGATGCCGTAGGCCAGCGCCTGGCGGACGCGCTTGTCCTTAAAGTAGGGCTTGTCCACGTTAACGGCGAAGAAGCGCAGGTTGTAGATGGCCTTCTCGCCCATGGTCAGGCTGGCCACCTTGCCGAGTCGGTCCATCTCGGTGGCGGGCACGGTGGCGTAGTCCAGCTCGCCCTTCTCCAGGGCGATGGCCTGGGCGTCCGTGGTCGTGCCGACGCGGACGAACAGCACCTTGTCGAGGTAGGGCTTGCCCTGCCAGGCGTCGTCGAAGCGCACCAGTTCCAGGAACTTGTCCGGCTCGTACTTGCTCCACTTAAACGGCCCGGTGCCGATCTGGCTCTTCTCCCAGGTCCCCGGCTTCGCCAGTTCCTCGGGCTTGACGTCCTGCCAGACGTGCTTGGGGATAATCGAGTGCAGGCTGAGGACGGTGGTCAGCAGGGCCGAGTTGGGCTGAGTCAGGGTGAACTCAATGGTATTGTCGTCCACTACCTTGATGCCCTCGACCTTGTCGGTCGTCCCCTCGTAGAAATCCTTGGCGCCCTTGATGGCGAACAGGGCCTGGGCGAAGCGGGAGGTCACGGCCTTGGTGACGAAAGTCTTGTAGGTGAACTCGACATCGGCGGCGGTGAAGGGCTGGCCGTCGTGCCACTTAACCCCCTTGCGGAGGTTGAAGGTGTACTTGGTTCCGTCGGGCGAGATGGTCCACTTCTCGGCCAGGTCCGGTTCGACGGTTTCCCAGTTGGCCGACGTCTGCACCAGGCCGTCGTACATGACGCTCATCAGGTAGTCGGCGCCAATGGTGCGCACGCCAATGGGGTTGAGGTCCACGTTCTGGCCGAGGGGCAGCTTGAGCGTGCCGCCCGTGACCGGGCTACCCGCGGCGGCCTTGGCCGCGGCTGTCGGCGCCTGGGTGGCCGCCGCCTTGGGAGCCTCGGTCGCTTTCGGCGCTTCGGTGGCTTTGGGGGCTTCGGTTGCCTTCGCGGCCGGCGCCTGGGTAGGGGCGGCGGCTTGGGGCGGCGCAGCAGTCGGTTGGGCAGCCGGTGCGGGCGCTGCGGCTGGCGAGGAACAGGCGCTCAGCCAGACAGCCAGCATGAGGACGAGAATCGCAGAGAGTAACGAGAGGGATCGCAGTCGAGCAGGCATGGCTGGACTCCTTTCTGGTCTACGACAAGGAACAGCGTTGTTCATGATAATGAACATTGTTCAAGGGCGGGGATGATTATAACAGGGACCGCGATGAGTGTCAAATGCGCCAGGGACTCTCGCCCCATCTTAACATAGACGGATAGGGGTGTCAAGGCAATTGACAACATTTGGCTTGTATGTTATACTGCTGTCGACATCAGACTCGTTCCCATCAGTCAGGAGGCCACGAATATGCTCAGGAAATGGCTGCCAACCCTCATTCTCACCCTCATGGGGCTGTCTCTCATCGCGGCGTGTTCCTCTGCGCCGCCCCAGGCGTCCGCCCCCCCCACTCCCCAAGTGATCGAGAAAGTCGTCGAGAAAGTCGTCACCCAGGTCGTTGAAAAGCAAGTACCGGTACAGCAGACCGTGGTGGTCGAAAAGCAGGTCCAGACGCAGCGGCCCAAGATGACGCTATGGCTCAGCACCAGCTTCACCCCGCTGGCCGATGAACTCCAGAAGCGCTATGCGCTGGAGTGGGCCAACGGCAAGGGCGTCGAGTTGACCATCGTGCAGGACTCCGCAACCGTCCTCGCCCCGCAGTTGAACGCCGCCATCGAAACCAAGAACCTGCCCGATGTCCTGTCGTGGGCCTCGCCCGACTGGGCGCCCAAGCTGGCGCGGCTCGGCCTGGCGCTGGATGTGACCGACGTGGTGCAGAAGAACAACGCCAAGGGCGGCGGCCTGTACGAGCCGGCCCTGCGCGCCGTGACGCAGAACGGGAAGCAATTCGCCGTCCCGACCTACAGCGCGACGGAATTGTTCTACGTGCGCAAGGACCTCCTCGCCGCTAAGGGCCTCAAAGCGCCAGAAACCTGGGAAGAAGTGGCGCAGGTCGCCAAGGCGGTGACCGACAAGGGCAAGATCTGGGGCTATGGGATGTCGCTGGGCGCTCCGTCCTACGACGCCGAAATCTCCCTGATGAGCATGCTCGCCTCCTACGGTTCGTCGCCCTACGCCGCCGACGGCAAGACACCCAACCTCAACAACGAGGGGACGCGCCAGGTCATCGCCCTCGCTCAAGACATGTGGAACGCGGGCGCGGTTCCGCCCGACGCGGTGACGTGGGATGACTCGGGCAACAACAAAGCCTATCTGACCGGCGCGGCCGCCATGATCTACAACACCGGCTCGGTGCTGAACGCCCTGCGCAAGGACGACCCGGACCTGCTGAGCAAGACGGACGTCGTCAAGATTCCCAAGGGGCCGAAGGGCGCCAACATCCTCGGCTACATCTACGGCCTGATTGGCACCTCGACCAGCAAGAACCCCGAACTCGCCAAGGACCTGCTGTCCTACCTGTCCGACCCTGAGCGTCAGGGCAAGATCGTGGAGGCGGCGGGGACGAACTACATGCCGCTGTACAAGGACCTGGGCAAGGCGAAGATGTGGGAGGACCCGACCAACCAGTTGTTCATCCAGCAGTTGGCGGGCAACAACGCCATCGGCTACCCCGGCCCGACCACCGAGTGGGCGCTGGAAGCCTGGCGTACCCACACCGTCACCGAGATGGTCAACCGCGTGCTGGTTGAAAAAGTCTCGCCCGACGACGCCATCAAGGAGACCGAGGCGAAGCTCGTCAAGATCTACCAGCAGTACAACAAGTAGGCGAACGTGATACGTGAGGCGTGATGCGTAATGCAGCGACGGATTACGTATCACGCCTCACGGAAGGATACCCCACATGGAACTCACCGCGCCGGAACAGCGGGGGTGGCGGTTCACCCTGCGACGGCGGCTGGGCCAGCACGCCGGGCTGGGCTATCTCCTGGTCTTGCCGCTGCTGCTGGTCATGGTCGTGCTGCTGGCCTACCCGGTCGTGACGGCCCTGCTCATCTCGTTCCAGGACAAGGTCCTCGGCCAGCCGGGCCACTTCATCGGCCTCGACAACTATATCGAACTGTTGACCAGCGACATGCGCTTTCGCACCGTCGTGCGCAACAGCCTCGTCTTTACCTTCTTCTCCATTGTTGGCAAGTTGATCCTCGGCATGGGCATGGCGGTGCTGCTCAACCAGCACCTCAAGGCGCGCTATATCTTCCGTGGCTGGCTCCTCCTCCCCTGGATCGCGCCCACTTTTGTCACCGCCTTGACGTGGCGCTGGATGTTCGACGGCACGTCCGGCGTCATCAACTTTGTCCTGATGAAGCTGCACATCCTTGACCTGCCCATCGCCTGGCTCGGCAATGCCTCGACGGCCATGCTGGCGGTCACCGCCACCAACATCTGGCGCGGCTTTCCGTTCTTTGGCGTCTCGCTGCTGGCGGCCATGCAGGCCATCCCGATGGAACTGTATGAGGCGGCGGATGTGGATGGCGCGTCCAACTGGGATAAGTTCTGGAACGTCACGCTACCCGGTATCCGCACCGTGCTGATCGTCGTCACCATGCTCTCGACCATCTGGACGTTCAACGACTTCAGCACGGTCTACATCATGACAGGCGGCGGGCCAGCCTTCGCCACGCACATCTTCGCCACGTATACTTATTATGTCGGGTTCACCGGCAGCCGCCTGGGCTACGCCGTCGCCGTGTCTACCACCCTGACGCCGGCCCTGATTATTTTTATCATGGCCCTGGCGCCGCTGATTCTGAAGGGAGAAGGGGAGTGATGGAGAGTGGCCGCCGTCGCTCGCGGAGCGCCAGCCTCCGCCTGTACCTGTTGCTGGGGGTCTATCTGCTCGTCGTCACCTTCCCCTTCTACTACATGGGGCTGACCTCGCTGCGCACCCAACGCGATGTCTACAACCGCGACGCCATGCTGACGCCCGCCAATCTGACGCTGGCGAACTATCAGAATGTCCTGGCTAACTCGCGCATGACGACCTGGCTGACCAACAGCGTCATCGTCGCCTTGAGTAGCACGTCTATCTCAGTCATCATTGGCATCCTGGCCGGCTACTCGCTGGCGCGGCTGCGCTTCCTGGGCAGTCAAACGATGGCGCGGTCGGTGCTGTTTATGTACCTACTGCCCAGTTCGCTGCTGTTCATCCCCATGTTTCTGGTCATCTCGAACCTGGGACTGACCAACACGCTCTGGGCGCTGATTATCTCCTACCAGACCTTTAACGTGCCCTTCTGCACCTGGCTGCTGCTGGGCTACTTCCGCACCATGCCCGTCGAGTTGGAGGACGCCGCGCTCATTGACGGCTGCACGCGCATGGGCGTCCTGCGCCGCATCGTGCTGCCGCTGGCCGCGCCAGGCATCATCACCGCCTTCATCTTCGGCTTCACCAACTCGTGGAACGAGTTCCTGTTCGCCGCCGTGATGGCCCAGCGCACCGAACTGCGCACCATCCCCATCGGCCTGTATACCTTCCAGGTGGGCGATGTGCTGCTGTGGGGCCAACTCATGGCCGCCGCGCTCATCGCCACCGTGCCGGTCGTAATTCTGTTTATGTTCGTGCAGCGGTATGTGGTCCAGGGATTGACGGTCGGGGCGGTGAAGGGGTAAGTACTGAGTACTGAGTGCTGAATGCTGAGTACTGAGTGCCGAGTAAACCAACCGTAAAATCCTCGACTCCTAACCCAGTACTTCGGA
>JAHCIP010000112.1 GCA_026129165.1 Anaerolineae bacterium
CTACCCCGGCGTGGTGCGGCGGGTGGTAGAGGAGAGTCTGGGCGGGACGTGCCTCTTTCTCCAGGGGGCAACGGGCAACCAGGCTCCCATCGTCGGCTACGTGGGCGACCCGGCGGTGTACCACCTGGCCGGGCAGCGGGTGGGGCTGGTCGCGGCTGGCGTCGCCGCCAACCTCGTCACCCTACCGCGCCGCGAGCGTTTCATCCAGACCCTGGAGTCAGGCGCGCCGCTGGGCATCTACGCCGACGACCCGGCCGACGAGCCGGACCTCCACCTGGCTGTGCTGAGTCGCACCATCCAGATGCCCGCTCGCGACTACGGCGACCCCGCCGACTGGCAGGCCCAGTCCGACCACTGGGTGGCCGAGACGACCCGCGCCCGCGAACGGGGCGATACGGAGGCGGTGCAGGACGGCAATTTCAAGGCGCGCCGGGCGGCCATGCGGGCGCAAGTGGCGCGACGGGTAGTGGGCAAGAGCAGTCTGCCCATCGAGGTCCACGCGCTGCGCATCGGCGACATCGCCCTGGTCGGCACGCCCCTGGAGCCGTTTGTGGAAATCGGCTTCGCGGTCCGCGAGCGCTCGCCCTTCCCCGTGACGCTGTTTTCGGGCTACAGCAACGAAGGCTGGGCCTACGTCCCGACCGCCGCCGATTATCCGCTGGGCGGCTACGAAGTCGAGATTACGCCCTTTGCCCCCGGCGCGGACCAGGCGCTCGTCGAGGGGACGTTGGAGACGCTGCGAGACCTGTGGACGATGTAAGTATCTAGAAAGGCATACCCTGACCCATGCAAGAACTCGTCAAACACGTGATGGTGGACTTTGTCCAGATGAGCGAGTTTAGCCAGCAGCCATTTATCATCGAGCGCGGCGACGGCATCCGCCTCTACGATGTGGACGGCAAGGCGTATATTGATGGGCTATCCGGCGTGTTCGTCGTCGGCACGGGCCACAACAACCCGGCCATCGTCAACGCCCTGCGCGACCAACTGGAAGTCCTGTCCTTCGCCCCGCCCCTGCATAGCACCAACCCGCCCGCGCTCAAGCTGGCCCGCCTGGTGCTGGACCAGGTGCCCGCCCACTACTCCGTCGTCAAGTTCTACAGCGGCGGCTCCGAGGCCACCGAGGGCGCGCTCAAGATGGCGCGGCAGTTCCACCGCCAGACCGGCCACCCCCTCAAGTACAAGATCATCTCGTTCTACCAGGGCTACCACGGCGGCACGCTGGGCGCGCTGAGCGCGACGGGGATGCCTAACCGCCGCTGGGTGTTCGAGCCGCTGGTGCCGGGCTTCCTCCATGTCCTGCCGCCCAACCTGTACCGCCCGCCGATGGGTCTGGCCCCCGAGGCGTGGGAAGAGGCGTGCGTGCGCCAGTTCGAGGAAGTCATCCAGGGCGAACATCCCGATACGGTGGCCGCCATCATCCTCGAACCCATTCTCATGAGCGCGGGTGTCCTCGTCCCGTCCCCCAAGTTCTTCCAGACCCTGCGCGAGATCTGTGATAAGTACAACGTCCTGCTCATCTTCGATGAGATTATCACCGGCTGGGGTCGGCTGGGCGAGTGGTTCGCCGCTGAGGCGTTTGGCGTCTGGCCCGACCTACTGTGCGTGGGCAAGGGCATGAGCGCGGGCTACTCACCCCTCGCTGGCGTTATCGTCTCCGACAAGGTGGGGCAAGCCTTCTGGGGCGAGCCGTCGGACAATGTCCAGTTCCACGCCGGCCATACCTACGGCGGCAACCCACTGTCGTGCGCGGCGGGCCTGGCGAACGTAGGGTATATGATCGAGCACCGCGTGGTGGACAACGCCCGTGAGGTCGGCGCATACCTGGGCGAGCAGTTGCGGGCGCTGGCCGACCGCTTCGAGTGCATCGGCGACGTGCGCGGCAAGGGGATGCTGTGGGGCGTCGAATTCGTCCAGGACCGCGCCACGCGCGCCTCGTTCCCGGCCTCGGCCAACTTCGGCAAGCGGGTCGAGTTGGCGGCGCGGGCGCGGGGTCTCGTCATTCGGGGCGCACCCAACTTCATCACCTTCGCCCCGCCGCTGGTCTGCACCCGCGAGGACATTGACCAGATTGTGGGCATCGTGAGCGACAGTATTGCGTACGTTCTCGACCACCAGAGCTGACCCCATCGCCCGTCCTTTTCCCCTCTGGGGGAAAAGGGGCCGCGACCCCCCCTCTCTTTCTAGGAGAGGGGGTAGGGGGTGAGGTCAGGGCGCCACAATTGGCGGCCGCTAGACAGACTGTGCAGACCGGTGTATACTGCTGTCCCTACATCATCGTCTTTAGACTATGTTAACTCACTGAGGGAGGCGCTTGTGTACGGACTCCAGCCCGCCCATCTCCTTATCATCGTCATCGTGGCGATCATCTTCTTCGCGCCGTCGCGCCTGCCGCAACTGGTGCGCGGCTTCGGGCGCATGTTTGCCGAGTTCCGCGAGGGGGTCAAAGAGGAACCGAAACTCGATAAGCCTAAGTCTGAAACCCACAGCGAGTCCAACGCCCGTTCCTGATCTTCCGCTCTAGCCTATCCTTGAACAAGGTAAACTCGCTGTGTGAAGCCGTGATGCTCGGCCGAGGGTAGACCGCGCACTGCGCCCCGTCGTGTTTCTCGTTTAGCGGTCCGCGCCGTTAGCTATCTCACCCAGGAGGGACGGGATGAGACAGCAGACACGCTTAGTTGACCTGGTCTCCCAACTCCGCTGGGCCATTCCAGTGGCAATTGCCCTGATTGGCGCCGGCTATGCCGTGTTGGAACTGGTCTACTTCCAGGGCGACGCCTGGTCGGACCTGGAAGTCATCCGCAGTACCCTATTCCTTGGCCTGGTCGGTCCCGCCCTGGCCTGGATCACCCTTACCTGGGCGCACAAGGTAGCGCTGGCCGAGGCGCAAGCCCAGGAGAAGCTGGCTCGGCGCAACCGCGAGCTGGCGGTTCTCAGCGAGGTGGGCAAGGCGGCCAGCCAATCGCTCGACCTGGACCAGATTCTGAGGACCACGCTGGAGAAGCTGGTCGGTCTGATGAGCCTCGAAGTGGCCGATCTATGGCTGGTCGAAGGGGACCAACTCACCCTGAAGGTTCACTACGGCGACACGGTTGTCCTCAGGGGCGACAACAGCCACGTGGCTTTAACTGAGTGCGTCTGCGGCAACTGCGCCCAGCGCGGTGAAGCCATCCTGATCAAGCAGCTCGGCCAGCAACCCGCGCTGGCCCACATCCCCTGCCGCGCCGCCGGCTTCGAGTCCATGCTCAGCGTCCCCATGCAGGCCAAGGGCCGCGTTGTCGGCGTCATCCATGTCGCCAGCCGCCGCCCGAACGCCTTCTCGACCCGAGACACCTACATCCTCCAGACGGTCGGCTATCGGGTCGCAACGGCGGTCGAAAACGCCCGTCTGTTCGAGCAGACCCGACGGCAAGCGCGGCAGTTGGAAACGGCCAGCCTCGTCAGCCGCCAGGTTACCGCCATCCTGGACCTGGATGAACTGCTGGCCCAGGTGGTGCGCCAGATTCGGGAGACGCTAGGGTTCGCTCATGTCAACCTGTTCCTGGTAGATGCGCTGGCGGGGGAGATCGTCCTCCGCGCCAGCAGCGGCCCAGCCGCGGCCTCTTTGCAGGCGCGCGGCTTGCGATTGAAGATTCAGGGGCCGGGCATCACCGTTCAAGTCGCCCAGACCGGCCAGCCCTACCTGTGCAACGATGTGAGTCAGGAGCCGCACTACCTATACGAGGCGCTCCTGTCGGATACCCGCGCCGAGTTATCCATCCCCCTCCGCATCAGCGACATCGTCGTCGGTGTCCTGGACGTCCACAGCGACCAGCCGGATGCCTTCCAGCCAGATGATATAGTCGCCCTCCAGATTCTGGCGGATCAGGTCGCCATCGCCCTGGAAAACGCTCACCTGTTCCGCGAGATGCGGCATCAGTATGAGACGCTGCGCGCCCTGCACGACGTGTCCCTCGACATCACCGCCCGCCTCGAACCAAGCCAGGTTCTCGATGTGATTCTGGCCCACGCCGCCCGCCTCCTGAACGCCCAGGGGAGTACCCTCGTGGTCGTTGTGCCGGAGACGGGTGAGATAGAGATCATTGCCATCTACAACTTCCCAGCCGAGTATCTCGGCGCGCGCATGGCGCCCGGCCAGGGGTCGGCCGGCCATGTCATTGCTACCGGCCAGCCTTTGATTGTCAATGATTACCCGCGCTGGGCCGGTCGGGCGGCCATCTTCGACCAGTCGCCCTACGACGCTATCATCAGCGTCCCACTCCGCTGGCGGGACCAGGTCTTCGGCGCGCTCAACGTGATGGACCGCCACGACCGCCGTCCCTTTGTCCAGGACGACGCGACGCTGTTGAGCCTGTTCGCTGACCTGGCTAGCATCGCCATCAAAAACGCTGAACTCTACGACCAGGTGCTCCAACTCAGCCACCACCTCGAACACAAGGTCGAAGAGCGTACGGTGGAGCTAGCCGGGGCGCGGGCCGAGTTGGCCCAGAAAGCCGACCAACTTCAACGCCTGCTGGCCTCGACCATTCGCGTCCAGGAAGAGGAACGCGCTCGCATTGCCCAGGACCTCCACGATGGCTCGAACCAGTTAGTCACAGGAACATTGTACCAGATTCAGGCCGCCCAGCAGAGCCTAGCCGCTGAGCGAACCGAGCAGGCGGTGCAGAGCCTCGAAGCGGCCAAGCACCTGCTGCGCGACATCACCGCCGAGAACCGGCGGCTGATCGTAGGGCTGCGGCCTTCGATTCTGGACACGCAGGGTCTGGTAGCCGCGCTCAAGTGGCATACCGGCCAATACCAGCAGCGCACTGGCATTGCCTGTAGTACCCAGGTCACCGGGCCGTCTATACGTCTCGCGCCTGACGTGGAGACGGCCATCTACCGCATTGTACAAGAGTCGCTCAACAATGTCGCCGCGCACGCCCATGCCAGCGCGGTCCAGGTGCGCTTGCAGTTCCAGCCCGAGTCGCTGCGGCTCCAGGTCGAGGATGACGGAGTCGGCTTCGACCCAGCGCAAGCTCTCAGCGCGACTTCGACCCAGCTGGGGCTGATTGGCATGCGCGAGCGCGCGGAAACCATCGGTGGCCGGCTCGCCATCGAGTCGCTGCCTGGGCGCGGCGCCCGCATCAGCCTGGAACTGCCCCTACCGCCCCCAGCCGAGAGCCAGAGTGCGCCTGACGTCCAGGGCTATCTCGAACTCTCTCCGAATTAGGAACACGAACTGGCTATGACAGACCCAATTCCCGTCATGGTCATTGATGACCACCCTATGGTGCGCCACGGTCTGCGCACGCTGCTGGGCCAATACCCCGACATCGAAGTCGTCGGCGAAAGCGACGGTGGGCCGACTACCCTGGACCTGGTGGCCCGTTGGCGGCCCCAGGTGATCCTGCTCGACATCCGCCTGCCTGGAACGAGTGGCATCGAATTGGCGCGGCAGATCCGCCGTACGGGCTGCGAGGCGCGCATCATCATCCTGACCTCGTATGACGACGATGGCTATCTGACGGAGGCGGCCCACGCTGGTGTGTACGGCTATTTGCTCAAGAGTACATCGCCCGAAGTCCTGGCCGAGGCCATTCGCGCCGTCCATGCCGGGCAGCGGCAACTCAGCCCCGACCTGGCGGGCAAGGCGCTCGCCCAACTGGAGACGCTGAGCCGGGTCCAGGCCCAGTTCGAGTCGGGCGTCACCGACCTGGAATTGCAGCTCTTGCGTCTCATCGTGGACGGGGCGAGTATCCAGGCCATGTCCCAGGCGCTCTACCTGAGCGAGCGCACCGTCAAGCGCAAAATCCAGGACCTGCTGACCAAGTTCGGCGCGGCCAACCGCGCCCAGGCCGTCGCCGAGGCGTTCAAGCGCGGCCTGTTGTGAAGATGGCTACACGGTTTGGCACAGGGGGGCCAGAAATTGGCCCCCCTGCCCCTAGCACTCCCCTCCCTTCTCCCGTATAATCGTAACAACTTCCCCTGTATTTCACCTAAGTAAAAAAAGATTGAGGTCCCTGGCGCGGGAGCCACTCGTCGCTCCGCGCCAGGAGTGGGGCGCCGAATGCCTGACCCCGCGGACATCGCCTGTCGCCTGTTGCGCTTTGAGCAGCAACTCAAAGCCTACGAGAAACTCCACGCGGATGAGCTGGCCGAGTTGTGGCGCACTCTCAACGAGTGCAAGCAACTGATCGCCGCGCTCAGCCAGGCGGCCGACGCTGCCCAGCCCCCTATCCCTACGCGGACACAAGACGGAGTCGGAATCTAGACCCTAAAGGTTTCGCAGACCTTTAGGGTCTCAGCCTGCATCATCGAACGAGGGAGGCGAGTGGATGAGTCAGAATGAGACGACGAACGGAGCCGAAGTCTCGCGCCGCGATTTCCTGAAGCAGGGCGTCGCGGGCGTCGTCGCCTTGGGTTCGATTGGGTTGGGCGCCAGCAACGTGCTCAACCGAGCGGCCGCGCCGGAGTTGCAGTTGTCGCAAGGCGTCGTGTCACCCGACCCTGCGCTGTGTATCGGCTGCCTGACCTGCGAGGTCATTTGCTCCCAGGTCCACAAAGACCACGGTCTGTCCGATGTCCCGCGCATCCGCATCTTCAACGATGGGCGCGTCGAACTCAACGCTGAACTGGTCAAGGTCTACGGCGACCGAGGCCACTTCCACCAAAGCCCGTGCCTGATGTGTCCCGAGGCGGAATGCCTCCGCGTATGCCCAGCCAACGCGCTGGTAGTTGAGCCGAAGACGGGCGCGCGCATCATTGATGAGAAAGCCTGTATTGCCTGCGGGCGCTGCTCCCAGGCGTGTCCCTTCCCCGTCCAGGTCGAGAGCAAGGCCACGAACCAGACCGTCTTTGGTCAGCACTCCCGCATCACCTACGACCCCAAGAAGAATGTCTACACCAAGTGTGACCTGTGCAACTGGCGGCCCGAAGGCCCCGCTTGCGTCGAGCGCTGCCCGGTCAATGTCCGCATCCGCCAGGGCATCATTAAGTCCGACCACCTGTGCCTGGAACTGCCCAAGGCTTCCCGCGAGCATTGGGACCAGCAGAGTGTGGCCGACCGGAAGCAGAACGCCTAGTAGAAGCGAACCGGCGTGTTCGCCCTAGGCCGACACGCAAGTTCGCCCTGGGCCGACACCCAGGTCGGCCCCTACTCTATCAGGAGGACTCCCTTGAAGCGTCTTGGTAAACTGGGCATCGCCCTCGTGGTGGGGAGCTGGCTGACCATTGGCGTGGTCGCCGCGCAGACTCTGGCCCAACGGAACTGGGTTCCAGAGAGCGCCTTCTTCAACGATGCCCTAACCTTTGCCCGTATCGCCCCCTTTATCGTCGCCTTCGGCATCCTGATCGGCATCTGGCAGGCGCGCAATGCCTTGCTCAAGGGTGGCGACCGCATTGTGGGTCAGAGCGTGGTGCGCCACGACCGAGGCACGACCATCGCCCACTGGGTCAATGCCACTGGCTCGATTGTGAGCCTGGCGACGGGCGCGATTATCCTGGGCTGGGTCCATTGGCCCGCCGAACTCCGCATCGTCTTTCTGCTGCACTTCGTCGGCGCGGCCCTCAAGCTCTACGCCGTCCCCAATCACCTGACGCGCCACGGCGTCGCCGGCGGCTTTGGCCTCATTCCCCGCAGTTGGGCCGCGCTGCGCGACACGGTGACGGAGATGTTCGAGTATGCGGGCTTCTTTGGCCGGGACCGCGCCGCCTTTGGTATCCCCTGGCCTAAGGGCTTCCGCCAGCCCATCGCCCGCTATCTGCGCGGCTTTGGCTTCAAGAAGCCGGAGGGCGGCAAGTACCTGGCCGCCGAGCAGGTCCTCTCCTATCCGGTGTGGGGTATCCTGACGGTGGTGGTGGTGATTACTGGCCTAATCAAGACCCTGCGCTATGTCTATCCCATGCCCAGCCCGTTCATCGGCATGACGACGATGGTCCACGACTTGGCGGCCATCGGCATCGCGGTGATGTTGCTGGTCCACCTGGCGCCGCTGCTACTGGTGCCGGGCAACTGGCCGCTCTTGAAGTCCATGTTGACGACGCGCGTGCCCGTCCAATATGTGAAAGATCATCATCCTGCCTGGTATCAGCAACTGCTCCGCAAGCCGGCTGTTTCCGAGCCAGTCGTCTCGGTCGCGCCCCGGGCCGATGCGGTAGCAAGCCTTAAGGGCGGCGATTGAGAAGTGTAACTAGCCTGTCATGCTGAGCGAAGCGAAGCATCTCGCGTTGGAAGGTGAGACCCTTACCCCGATTACGGGGCACAGGTCACTTCGTTCAGGGTGACAGTCGACTACGACGCGGATAACCAGTCCATCCTGGCCGCTGGCGGCAACCGCCCGGCCTGTAGTAACACTCTCACAAGGAGGGAATCGCTCATGACCGAGGAGCAAGCACCCGAAGAGCGAACTGAAGCCAACGCGACTCCGACCGCAGAGACCGACGACGAAGGCAAGCCCATGAATGTGTCGCGGCGCGACTTCCTGCTTGGCGCCGGGACCGGCCTCGTGGTGACCGCCGCGGGCGCGGGGGGCCTGTTTGCCCTGCGCCGTCCGGCCTCCGCGACCCCCACGCAGGCCCCCGCGCCCGCGCAAGCCCCCGCGCAAGCCCCCGCGCAAGCCCCCGCGCAGGCTCCAGCCAGTGTGACCGGGCCGACCCTGCCCGCGACCCACCGCAACGTGACGCTCAATATTGATGGTAAGTCTCACACCCTGGTCGTGGATGTCCGCGAGAGCCTGTGGGAGGTGATGACCTACAAGTTGAGCATGGCGTCCTCCAATGTGGGCTGCGACCGCGCTCAGTGCGGCGCCTGCGCGGTGCTGGTTGACGGTCTCGCTGTCAATAGCTGTACCGTGCTGGCGGCCCGCCTCGGTCGTGGGCAGAAGATCATGACGGTGGACAGCCTTAGCAAGAGCGCCAATCCAGCCGATCTGCACCCGGTGGCGCGCGCCTTCCACGAAGAGGGCGGCTTGCAATGCGGCATCTGCACACGCGGCTTCATCATGTCGACCTATGCATTGCTCACCCACAACCCCACCCCCAACGAGGCCGACATCCGCGAGGCGCTGGCGGGCAATATCTGCCGCTGCTCTGAGTACCCCAAGATCTACGAGTCGGTCTTCCGCGCCGCTGAAGACATGCGCAAGAAAGCCTAAAGGGAGGAGATGGCCATGGCTAAGGTAGATGTCATCCGAGCCATACAAGATCACCGCTACGCCAACTCCTTAACCCCGGACGAGTGGCGACAGTTCGCCAACCACCCGGAGTGGGATTTGCTGGCGGGTGAAATGCCTGAGGTAATCGCCCCATTCGTCCAGAAGTATGGCGACAAACTGCCGTTCCCGACTGCCAGCACCGAACGCGCCGCCAACCCCTCGTTGGCCGCTACCAACTTCTCGGTCCTCGGCACCCGTGTGCGCCGCCTGCAAGGCCCTGGCACCGTCAGCGGCCAGGGGCGCTACACCCAACACATCGTGCCGGGCGGCACGCTGTTTATGAAGACGCTGCGCAGCCCCCACCCCCATGCCAAAGTCCTGAAAGTAGACACGAGCAAGGCCGAGAAGCTGCCGGGTGTCCACTACATCCTGCATCGGGGCAACCTGCCCAAGGAATACCAGGATGTCCGCCTCGGCGGCGGCCCGCCCTACCGTGACCTGTTCAACGAGGAGATTTATGAGGTCGGCTCGCCTGTGGCCGCCATCGCCGCCGACTCCGAGCACATCGCCGACGAGGCTATGCGCCTGATCGAAGTCCAGTACGAGGTCATGTCGCCCGCGCTGAACTTCATGGAAGCTATGAAGTCCAGCACGCCGAAGCAATGGGACAACAAGCTGGACGGCACGACCATCAACGTCGAGTCGCCGTTCAAGCGTGGCGACATCGCCAAGGGTATGGCCGACGCCGAGGTCACGGTTGAGAACGTCTCGACTCGCGCCACCGAGCAGCACATGGCGCTGGAGATGACGACCAGCGTGGGCTGGTGGAACAATGACAAGTTCACCATGGTCTACACCAACCAGCACTCCCACGGCACGCGCGACGGTCTGGCGCAGGCGCTCAAGCTGCCCCAGAACAAGGTGCGCGTCATCCAGCCTGGCTATGTCGGCTCGGGCTATGGCTACCGCTCTGGTATTGACCTGGCCGAAGTTCACGTCGCCCTGCTCTCCAAGCTGACCGGGCGCCCTGTGCGCTTCATGTACACCCGCGAAGAGGACTTTGTCACCCGCACCCACCGCCCCCAGTTCTACAACGAAATGAAGCTGGGCGTCAAAAAAGACGGTACGATTACCGGCCTGCAGGGCAAGGTGGTCGCCAACGTCGGAGCGCAGCGGGCCAGCGCGGCGTCGGGGTCGTGGTATGGCATCCAGCACACCTACAAGATCCCCAACATGCAGTTGGAGGCAGTGGACGTCTTCACGAACTCCTACAAGTCCGGCCCGTATCGCTGCGTCAGCCACCCGTCGGGCACCCTCGCCATCGAGACCCTGATAGATATGGCGGCGTACAAGATCGGCATGGACCCGCTAGAGTTGCGCCTGAAGAACCTCAACCTCACGGGCAATGTCGATACTAAGAAGCCCTTCAGCAACCCGGGTATTGAAACCTGTCTGCGCGAGGCGGCCAAGGTCGTCGGCTGGAAGGATAAATTCCACAAGCCGCGCGCCAAAGAAGTTCGCCCGGGCGTCTTCCACGGCATCGCCGTCGTCGCCAACTGCTGTAACCACGGCGCGGGCACCGGCAGCGCGACGGGCAGCTGTATCATTACCTCCGACGGCTCGCTGCAAGTCATCTCGGCCAGCAACGACATTGGCTCCGGACAGCGCACGCAGCAGGCCATCATCGCCGCCGAGACGGTGGGCATCCCGCTGGAGCGCACGTCTATTGCCTTCGAAGTCGACACCGACTTCAACTCTGACTCGGGTGGGACCAACGGCAGCCGTCAGACCAACACGGCGGGCTGGGGGATGTACGAAGCGGCCATGGACGCCAAGAACCAGGCGTTGGACTGGGCCGCCAAGAAGATGATTGACGACGCCAAGAAGGCCAACCAGACGCTCAACGTCAAAGCGGACGACCTGGACATCGTCAAGGGCGAAGTTGTCATGAAGAGCGACCCGACCAAGAAGGTCGCGCTGCGCGATGTCATCGCCTTCGCCACCGGGCCAATCATTGGTCGCGGCCTCCACATCCAGGACCCCACCTGGGAGCGCACCGCCTTCTTCGCCGCCGCCTGCGAGGTCGAAGTGGACACCCTGACGGGCACGGTCGCCGTCACCAAGTATGTCTCTGCCCACGACGTAGGCCGCGCTATCAACCCCTTCATCCTGGAACAGCAGATTGAGGGTGGCGTGATCATGGGCATCGGCGCCGCGCTGCACGAGGAAATGCTGATTGACCAGGCCACGGGTCTGCCCATCAACCCCAACATCCTGGACTACAAGGCGCTGTCCATCAAGGACGTGCCACGCACGATTGACGTGGTCATCGTCGAGCATCCGAAGGACTACGGGGTGTACGGCGCGCACGGTGTGGGCGAGCCGCCCATCAACCCACCGGCGGCCGTGATCGCGAACGCTGTCTATAATGCCATTGGCGTGCGTGTGGATCGTATGCCAATCACCCGCGATAAAATCCTCGCGGCCCTCAAGACCGTGTAGAGGAGGGACGACGTGAAATCCTTTGAACTGTACGATGCTACTTCGGTTCAGGAGGCGGTCGCCCTGCTCAGCAAGTTTGGGCCGACCTCCAAGGTGGTTGCCGGAGGCAGCGACCTCGTCACCGGCATCATGAAGGATTGGGTGCGGGGCAAAGGGATGCCCTATCCCGAGAAGCTGATTGACATCACGACGATTCCGGAGATGGTGGGCATCAAGGTCGCCAACAACGCCCTGACCGTAGGCGCGGCAACGACCCTGTCCTCTATCGTGGATTCGGCCGACATCAAGAAGACCTGGCCTATCCTGAGCCAGTCAGCCGAGAGCGTGGCCTCGCCGCTGATCCGCAACTTTGCGACGCTCGGCGGCAACATCAACCAGCGGCCGCGCTGCTGGTTCTTCCGAGGCGAGAACTTCGCCTGCTACAAGAAGGGCGGCGACTTCTGCTTCGCCGTCACGGGCGACAACCGCTACCACGCCATCATCGGCGGCGAGTTGTGCTACATCGTCCACCCGTCGGACACGGCGACGGCGCTGCTGGCGCTCAACGCCAAGGCGACCATTGCCGGGCCGAGCGGCCAGCGTGAAGTGCCCTTCGACACCTACTTCACCGGGCCGCGTGAGGACGTGCTGCGCGAGAACTTGTTGAAGCACGACGAGCTGCTGGTCAACGTGACCGTGCCGCAGCCGGCGGCGAACACGCGCATGGCCTTCTTCAAGCTCAAGGACCGTCAGGTCTATGACTTCGCCCTGTGCAGCGTCGCGGCGGTGTTTACGGAGGAGAACGGGGTCTGGAAGGACGGCCGCGTCGTACTGGGCGGCGTCTCCCCCGTGCCGTACCGCGCCAAGGTCGTCGAGGAAGCGCTGGCCGGCAAGAACATCAAGCAGGCCGCGAAGGACGCGGCGGGACGCATCCGCACGGTCGCCCGCCCGATGAGCCTCAACGGCTACAAGGTGGACATTGCCGTCGGCTTGATCGAGCGCGTCCTAACGAGCGCGTTGGTGTAAGAAGTAATCAGTAGTCAGTAGTCAGTAGTCAGTACAAAGTAGTCAGTAGTCAGTAGTCCGTATCAAGTAGTCAGACATGAATATGTCATCTATCTGATTACCGACTACTGACTACTGACTACCGACTACCGACCACTAGCTACCGACGACTGTTCACTGCTTCTTGTGCCGTTCCAGCACCGGTTTCGTGGCGCGGACCATCCAGCCGTGGATGATGCCGTTGGTGGCGATACAGCCGCCGGTCGAGTAGAGCCACGAGCCGCCGAGGATGTCGGTCAGGATGCCGCCGCTCTGAGCGAGTAGCACGGAGGCGGCCGCCACGTCCCAGGGCTTCAGCGCGGTATGATAGTAGGCGTGGTAGCGGCCGGCGGCGACGTAGCACAGGCCGAGGGCCGGTGAGCCGAGGACGTTCAGGGTCACGGCCTGGCCGCCCAGCAGGCTGGCAATGTTGAAGGCGTCCTGGCGCTGGCTCCACTCGCCCGGCCAGTCGGTCCCCACAATGGCCCGGTTGTAGGCATCCTCGCCCTCGGAAAGTTGTTGAACGGTGATGGGTTCGTCGTTCAGGCGCGCGTAGCGGCCCTGAATGGCGTGAAACATTTCGTTGAGCGCCGGCGCGTAGACCACCCCGACCCGATAGACCCCATCGTGACGGAACGCGATGGAAATCGAGAAAATCGGGATGCCCTGCATAAAGTTCAGGCTCCCATCAATCGGGTCAATCACCCACAACGGGTCGGAGTCGAGCGGCGGATCGTCGTCACTTTCCTCGGCTAGAATCGCGTGGTCGGGAAAGTCGGCGCGGATGGTGTTAAGTATCGCGTCCTGGATGGGGAGAACGGAGCCTACCAGGACATCCCCTGGTCCTTTCCATTGCTGGTAGCCTGGCTGTCCAAGTGACCGAAGCGCAAGCTGACCCGCCTCGCGTGCGGCGCGTATCGCCGTATCTCGGATACGCTCGTAATCCATTACACCCCTCCTGAGTTGTTCTAATGGGGATATCATCCACTCTTTCAGCATAGCGGTCTTTGCTTCGGCAGTCAAGCTGTACCCGCCTAGCGTGCAAGCCCACTGGATTGGAGTCTGCCATGTCCCGTATCATCGGTGTTCTGTGTGTCTTCTGTCTGCTGGTCGCTGGCCTGGTGGCCTGCCAGCCGGCCGCCCCCACGCAAACTGAACAGACAGCGCCCGCCGCGCAGCAACAGGCCCCCGCCCCCAAGACCGAGGGCCAAGCGGCTCCAGCGCAAGCCCCGGCCAGCGGCGGGATCGCCTCTTCGCAACCGGCCCAGCCTACCTCGCCCCCCATTGCCGCCAAGCCGGTGGTCCCATTCGCCTCCCCCACCTTCTCGCCGATTGTGAAAGTCGAGCCGACGCCTGGCGCGGCCGGCAAGACCACCACGGTCTCCACGACCGGCGGCCAGCCAGCCAGCCAGCCAGCGGCCCAGGCGCCGGCGGCCGTGCAGGGGCCACAAGCGCCCGGCGTGGCGACAGGCAAGCGGTCTGAGGTTAAGGTTGAGTTCCAGATCGCCCTCTCGACCGCTGAAGAGGTGGATGACATCCGCCTGGCCCTCGCCCGTGTGCCGGGTATCCTGGATGTGGCGGGTAACGAGACAGCCATTTCGGTTGGCTACGATGCGGGGCTGATCTTGCCGAATCAACTGGCGCAGCGCCTGGCAAGCATGGGCCATCCCACCAAGCCACTGAGCCAATAAGTGCTGTGGGGCCCGCGCAAGGCTAATAAAAGTTAGCTATTTAGCCGTGCCATTGATATGTCATGCTGAGCGAAGCGAAGCATCTCACGTCCGTACCCGAGATCCTTACCCCGAGCACCCTCCATTCGGAGGGCAGGCCGGGCATAGGTCGCTTTGCTCAGGGTGACACTCCACCAATACCTGGATAAATAGCCAATTCTCATCCGCCCGGCGCGGCTATCCACTACTGGCTTATGGTGTCCATCGAAAGTTCTGAGGGTATGTCGGATTCAGCCTCTTCGCCCCGCGTCGTGCGCCGCATCGTCGTGGGCTATGCGGTGGACTACTTCCCCGGCTCGCTGATTATCGCGCACCACACCCTCCAGGCCAAGCTAGCCCGGGCGGGGTATGCGGTGGCGGTAACGCTCGCGCCGCTGCACGATCTGCCCCAGGAGGGAGTAGACATCCTGCTCGCGCCGCCCACCCTGGCGGAGGCGGCCCGCCGCGCCGCGCCCGACGCCTACCACGTCAGCCTGGAGACTTTCGCGCACCACCCGTTCTATGATCAGTTGCTCGAAGAGTTGGCGGCGGGGCAGGTCTGGACGGCCGAAAGGCTCAGCGAACGCCCGGCGGGTCAGGGCGAAATCATGGTGTATCGGGGGTACGAGCGCGTTGACTAGGTTCGTCTTAATAATCTGTCTGAGCCTGCTATTGACAGTGGCCGCCTGCCGCGCTGCGACGGCCGTTCCGAATGAGAAAACGCCCACGCCGTCCGTCATGGCTCAGCCCCCCGTGACCCGGCCGGCGCCGGCTTTAAAGACCATCACGCCCTCCCCCGCTCCACACGTTCGCGCCACACCGACCATCGGCTTTGGAACGGTGCGCGTGGATACCGGCGAGAATTTCTACTATCCGGACGTGATTACCGTCACCGTGGGGACAACGGTCCAGTGGAATCATGTGGGCGTCACAGCCCACGATGTGACGGCGCGGGACCGAAGCTGGGGCGTAGCCCTGATTCCCCTGGGCGGCTACTGGGAGTACACCTTCCGTCAGCCTGGGGTCTATGACTACTACTGCTTGATCCATGCCCCCGGCATGGTCGGCCGGGTCGTGGTCGTCAAATAGCGTGTGGCTGTGGCTAAACTCTTCGCTCTCGTCACCCTTGTCTTGACTCTGGCCTTAGCCGGGTGTCGCACGCCGACGGTAGAGGCTGTGCCTACGCCCCGGCCGCCTATTCGCCTGGCTATACCGCTCAAGTCGGTTACGCCAGAGCCAACGGCTAAGCCGATGGTTACCCCCACCATCGGTTCAGGGCGGGTGCCGCTGGAAATCCATGATAACTACTTCGAGCCGCAAACCATCACCGTGACGGTCGGTTCGACGCTCACCTGGCGACATCTCGGCACTGTCGCCCACGACATTACGGGCGCCGAGCGGGCCTGGGGCGGCTCCTTGATCACCGGCGGCGGCGTGTGGCAATGGACGTTTGGGCGCGAAGGCGTCTACGACTACTACTGTAGTATTCACCAGCCCAGTATGCGGGGCCGGATCGTGGTTGTCAGATAAGAAGGACAATGGTGCTTGCCATGCGATGGTCACGCGCGTTGCGTCTGCTCGGTCTCGTCTTCCTTGTCACCTTCCTCATCGCCACGGTGACCTATGCCCAGCCGGGTCAGCCCCAGGGGGCCGCTTCTCCTCTCGTCAAGCTGACCAATGACCCCGGCACGGATATCCGCCCCTCGCTCAGTCCAGATGGCAAGACGATTGCCTTCCAGAGCAATCGTGGCGCGGTGGACCGCTACCACATCTGGGTCATGGACGCCGACGGCAAAAGCCAGAAGCAACTGACCAACGGCGCGTTGGACGAACGCCACCCCTTCTGGAGCCCGGATGGCAAGCTCATCGCCTACGATGTCAACAACGCCGGCGTGCGTGAAATCTGGCTGATGAACCGCGATGGTAGCCAGCAGCGGCCGTTGACGAAGATTGGGGCCGACAGCCACTTCCCGGCCTTCAGCCCCGACGGCAAGCAGATGACCTTTTATGTCTACAAAGAGGGTGTGCTGAGCCTCTGGTCCATGAACGCCGACGGCTCCAATCAGAAGCCGCTCGTCCCGGGCCTGGCCGACCAGAGCCGGGGCCAGTGTACCTTTGCCTGCCATCAGGCGCTCTTTAGCCCGGATAGTAAGCAAATCGCCTATACCGGCGGAGACCATCGTTCCATCTATATCATGAATGCCGACGGCAGCAACCAGACGCGCATGCCCAAGAGCAAGCCGCTGGACCACCAGCACTTCCCCTGGTGGCTACCGACGGGCGAACTGGCCTATATCGTCGAGACAGTGACCAACGCCGAAGCCTACACCGACGCCTTTGTGATCAAGCCGCCGGATGGCACACCGTCATTGCTGATGGGTCACATGGCGCAGCAAGGACCGATTGAGTGGACGCCGGACGCGAGTCGTATATACTTCCACTCACCGCGCGGCGGTAACTTTGACATCTATACCATTGATCTGACCGCGCCCGGCGGTATTGAGACGCTCCAGGGAACGATTGAGCAGTCGGCGGCGGAACATCCGGCCGAACTGGCCGGAGGCCCTGGCGCCCCCCGCCCTGGCGATGCTCCGGGGGGCGCTGCGCCCGCGCCCGCCTCGGCCGTGGAGAGCCAGGCCATGCCGACTTGGGTCTGGTTCGCCATTGTAGGTGGCATCTTCCTGGTGCTGGGCCTTCTGGTGACGGTCGGCGTATTGCTATTGCTGGAACACCGCGCCCGGCGGCCGAGGCGGCCGGCGTAAGGGGTAAAAGGGAACTAGAAGTCGGGGCTATAGAGCCTTCGGCTGATCGTCCGCCTACGCGGACGGGGAGAAGTTTGGCGTCCATAGAGGTGGACGCTCGGCGGTACGCCCTTTAGCCCCGACTTCTAGTCGGAGGGTTTTTAATGCGTGACATTCTAGAGGCCGTGCTAGAGGGGCTAGCGCGGGGGGAAACCCTGGCGCGGGTGACGCTGGTACGCTCGGTCGGGTCGACGCCCCGCCACAGCGCCGCCACGCTCGTCGTCTTTCCGGATGGCAGCGCGGTTGGCTCCATCGGC
>JAHCIP010000113.1 GCA_026129165.1 Anaerolineae bacterium
GATCCATCGTCAACTGCCGTCGCACGACGCCGCTGCGCGTGAGCACCTGGTCCAGCTCGCGCCGCGCGATCCGTTCGGCAGACTCCAGGGAAAGCGCCTGGAATTGGACGATCCGGTCGAGGCGGTTCAGGAATTCCGGACGGAAGACCCGGGAGAGCTCCCGAAAGGTCCGATCGCGCTCCGCCGTCGGCGAGGTCTCGCTGCGCCCGAATCCGATCGGTGCGGCCGGAGTCCCGGCGCCCACGTTGGAGGTCAGAATGACGACGCTCTTTCTGAAGTCCACCAGGTGCCCACGCCCGTCGGTCAGGCGCCCGGCGTCGAACAGTTGGAGGCACAGGTCGAAGACGTTGAGGTGGGACTTCTCAATTTCGTCCAGCAGCAGCACGGAAAAGGGTCGCTGCTTCACGGCGTCGGTCAGCAGTCCGGGCTCCCCGGGGGCCCCGATGAGCCGGACGAAGCTTTCCGGACTGGCAAACTCGCTCATGTCGAAACGCAGCAGCCGGCCGACGTCGCCGAAAATTGCCTCGGCCAGCGCCCGCGCCAACTCGGTCTTGCCCACGCCCGTCGGCCCCAGGAAGATAAACGAGCCAATGGGCCGGTTGGGGTCCTGGAGGCCGGACCGCGCGCGGCGCACGGCGTTGGCGACGGAGAGGATGGCCTGGTCCTGGCCGACGACGCGGTGGTGGAGGTTCTGCTCCATCAGCAGCAGCTTCTGGATTTCGCCCTCCAACAGCTTGCTGACCGGCACGCCCGTCCACTTGGACACGATCTGGGCGATGTCCTCGCCGTCCACCTGCTCCTTGACCAGCCGCCGCTCGGACGGGCGGCCGTCGCGCTGGCGGGCGCGCTCTAGCTCCTCCTGCGCCCGCTTCAACTCCGACTGGAGGCGATACGCCTGGGCATAGTCCTCGTTGGCGTTGGTCTGACGGGCGCGCTCGAAGCTGCGCTGAAACTCGCCTTGCAAGCGGTCCACCTCGGCCTGCAACTGGGGTACGCGCTCGACGCCGGCCCGCTCGGCCTCCCACTGCTCGTTGAGGGTGCGCAGCTCGGCCTCCAGCCGCTGAATTTCCTCCTGCGCATTCGCCAACCGACCCCGCGATGCCTCGTCCTTCTCGCGCTCCAACGCCGCCGCCTCCATGCGCAACTGAATCAGCCGGCGCTCGACCTCGTCCAACTCCTGCGGCTTGCTGGTGTTCTCCATGCGCAGCCGCGCCGCCGCCTCGTCAATCAGGTCAATCGCCTTGTCGGGCAGGAAGCGGTCGGTGATGTAGCGGTCGGACAGCGTGGCCGCCGCCACCACCGCTGAGTCAGTGATACGCACGTTGTGGTGGACCTCGTAGCGCTCTTTAAGGCCGCGCAGGATGGAAATCGTTTCCTCTACCGACGGCTCATCCACCAGCACCGGCTGGAAGCGGCGCTCCAGGGCGGCGTCCTTCTCGATGTGCTTGCGGTACTCGTCCAGCGTTGTCGCGCCGATCATCCGCAGTTCGCCCCGCGCCAGCATGGGCTTGAGCATGTTGGAGGCGTCCATGGCGCCCTCGGCCGCGCCCGCGCCCACGACGGTGTGCAACTCGTCCACGAACAGGATGACCCCGCCCGCCGCGTCCTGCACCTCCTTGAGCACCGCCTTCAGGCGTTCCTCAAACTCGCCCCGGTACTTCGCGCCGGCCACCATCGCGCCCAGGTCCAGCGCCACCAGCTTGCGGCCCTGGAGCGCCTCGGGCACATCGCCGCGCGTGATACGCTGCGCCAGCCCCTCGACAATGGCCGTCTTGCCCACGCCCGGCTCGCCAATCAGGACCGGGTTGTTCTTGGTGCGCCGCGAGAGTACCTGGATCGTGCGGCGAATCTCCTCGTCGCGGCCAATGACCGGGTCGAGCTTGCCCGCCCGCGCCAGTTCGGTCAGGTCGCGGCCATACTGCTGCAGCGCCTCATACGTCCCCTCAGGGTTGGCGCTGGTGACGCGCTGGCTGCCGCGAATGTCACGCAACGCCTGGAGCACTTTGTCCCGGCTCAGGCCAGCCTGGCTCAGCAGCCGCTGGACAGACTGGCCGCCGTTCTGGAGCAGCGACAGCAGCAAGTGCTCCGTGCTGACGTACTCGTCGCCAAACTGCTGCAACTCGTCATAAGCCGCCTGGAGCACCCGGCGGAACGCCTGGCTGGCACTGACCTGGGTATCGCCCGTCACGCGGGGCAGCCGGCCCATCTCGGCGCGGGCCTGGCGCAGCAGCGCCACGGCGTTGCCGCCCGCCCGGTCCACCACGCGGCTGACAATGCCTTCCGGTTGGTCCAGCAGGGCGACCAGTAGGTGCAGCGGCTCGACCTGGGCGTGGTGCTCGCGCTCAGCCAGGGTCATCGCCCCCTGAAGGGCTTCTTGTGCTTTCTCGGTTAATCGTCGTGTATCCATACCTAACTCCTCGCCTCATATCATTCAGGGTAACAACTCAAAGTGCGTACAATGTCGCGGTCGGATGATGCTAAAATCTCGATGGTGGAATAGAATGCCCCAGCCGGGTAGCCAGGAGATAGCAAATCTCCGGCAAGACGGGCTGGGGCAAAATCAAGGGTTCGCGCAACTGACGAGTGAAGTCTACGAACTCCGCGATCACATCCAGCGGATCACGCCGCTCGCGGTGCGCGATGCGTTGCAGTTGCTCAATCGGCCGAGGCTCAGCGACCTCTTATCCACTCACTCTCGCGCGGGCGGCGGCTGAGAGAGGCGTGGCGGCCTTGCCCTTCTTGGTCTTTCGGGGCCACTCCGGTACAAAAGCCGTCGAAACGCCGTGTCCATTCGCCGCCGGCGCTTCGACGGTGGCCGTTTCCGCCACAGCCGCCACCGCGCCACCGCGCCGGCCCGCGCTCGCCGCTATCTCCAGCCCGTCCACAATCTCCCACACGCCGTGCACGCTCTCCAGCGCCGTCAACGCTGCCTCTTTTTTGGCCTCCGACTCGACCTTCCCCGTGAGCATCACCGAACCGAGCAGGGACGAGATGGTGACCTGGTCGGTGGTGAGACGCACGTTCGGGTCCAGGGCCAGCCGAAGGGCCGTCTCATTCTCGATGCCGGCGTCGGTGATGATCTCGTTGCGCACCTGCCGCACGCCAGGGACACGCCGCACAATGGCCTCGGCCAACTCGGCGTGGGTCTCGGTGCGCACATTGCCCGTCAACAGCGCCAGTCCCCCCATCATCTGAACACGGATAGACGCTTTAGATTGACGGAGAGCTTCGTTATTGTAAAGCCGCTCCAGAATCATAGTTTCGACGTCGTTCTCGTCAATCACCTCAGCCGGGTGCGGAATGGGCGCGCGGACAGCCATGGGATGCCTCCTCGTGGGGTGGAAGTCGTCCAGGATGGAAATGATAAGGTCAACTCAGACCAGCGCCTTCACCCAAGCAGTCCTGGCCGGAGGGTAGATAGAGGTCCAATGGCTGTAGTATACACCCACGCTTGCCCGCTGTCTAGCTCTGACCACGCTCCGCTTGCCGCCTCAACCGTTCGATCTCCGCTTCGTACTCCCGCTTCATGCGCTCCATGTCGCGCTGCATCTGCTCGATCATCTGCCGCATATGGAGAATAACCTCAACGCCCGCTAGGTTGACGCCCAGTTCGTCCGTCAGCCGTTGGATCTGGCGCAGCTTCTCGATGTCCGACTGCGAGTACAGGCGAATGTTCCCGTTGGACCGGGCGGGCTTGACGAGGCCCATCAACTCGTAGGTGCGCAACGTCTGCGGGTGGAGATTCACCATCCGCGCCGCTACCGAGATCACATACACAGGTTCGTCGTCACGATCCATCTCAAAAAACAGCATATTCCCCATCGCCACACTCCTGGAGCCTCCCTGCGTCCTCCACGAGACGCTAAAGATTTCCAAGACCTTTAGCGTCTATTGACCGCGGCCAGCGGGAGGCTCCCGGAACCGGGTTAACGCTGACGCGGTCGCTCGCCCACCGTGACCTGGAGATCCTGCTGTCGGTTGCTGCGGTAGATCGTCATCGTCACCGCTTGACCTGGACGGGCGTTAGCTTCCAGATAGGCCAGTAGGTCGGCCTGGTCAAAAATTTGTTGGCCGTTGACCGCTGTGACAATATCGTTCTGACGCAGACCAGAACGGTCGGCCGGGCCGCCCGAGGTGACCCCAGCGATAAGCGCGCCGACTGGAACTTCCAACCCTTTCTGATTGGTCGTCGTGGCCGTATCAATCTGGACACCCAGGTAGGGGTGAGCGTAGCGGCCCTGGGCGATGATGGCCGGCGCGACGCGTTTGACCTGATTGACGGGCACGGCGAAGCCAATGCCACTATTGGAGCCGCTGGGCGACTGGATGGCGGTATTGATGCCAATCACTTCGCCCCGCATGTTAAACAGCGGGCCGCCCGAGTTGCCCGGGTTGATGGCCGCGTCCGTCTGGATAATGGACGGGTTGCTGAAGCCAGGGCCAAACTGGCTCTCCTGGCCCGACGGCAGGCTGCGGCCCAGCGCGCTGACAATACCCTCGGTCACCGTGTGCGAGAACTCGCGGCCAAAGGGGTTGCCAATGGCGATGACACGCTCGCCCACGTTGACCTTGTCCGAGTCCCCAAACGCAACAGCGGGCGCGCTATCGGGAATGGCCCCGACGCGAATGACCGCGATGTCGCTATCTGGGTCGGTGCCCACGACCTGGGCGCTGATGGCGCTCTTGTCGAAGAACTCGACACGTACCTGCTGGGCACCCTCGACCACGTGGTTGTTGGTGACGATATAGCCGCCCTGCTTATCCACGATGAACCCCGATCCCTGGCCGATGCCCTGCGCCACCCGAACGGCGATGTAGACCACCGAAGGGGCCGTGCGGCGATACAGCTCAACCAGGTCCGTCTGGCCCTGCGCCGCCTGGCTCTGGCCCGGCGCGGGCGCCGGGGCGGCTGGCCGGTCGCGAAGCAGGCCCTGCGGGGCCTGCGTGGTCGAGGACGCGCCGGGCTGTGTGCCCTGGTCGCGTTGACTGCTTGGGTTACTCCCCGCGCCCGGCGCGGGCGCCTGGGTCGCCGCCGGGGCCTGCTGGCCTCCCTGTTGACCTGAAGGCGCTTGCGGCGCGTCTTGCCGCGTCTGCGGAGGGGTCGTGGGCGCGGTCTGCGGCTGCTGGGCCGCGCTCAAACTACAGCCGATGAGAATCAGCATCGCCAGCCCAATGGCGAGAAGCCGTCCGTGCATGGGTCTCTCCTTGAAGAGTGGGTAGTGGTTGGTGGTTAGTGGTTAATGAGTGAAAGATTACGAATTGGTCATCCAATCATCCTTCAGCATAGCCTATCTTTAGCATAGGCTATGCCACTCTCCCCGTCAACTCCTACCCACTGTTCTACCCACACCCCACTCTCTCACCCGCGCAGCGACCGCAACTCCTCGAACAACTCGCGCTCGCGGCTGCTCAGGTTGCGAGGGGTCTCGACTTGCAGGACGGCGAACAGGTCGCCGCGCTGGTCGGCCTGGCGGAGAGTGGGCATGCCCTGGCCGCGCAATCGGATGCGCTGGCCGGGCTGGGCGCCGGCCGGTACCTTCAACGCGAGCCGGGTGCCTTTGATGGTGGGGACCATGACCTCGCCGCCCAGCACCGCCGTATACAGGTCCACCGGCACTTTGACCGACAGGTCATCGCCGTCGCGCTCGAAGAGAGAGTGTGGCGCGACCTCGATGACGAGGTACAGGTCGCCGGCTGGCCCCTGGTTCATGCCCTGGCCACCCTCGCCCGCCACACGCACTCGCGAGCCGGTCTTGACGCCGGCCGGGATTTTGACCTCAATACGCCGGTTGCCCTTCTGGACCACGCGCATCGTGCCGTTGAACACCTCTTCCAGCGTAATCTCGACCGGCTGCTCGTAGTCCTCGCCCGCCATGCGCATCTGGACGCCGGGACCAGCGCCCCGCCCAAACGGCGAGCTGCCACCGCTCGCGCCCTGGCCGAAGAGCGTCTCGAAGAAGCTCGAAAAGCCGCTGCCCCCGCCAAAGCCGTTGAGGATGTCCTCCACCTCTTCGGGCCGCGCGTAGCGCACCCGCGCCCCCCCCGGTCCCCCCGCGCCGCCCGCATACTGGCGGAACAGGTCCTCCGGGTTGATGCCGGCTCGCTCGTACTCGCGCCACTGCGACCCAAACTGATCATATTTCTTGCGCTTCTCGGCGTCGCTTAGCACCTCGTGGGCTTCGTTGATCTCCTTGAAGCGCTGCTCGGCGTCTTTATCGCCAGGGTTAACATCCGGGTGGTACTTGCGGGCGAGCCGACGGTAGGCGCGCTTAATATCCTTCTCGGAGGCATTCCGATCCACTTCCAGAATCTTATAATAATCCTTGTATTCCATAGCTTCCCTCTACCGTCGGTCTGACGAGTGACAGGTGACAGGTGACGTAATCAATACGACCTTGTTTCCCTTGCCCCTTGCCTCTCGCCCCTCGCCCTTGTTCCTACACTGCCACTCGCACCCGCGCCGGCCGAATCAATTGCTCGCCGTAGCGATAGCCGGGCTGCAAGACGGCCAGAATCGTCCCCGCGGGCGCATCCGTCTTAACCGCCTCGACCGCCTCGTGGCGGGCCGGGTCAAACACTTCGCCCACCGGCTCCTCGCGCAGCACGCCGTTGTCGCTCAGCGCCCGCAGCATCTCGCGGTAGGTCATCTCGACGCCGGCCCGCAGCCCGTCATTGGCGTCCGCATGCTGGAGGGCGCGCTCCAGGTTGTCCACCACGGGCACGAAGCGCAGCAGGAACTGGCGGCGCTGTTCGTCATAACGCATCTCGGCCTGGCGCTCGGCCCGCTTACGGGCATTCTCCGCATCGGCCAGAGCGCGTAGATACTTGTCGTGGGCCTCGTCCGCCTTGCGCCGCGCGTCCACAATCTCTTTTTCAAACTCCGCAATCACTTGCTCGTCAATCATGCTCACTCCTGCGTGCGGGACCGAGGACGAAGGACGAAAGACCAAGAGGCTATTTTGGTCATTGGTCATTGGTCCTTCGTCTTTGGTCGTCCGTCGTCTTACGCCTCGCGGAACTCACCCTCGACCACGTCATCGCCGCGCCCCTGGCCGTCCGGCCCCGGCGGCGTGCCGTTGCCCTGGCTGGCCGCCTGGTACAGGGCGGCGGTCGTCTGCTGCAAGCGGTCCATCGCTGAACGGATCGGGGCTGCATCATTGCCCTGCATCGCCTGCTTCGTCTGCTCGACGGCGCGCTCGATGTCGGCCTTCACGTTGCCGGGCACCTGGTCGCCACTCTCGCGCAGCATCTTCTCGACCTGATAGACCATCGAGTCGGCCTGGTTGCGCGCCTCAATCGTCTCGCGCTGGCGCTGGTCGGCCTGGCGGTTCGACTCAGCCTCGCGCACCAGACGGTCAATATCGCCCTTGTTCAGGTTCGTAGACGCCGTGATGGTGATCTTCTGGCTGCGGCCCGTGGCACGGTCCTTGGCCGAGACGTTCAGGATGCCGTTGGCGTCAATGTCGAACGTCACTTCGACCTGCGGGATGCCGCGCGGCGCGGGTGGAATACCGTCCAGTCGGAAGCGGCCCAGCGTCATGTTATCCTTAGCGAGCGGGCGCTCGCCCTGGAGCACGTGGATGTCCACCGCCGTCTGGCTGTCCTCGGCCGTCGAGAAGACTTCGCTCTTCGAGGTCGGGATGGTCGTGTTACGCTCGATGAGCGCGGTCATCACGCCCCCCAGCGTCTCGACGCCCAGGCTCAGCGGCGTCACGTCCAGCAGCAGCACGTCCTTGACCTCGCCGCCCAGCACGCCGGCCTGGATCGCCGCGCCCACCGCCACGACTTCGTCCGGGTTGACACCCTTGTGCGGCTCCTTGCCACCCGTCAGCTTGCGCACCAGGTCCTGCACCATGGGCATACGGGTCGAACCACCCACCAGCACCACCTCATCTAACTGGTTCGCGCTGATCTTGGCGTCCTTCAGCGCCTGCTGGAAGGGGCCGACACAGCGCTGCACCAGGTCCTCGGTGAGCTGCTCGAACTTGCTGCGCGTCAGGCGCATCTGCAAGTGCTTGGGGCCACTGGCGTCCGCTGTGATGAAGGGTAGGTTGATTTCGGTCTCCATCACCTGGCTCAGCTCGATCTTCGCCTTCTCCGCCGCCTCGCGCAGACGCTGGAGGGCCTGGCGGTCCTGGCGCAGGTCAATGCCCTGCTCCTTCTTAAACTCAGCCGCTACATAGTCCACAATACGCTGATCCCAGTCGTCGCCACCCAGGTGCGTGTCGCCGTTGGTCGAACGGACCTCGATGACGCCGTCGCCCACTTCCAGGATTGAAACGTCGAAGGTACCACCACCCAGGTCGAAGACCAGGATGACCTCGTGCTCCTTCTTATCGAGGCCATACGCCAGCGCGGCCGCCGTCGGCTCGTTGATGATACGCAGCACTTCCAGACCGGCGATCTGGCCCGCATCCTTGGTCGCCTGGCGCTGCGAGTCGTTGAAGTACGCCGGCACCGTGATGACGGCCTGTGTGACCGGCTCGCCCAGGTACGCCTCGGCATCGGTCTTGAGCTTGCCCAGGATCATCGCCGAGATTTCCTGCGGGGTGTAGGTCTTGTTGGTGGCGGGCAGCTTAACGCGGGCGTCGTTGCTCGGCCCCGGTACGACCTGGTAGGGAACGAGCTTGCGCTCGGCCTCGGTCTCCTCGACGCGGCGACCCATGAAGCGCTTGATAGAGAAAACGGTGTTCTCCGGGTTCATGATGGCCTGCCGCTTGGCCTGCGCGCCGACCAGGCGCTCGCCATTCTTGGTAAACGCCACGACCGAGGGGGTAATGCGGCCGCCTTCGGCATTGGGAATGACCGTCGCGTCGCCACCCTCCATGACGGCAATGACCGAGTTCGTCGTGCCCAGGTCAATGCCTACGATCTTCGCCATAGTGTCCTCCTAAAAACAGTAGTCAGTAGTCAGTATCCAGTAGTCGGTAGCCGGCCGTCGTCTCACTGACGACTGATTACCGACTACTGACCACTTCCGTAACAACCTTGAGTCTGGTTTTATCAACCTTTCGACGCCTCAGGCTGACCTACCCTTACCCTATCCGGCGGCTCTTTTAGGCAAACTTGAGCCTCGGCCTGGCAAGGTTGTACCATGTTCTCTACGTAAGGGGCAGCATTTAATGTGCCACACTTCCGCATGACAGGCTGGGGGTGGTGTGAGGAAGTGTACAGGTTGAGCATGACCTGGCTGACAGCCAACGCGGAGAAAACGCGGTAGACTGGTAACAGTTGTTAATGGTCAGGTAACAGTCGTTTGGAACAAGGAAAGGACAAGACGATGAAGGTTCTACGGTTTATGGCAGTGATCGCATTTGCCCTGGTCGCCCTGGTGAGCCTCGCCCGCGCGACGTATGCGGATGGTCCGATTGGCGCGCAGGCTGCGCCGGGCGAGACGATGTCCGAGCGAATGAGTGACGCGCCGCGTGGCGCGGCCCTGGATGCCGCCAGCCCTGAAACGGCTGTGCCGAGCAACGCCCTGCTGGGGACGTGGCACAATGCGAACGCTGCCACACGCAGCATTACCCGCATCCTCATTGGCCGCGTCGGCAACAACCTGGCCGTCCACACCTACGGCAAGTGCAGCCCAACGGACTGCGACTGGGGTACGGTCACTGGCTACACATATGCGACGAGCGTCGGCTCGAACCTCGGCATCGGCTTCAGCGCGGTCTACAACTTCAGCTTCGCCCAGGTCATCAACGTGGGCTACCTGTCAGGCGGCAACCTGTACGTCTTCGAGTTCACTCGCTTCACGGACAACAGCGGCCGCTCCAACTTCTTCGAGATCGAGCGCTTCCACAAGTAAGCGGCGATGAGCCAGTCCCGATGATGGGCCGAAGGCTGCGAGTCTAACTTCCCAACAAAGAACAGCAGGACCGGCGCGCCTCTCCGCCGGTCCTGCTGTATTTCCCCACTAACAACCGTTGGCTTTCAGCGTTCAGCCATCAGCAGGTTAGCCACGGAGGGCTACCCTTACACCGCCTACCGTCCTCCGTCCTCCGTCCTCCATCACCGCCCCAGCATAAACCACGCCGTGAAGATGCCGATGGCCGCGCCGGCGAAGACCTGGACGGGCGTGTGGCCCAGGAGCTCCTTGAGCCGCTCGTCGCTAATGGGGTGGCCCTGGAACAGTTCGTCCATGATTTGGTTCAGGATGCGCGCCTGGCGGCTGGCCGCCCAGCGCACGCCTTGCGCGTCGAACATGACAATAGAGGCGAACACGGCGGCGATGGCGAACAGGGGGGAGTTGAAGCCTTCGAGGATGCCACACGCCCAGGCCGCCCCGGACACCATCGCCGAGTGCGCGCTGGGGAAGCCGCCCGTACTCACGAAGTAGCGCAGGTCGAGCTTGCGCGTGCCCACCAGGTGCCAGAGCAGTTTGATACCTTGGGCCAGAAACCAGGCCGCCAGAGCGGTACGGAGGACGCTGTTAGCGGCAAGCTGCGCTAGAATGGTTCCTCCTCGTCGTCACTCTCGTTGTCCACCTCGTCTATGTCCGCGTCATCCGCGTCATCCGCGACCACCATCAACTGCTGGACCCGCAACTCGGCGGTATCCAGTTGAGAGGCGCACAGCCGCGCCAACTGGATACCGCGTTCGTAAAGCGCCAGCGCGTCGGCCAGCGGCAGGTTGCCCGTCTCCAGTTGGTGGACCGTCGCTTCTAGTTCGGCAAACGCGGCCTCAAAACTCAGTTCGGAGTCCATTGGGGCGCTCCATCACAGGACCAAGGACCAAAGACGAAAGACCGATGAAAAACTTGGTCTTTGGTCCTTCGTCTTTCGTCATTCAGAATAGCTTCCTCTGCCGCCCCACCGTCGTCTCGAACGCGCCGTCCTCCACCTGGACCTGGAGCGGCTGGCCGGGACGGACCTGGCGCGGTGAGTGAATCACCTGGCCGCTGGTGGAGTCGGTGACGATGGCGTAACCGCGCCGCAGGACCGCGCGGGGGTCCAGGGCAGCCAGCCGTGCGGCACGACCGTCGGTTTGGGCGCGGGCGAGGGCGACACTGTGGCGCACGCTCTGCCCCGCCTGGCGGACGAGGTCAGCCACGCGGCGGCGGTGCTCGGCCAGTTGGCGCTCTGGCGACAGCCGCGCCAGACGGCCTTCCAGCCGGTCCAGCGCCTCCGCCTTGTCCGAGAGTAGTCCCTCGAACACCGATTCCAGGACCAGCGTCGTGTCCTCCACCTGGCGATGTAGCGCCCGGCGGTCGGGCGTCACGAGTTCGGCGGCCGCCGTCGGCGTTGGGGCGCGCAGGTCGGCCACAAAGTCGGCAATGGTAAAGTCCGTCTCGTGGCCCACACCCGACACGACCGGCACGCGACAGTCCCAAATGGCCCGCGCCACCGCCTCATCATTGAACGCCCACAGGTCTTCCAGCGAGCCGCCGCCTCGCACCAGTAGAATCAGGTCCAGGTCGGGCAGCATGTTGAGGGCGCGCAGGGCGGAGGCCAGCATGGCCGGCGCATCCACGCCCTGGACCAGGCTCGGCGCAAGCGTCACCTGGGCCAGCGGCCAGCGACGATCCAGACAGGTGAGGACGTCGCGCCAGGCAGCGGCCTGCGGTGAGGTGACAACGCCGATGTGGCGCGGGAAGGGCGGCAGGGGGCGGGCGCGGTCGAACAGGCCTTCGTCACGTAGCGCGGCTTTGAGCGCCTCGAAGCGGGCGTGGAGGGCGCCGACGCCCGTGAACTGGACGGCGTCTACGTACAGTTGGTAGTGGCCCTGGGTCGGATAGACCGACACCCGGCCGTGAACGACAACGGCCTCGCCGTGGGCCGGCAGGCGCGGCAGGCTGACCACCTGCTGACGCCACATCATACACCGCATCTGGGCATTGTCGTCTTTGAGGGTAAAGTAGAGGTGGCCCGACGAGGCCCGCGAAGGGTTGGAGACTTCCCCGCTCAGCCAGAGGTCCTGGAGCCGGAAGTCTTCCTCGAAGAGAGCCTTGATGTAGCTGGTGACGTCGCTGACGGAGAAGATGGGCATAGGAGGACGAAGGACGAAAGACGGAGGACGGAAGACGGAAGATGAGGGGTTTCCTCCATCCTCCGTCCTTCGTCCTCCGTCAAGAGTTAGACGCGGGTGACGTATTCGTCGGTGCGCGTGTCCACCCGCACGACCTCACCCTGGTTGACAAAGAAGGGCACGTTGATGACCAGGCCGGTCTCCAGTGTGGCGGGCTTGCCGCTCCCGGACGCCGTGTCGCCTTTGTAGCCAGGCGCCGTCTCCACCACCTTGAGGTCTACCGTCGTCGGCAACTCGTAGCCCACCGGCTCGCCTTCATAGAAGGATAGCTCCAGGGTCATGTTATCCATGAGATACATGGCAGCGTCGCCTAGGAAGTCTTCGCCGACCGTAAACTGCTCGTAGGACTCTTTATCCATGAAGTGGTAACCGTCCGCGTCACGGTACAAATACTCGACTTCGTGGTTATCCAGGCGGATATCTTCCACGGTGCCGCCGTTGGGGTAGGTCCGCTCCAGGTTAGCGCCCGTGCGAATGTTACGCAGCTTCAGGCGGATCGTCGCGCTCCCGCGTCCCATCTTGATATGCTGATATTGCACGACGCGAAACAGGTCGTTGCCTTCCTTGAAGAGAACGCCTTTTCGCAGTTCAGTCACATTCAAAGCCATAGCCAGGTACTCCTTAGAACAGATGCATCACACAAAAAAAAGGGCGTGCCGCAGGCGGTACCCCTTGCACGGCCCGGGCACAATGCCGGGGGACTGCCGTATTATGGCAATAAGTATAGCCAGGTTACGGGCACCAGTCAAGACCAGCGAAGCGGTCGAGAATCCGCGCCATGTGCTGGCTGGCGAGCAGGAAGTGGTCCAGGCGCACATGCTCGTCGGGCGAGTGGGTGCGCGAGCCGGGGTAACCGACGCCGGGCGAGACGACCGGGATGCCTAGCGGGCGGGCGAAGGCATAGACAGGGCTGCTGCCGCCGGTCAGTGGCGTGAGCAGGCTGTCCTTGCCGTAGACCTCGCGCCCCGTCTCAACGGTGAGAGCCACCAGAGGGTCGTCGGGGTCGGTGCGCTCGGGCCACATGGCGCCCAGCCGCGTGACCTGGACATCCTCGAAGCCCTGAGCGTCCAGGTGGGCGCGCAGCTTCGCCAGGATGTCCTCAGGGTCCTGGTCGGGGACGAGGCGGAAGTCCACCTTGGCCGAGGCGCGGGCCGGAATGACCGTCTTCATGCCCGGCCCTTGGAAGCCGGCGGTCAGACCGGCGATATTGCACGTCGGGTTGAAGACGGCGCTCTTGAGCGCCTCGCCCGATAGCCCACCCACAAACTCCCTTACGCCGAGTTCTTCCCGCTGGCGCGCCTCCTCTGAGGGCTGCGCCGCGAAGATCGCTAGGTCGCGTGCCGAGGGCGGCCGGGCGAGGTCGTAGAAGCCGGGGATGAGGATGCGGCCCTGCGGGTCGCGCAGGCTCGCCAGCGCCCAGAGTAACCGCCAGGCAGCGTTGGGCAAGGTGGACGCGCCGCCCGAGTGGGCATCGCGGGTGAGGGTCTGCGCCTCCAACTGGACGTAGAGGATGCCGCGTCGGCCCAGGCTCAGGAGGGGCTGGCCGTCGCTGTTGATCTGGCCCTCTTCCCAAATCGCGCCATGGGAGGCCAACAGGTCCAGGTGCTCCTGCACAAAGCGGGCGATGTGGGGGCTGCCAATCTCCTCCTCGCCCTCGACCACAAACGTCACGCCACACGGCAACTCGCCGCCGTGCGCCGCGCGGACCGCGTCCACCGCCGCCAGCCGCGCCACCAGTTCGCCCTTGTCGTCCTTCGCGCCGCGCGCGTAGAGGGCGCCGTCGCGGACGGTTGGCTCGAAGGGCGGCGAGGTCCACAGGTGCAGCGGGTCCACGGGCTGAACGTCATAGTGATTGTAGAACAGCAGCGTGCGCGGCGAGCGGCCCGACGCCCGGCCCACCACGATGGGGTTGGCGGGCGTCGGGAAGGTCTGGACGTCCAGACCATGTTCGGCCAGCGTGGCGGCTACCAACTCGGCGCACTTGGCGGCATCCTCGTGCTGCATCGAGATGCTGGGCTGGGCGCACAGCCGCGCCGCTTCCTGGATGTAGCCGTCCAGGTTCGCTTGCAGGTACTGATCCATGGTCTCCGTCGTCGTTGACATCGTCTTCCTCCATCCTTATACGTTTATTGCGGTCTGTTTTTAGTCGCCATCATTGGCCCCTCTTCCAGGGGCGCTGGCTGCCACGTGGCAGCCAGGTGGACCAGGGCGGCTAGCCAGGGCAGTAGCAGCCCACCCAGCCCGACGGCGGCCAGACGGGCCAGGGTCTGCCCCTGGAGCAGGAGCGGCCCCAGCGCCGGCAGGACGCCTGCCAGTGTCAGCCCGGTCTGCCAGAAGAGGATCGCGGCCTCTGCTCCCAGGACACCGGCCAGCAGCAGCGCATACTCGCCGGCCCAGGTGGCGACCTCAGTCGGCGTCGCGCCTTCTGTTGTTGCCCAGGCCAGCGCCAGGACGGCCAGTAGACCCCAGGCCAGCCCTTGCGCCGCCTGCCCCAGCGCCAGTCGCACGATGTCGCCCCCCATCGTGATATCGCTCAAGGATAGAGCCGTCGGGCCGCGCCAGAGGGTCCAGGCCAAGAGGGCCAGGCCCACAACGCCCACCAGGTTGAGTCGCGTGGCGCGGGAGTCACTTGTCCGCCACAGGTGTGCCACCCCACCGCCGACGGCGAGGGCGAAGGCCAGCAGGACCGCCCAGGCCCAGCCGCCCCAGGTAGGCGTTGGGGCGAAGCTTACCAGCCCGCCCAACGGGAGCAGCCAGGCGGCCAGTGCGGCCAGGAGCAGGACGACGCGGCGCAGGCTGATGCGCCAGACCACGGCCAGGCATAGGCCGGCCAGGGCCAGTAGGCAGGGCAACAGGCGGCGCATGGCCTGGGCGTCCAGGGCGCGCTCTTCGAGGGCAGCCAACCGGCGCTGCGACTCGCGGGCGGTCGCCTCGGCCAGCTTCCATGCTCCCACGTCATTGCCTAACTCCATTGAAGTGCGAATCGTCGGCAGGCCAGCGAGTTCCTCGGCGACGGTTTGGCGGTCGCGGGCCGTCCCCAGCGCGCCGACGAGCGCCCCCTCCAGGCCGAGCTTTTGCGCCGCGTCGGCCAGCCCGCGTTGGGCGCGTGTCCCGTCGGGAACCTGGAGCATTTCGCCCCGCGTCAGCCCCTGTGCCTGAGTCGGCGGCTCAATTCCCAGCCAGGCGGCCAGCGTCGGGGCGATATCGGCCTGGGACACCACGCCGTACTCGCCAGGCCGCACCCCCACGCCGACGGCCACGAAGGGAACGGTGGAGATTTCGCGCTTATCCCCCCGCGCCCGCCCCGCGTCGGTCAGCCCCCTATCCGCGGTGACCACCAGGACAACGCGGCGCAGGTTCAGGTCTTTGGTCAGTTGGGCGAGTTGCCCATCCACGGTCAGGGCCGCGCGCTCATATTCCGGGCTGTCAGTCCCGAACGCCGCGCCAACCAGTTCTACCAGCCGATAGTTGACGATGGACAACCCCACTCCACCTTGCCGCCACGCCTCGCGGGCCGCGCCCGTCGTCGCCTGGTCGGTCCCTGCCGCCATGCTAAACCCTGTTGGGGCGACGCCCTGGACCTTCTCGTCGGGCAGCAGGCTCTCCCAGGAGCCACGGCCAAACAGGGTGGCGGGTAAGCCTGCGCGGCGCGTTGCCAGTAACAGGGTATCGGCCTGGAGGGGATGGGACGCGGCCAGGGAATGGTCGAGCAGGGGCGCTCCGCCCAGGGTTGGCCCGGCGCCGGTTAGGAGCGTCCCCCACGTCGCCAGGAGGCCCGTGGGAGGCGTGACCTGGACCTCCGCCCGCGCGCCGCGTTGGCCCAGGTCGGCCAGCGTCGGCAGACGGCGGGCGGTGTCGGCGCGTAGCCCGCTGACGACGACGAGAATGACGTGGGGCGCGGTGGGCGGGCTGACCAGTGGAGAGACGCCTTCCCCACCTACGGTTGAGTTGGGCAAGGGGACGGGGCGGGCGGCCTGGACCGCTGGCAGCGGGTGATAGGTCTGCACGCTGGCAGCCAGCGCCCGCAGCGCCCAGCCCGCACCGAGCGCGACGCCGGCCAGGGCGAGCAGGGCGAGCAGCGCGGGCCGCCAGGGGGAGAGGTGAAAACGGTTCATGCACACCGTTCTAGGCGACGGAAAAAGACTGGCGTGGCTATTTCAGCCACGCCAGTGAATTATACCACACCTGTCTGCTACGGTTGAGACATTAACGCCAACTCAGTATAGGGACGCATTTCAGGCGGCTGGAAGCCCAGTTCAATCTGTTCTGGCGGCACACCAGCTTCCAGCAGGTCACGGACCACACCTCGCTCTGTCCAGTCCTGCTCAACCCAGATTTTGCCATCGCGGAAGCGCAGATGAAAAACAACGTTATAGATGCGCTTCGGCGGCTGCCAGCCTAGCTCGACAAGCATGTAATGCCCGCCCGTTTCATCACATATTGCCAGCGTTTCTATGCTCGGTTCAGGTGGGGCTTCCTTGACATGGCTTGCGAGAAGCTGCCGTATCACATCTCGATAGGTGTCTTCGGAACCCATAAGACCACCTCCTCAGTCGCCAGCGTTACCACAAGTACGTTAAGCCCCAGTCTCGTCATTACCACCCGACCTGCCTCGGTATCGAATACATTGGCATACGTGCTGTCACTCACCGCCAGGAACAGCATTCGGTCAGGCTCGGTTTCAGCGAGCAGGGCGCCATAGAGGTTATACTGTCCAATCGCCTTTTCTAGATCGTCAATTGCCGAGAGACCGGTGAAGCTCTTGATTTCGACGGCTATTTTGCGACCCGCCTTCTCCGCCGCAATAGGATACTCCGCAGCCAGATCAGCAAATACACGCAGTGAGCCTAATCGAATTGTGTATGGATCATGGGTGATGATCCATCCGTCCTTGATGAGGGCTTGCTTGACTGCGTCGTGGATGATGTCCTTGGCTGGCATAACCCAAGTATACCTGGATCTATCGGGCTATCAAGGCGATGAATCTAGTCCGACTTGGAGAAGGCGTCAAGCACGGCTTCCGGCAGTTCAATCGCCACAAAGTAGTCGTGAGAGTATAAATAGTCATCACTAGACTCGTCAATGACGCGCACCAGACCATGTTCGGTAGCCCAGTCATCAGGCAGTACCCGATACACCTTGCGAACTTCCAGTGAAGCAGGGTAGCCGTCGTTTTTGACGCAAATGGCGTAGGCCGCCTGTGTTACTTGGTCCACACGACTACCCCTTCACCAGGTCCACCATCGTGACGCCCTCGTCGCCCTCGTAGCGGTCGCCAGAACGGAACGACTGG
>JAHCIP010000114.1 GCA_026129165.1 Anaerolineae bacterium
CGGAATGACCTTCCGCGCAGGGTGGAACAGTACCATCTTCGCCCCCTACTTCGCTATCGGCGCTTTATATTCCGGTGTCGCCATGCTCATGACCGTGATGTTCGTCTGCCGTCAGGTCTACCACCTCCAGGAGTACTTCACCGAGAAGCACTTCCGCTACCTGAGCTACCTGCTCGTGGTGTTCGGCGTTATGTACCTCTACTTCACGTTCGCCGAGTATCTGACGGTCGCCTACAAGCTCGAAGGGGGCGAGAAGCTCCTCATGGAGCAGTTGTTCCTGGGCCGCTACAGCCTGCTGGTCTGGCTGGGTTTCTTCGGCGGGCAGATCCTGCCCATCCTGCTGCCCCTGCTGCCCTGGACGCGGGGCCTGCCGGTTCTGTTTGTCGTATCCATCCTCGTCAACATCGGGATGTGGATCAAGCGCTTCGTCATCGTCGTCCCGTCGCTGAGCCTCCCTCTCATGCCCTACGAGTGGGGGGTATACACGCCAACCTGGGTCGAGTTAGCCATTAGCGTCGGGTCACTGGCGGGTTTCGCGCTCTTTATTACCCTCTTCGCCAAGTGGTTTCCCATTATCTCAGTGTGGGAGATGCGCGAAGGCTGGGAACACGCCCAGACGTCCGCTACGGCCCCTTCCGCCCCGGACCATGTTGGCTCACCCGCGATTGCCACTGTGAAGACCGGAGGTGCGGGCGATGACTAGTCAAAACCGTCGTGTCGCGGTAGCTATCGCGTTCCTGTTGGGGCTGCTGGGGGTCCTGTTACCTGGACGCTTGATGGCCGCCGATAGCCCGACGCGCATCACCGTCCAAATCACCGATACCGGCTTCAATGGCAAGCCCGATAATCTGGTGATCGAGGTCGAACAAGGCGCATTGGTCGAACTGACATTCGTCTGGGCCCACCAGGCGTATATTCAGGACGAACATATCATGGTACTGGAAGGCTATAAACTCGAAACCGAGAAGCTCACCAGCCAGCATCGTGAGGCCACCCTCAAATTCATCGCGGACAAACCCGGCACGTTCGGGTTCCAGTGCGACGTTGAGTGCGATGCGCACGACTATCTGCAACGTGGCACGCTTAGGGTGAAGGCGGGCAGCGGGGCAAGCGGCGGGGCCTCAGCCGCCAGCCGAACGCCCACCAGGCTCTCGGTGACGCCTTCATCGTCGGTGGTCGTGGGTGATGAGATGGTCGTCTTGATGGCCGTGCTGCGAGACGACCAGGGCGCCCCTGTACCCAAGGCCGAGGTCCACTTCTTCGTGGATACCGAGTTCGCTGGTGTCAAGGGTCAGATGGAGGTCGGCAAGGCCAGGACGGACGCCAACGGCGTCGCCTTCGCCGACTATCAGCCCACGCTCCGCGCCGAGAAGCAGGTCATCACGACCAGCTTTGAGGGCCAGGGCCTCTATGACGAAAGTCAGCAGGTCGTGGAGCTTCACCAGGCTGGCGAGCCGCTCAGCGGTATCAGCACCGAGCCGGTCGGTCTGGAGGGCCTGCGGCGGTGGGCCCCGACCGGGTTGGCCGTTGTGGTCCTGGCGGTCTGGGCGACTTTGGCATTCGTGCTGTTCCAGGCGTTCAGCATCGCCTGGGTTAAGACAAGGAGGTGAAGCGCCCCCATGTGAGACAAACAGCTTTACTCGTCTATCTCGGCATGTCATTCTTGCAGGAGGTGTCCATGAAGTTAAGACAGCCAGGTTTGAGGGCAGGGTCACTGGCGCTGCTGGCGATGGTGCTGGGGATACTGGCCGCGTGCGGCGGTGGCATCTCGCAGAGCGAATACGACAACCTGTCTAAGCGTCTTGCGGCGCAGGAGCAGAAATCCACCGCCCTCCAGCAACAACTCTCGTCCAAGGAAAAGGAGGCCGGCGACTTGCAGCAGAAGCTGACGGCGCAGGAAAAGGCAGCGGCAGCTGCGCCAGCGCCCGCCGCTGCCCCCAAGGCGGCCGATAGCTCGGTCACGACGCTGATTGGCGCGAAGCAGGTTCCCACGGCCGCCCCCGCGCCGCCGCCCACCCCGCTGCCGGCCGGCGCTCAGCCAGCGCCGAAAGCCGTACCACCGGCTGCCTATGACCAACCCGTCGGCCCGTTCTTCTTTTATGTCGAAACGTTGGCGACTACGACCGTCAGCAAGTTCGGCTATGCGTCCACCGTCTCCTGTGTGCCGGCCGGCGTCTTCAAGCGCGGCATGAAGCTTGTCTGGCGGTTCGAGGTGATTGACACCGCCACCGGCAAGCGTATCACCGACAAAGACGAAGCCAGCCTGAAAGTGAAGCTACCCAACGGCGAGGAGAGCACAGGCCGCTTCACGCAGCGAGGTGGGGGCCGCGTTCCCGACGCGCCCTGGATGTGGAGCGCCACGTGGGATATCCCGCTCGACTTCCCGCTGGGCGCCGTGGACTATAGTATCGTCGTCAGCGCCAAGGATGGCCGCACGATGACCTACAAGCCGCCGGCGCTGATCAGTAAGGACACCGATACACGACCACGCGTGATTGAATAACCTCCGTCCGTCAGAGGAATGTCAGAAGTGACATTCCTCTGACCTACCCGCTGAGGACATGGTATCACAATAACGCCCGGCGGGGCCGGGTTAGCTACAAGGAGACAGCGATGCAAGAACAGACCTATTTGTCTCGGATGAGTGGCGCCCGAGTGTACCTGGGCTTGCTCGCCGTGGTACTCTTGTTGGCAGCCTGCGCTCCGCTGCCAGCGGCCCAGTCGGCCCCCGCCGCGAGCGATGCGTCCACCAACTCAGGCCGGACGGCCAGCGACCCGGCGGCGGTCCATGCAGGCGTGGCCGTTGCCCCAGCGGTTGTCGCGCCGGCCGCCCCCCCGGCTGCGCCCGCGCCTGTCGTGAAAGCCATGAAGCTCGCGCCGGAAAAGGGCAGCTCGGGCAGCCAGTTCGTCATCAACTCCGAGGGGCTGGCGCCCGGCAAGCGGGTCGAGTTAATCTGGGACACGGCCGAAGGGAGCTACGTGACGAAAGCTCTGCCCGAGACGGTCGAGTTCTATGAGAAGCAGTTCACCGAGAAGAAGATAGCGTTGGGCTGGGCGACCACCGACGCCCAGGGCCGCCTGTCCGCGACACTCAATGTCCCCGACGACTACGGCGAAGTCCACGACGTCTACGCGGTCCTGGATGGACAGACGGTGGCGCGGGGGGGCTACCGCATCATGCGCAACATCACCGTCAGCCCGCAGCAGGGGCCTGTCGGGACCCCCATTACCATCAAGGCGACGGGCCTCGGCTACAAGGCCTACGAAAGCACGCTCGCCATTCGCTACGACAATAACTTCATGGGCATCGTCTCCGCCGTGACGACGGGCGGCACGGCGACATTCCAGATTCGGGCCGCTGGTCGGGTGGGCAAGCACGTCATTGATGTAGACCACGGCGCCAAATCGGTGGCCTATCTGAACAACCAGCAGTCAGGAACCGCCCATATTCCCGATTGGCGCTTCGAGTTCACCATCACCGACGACAAGGCCCTGCCGGCGACAACGCTAGATTGGCCGGACAAGGCCTATCTGAACACAGCGGGTGACGCGGTGGTGCGCACAACGTCAACCCAGACCGAGACGACGCCCGGCTTCGCGGCGCGTATCGAGCCAGCCGCTGGCCCCATCCTGTCGAAGGCGACGCTCAAAGCGAGCGGCCTGAAGACGACTGACCAGGTTGAGCTATATTGGATGAGCGCCAAGGGCAACCGCGTCAGCCCTAGCGGGTGGAGCCTGACCGAAGACCTGATAACGGCTGTGACGCCCGACCGCGATGGCTCGTTTAAGGCGGACATCCCGATTCCGGATGACTTGGGTGGGTGGCACATAATAAAAGTGGTGCAAGGGGACAAGGTGCTGGGTGAAACGCCTTTCTTCGTTCAACGGAGCCTAGTGAGTGTCCCGCAACGGGTCAAAGCGGGTGAGATTTTCACTATTCAGATGAAGGGGGTGGGCTGGACCGAACTCGACAACGGTGTCGCCGTCACCTACGACAACTCCGCCATCGGCTTCGCTTGCGGGTTCAACAGCAACGGCGATGTGACCATGAACCTGACGGCTACCGGCGGCCCCGGCATCCACCTGATTGACCTCTACCCCATGCTCTACCAGGGACACGGCAAGCCGCCCTGGGGCTACCAGGTGCCGCTCCTGAGTTTCGCTCAAGACGCGCCTGGCCTTGCCCTCGGCTATAATCTGCCGGTGCTCAGACTGGCGATTGAGGTGGTGGAGTAAAAAGGAAAAGGGCGGCTGGACCATCCAGCCGCCCTCGGCTTTTGTCTGGCGCCACTTGTAGAGCATGAGGCCATATCGGGTGCGCCTCGTCGCGCAACGACCTGGCCGATTTGGATCATATACGTCAGACAGTCTAAATCAAGTAAATATTTGCACTAAATCATCAAACTGAATACAATCTTCGACGCAATCCCCACGCTGTTTACGAGCAGCTAGATAGGAGACTCTGAGTGAAGAAGACCGTGTTACTATTAGGGATGACGCTAACAGCCGCGCTCGTGTTTGCGGCGGGCGTTCTGGCGGCTGGCCGCCTGTTTGGCGGCGCTACGCAGGGCAGTGGGCCAGAGTGCGCCATCGTGCTCACCTCCAACACGTCGAACAGCAGCACGACCGACGATTACAGCGGTGTCGCCTTCACCCCCGCGTCAGGTACGACACTGGCCAACATTACCAACCTCAGCGCCGACTTCCAGGTGACGCAAGGTGACTGTGGCGGTGGCTCGCCGCGCTTCAGCATTGCCACGGCCTCGGGTAACATCTTCGTCTACCTCGGCCCCACCCCCAACTTCACTGGCTGCGGCGCTGGCCGCCAGCAGACGGGCAACCTGACTCAACTTACCGATGCCCGTGTCGACACCAGCCAGGTCGGCGGGACGTTCTACGACACGTGGCAGAACGCCGTGGCGACCTACGGCGCTCTGCCGGTTAGCGAAGTGGACCTGGTCGTAGATGCGGGCTGGGCCACCGGCGGCGTGCAGACGGTTAAGGTCTACAGCGTACAGGTTAACGATGACGTGGCTGGCTGCATTGGCCCGCCCACGACCAAGGACCAGTGCAAGAACGGTGGATGGCAGACCTTCAACGTGCCGCGCGCGTTCAAGAATCAGGGTGACTGCATCCAGTTCGTCAACACCGGCAAATAGCCGAGCTTCATTGCGCTTAACTGGACACTGAGCATGGACCACGGAAGGCGGACTTCTGCCCGTCCCGTGGTCCATCGGCTTCTTAGGCGACGGAGCGTACTCGAGACCCAGGTTGACAGGTTAGAAAACGGGCCTAAAATTGCCCTCTCAACTAACCCGTTGGGTCATACTGTCACTGGAGGACAACAAATGTCTAAGCAGGCAAAGTGGACGGTGGGATGGCTTCTCGCTCTGACGCTGGCGCTGATCGTGGCGCGCAGTGGATTAGTCCTGGCCGCCGGGCCAGGGGCTGATATCCGCCTTACCAACGACTATCCGGGCGGCGGCTACGTGAGCGCGTACACCCTGGCGACGGGCCAACCCTACACGGATGCCGTTCTCGACGAATGCTCTCAGGCCCGAGGCCGCCAGAACGAGCCGTCCGTGGCAGTAGATCCGCGCAATACGCAGGTCCTCATCAGCAGTTCTAATGACTACTGTGGCGTCTACGCTGGCTCACCATCGGGCGGACCGTATGTTCCGGCCGGACCGATCTGGTTAGGCTACTATCGGTCTGAGAACGGCGGCGCCAGCTTCCAGAGTTCGCTGGTGCCCGGCTACCCGGGTGACACCTCGCCCTACGCCGCCCTGGCCCATGTCCGCACCGCAAGCGCGGGTGATCCTGTCATCGCGTGGGACAACCATGGCCGCGTCTTCATGGGGTCGGAGAGTTCGGATGACCCGGCGGGGTCGCTCAAGACGTTCGGCGACGTCTGGGTGGCCCGCTTCGACAATCCCGGCGGCGAGGGTGGCCCCCCACAGAACGACGGCAAGCGCTACCTCGGCAGCGAGATTGTCGCGCGCGGCTCCTCGGCGCCCAATCTACTGGGCAAGTTCAATGACAAGACGGCCATCGAGGCCGACCGTACCGGCGGTCGCTGCGACGCCAATGTCTACTTCTCGTGGTCGCGGTTCACGGGCAACGGCGGCGTGGGTATCTACTTCGGCCGTTCGACCGACCACGGCGCGAGCTGGTCGCAGCCGATGAAGGTCAGCGCGGGCGTGCATGATGTCCAGTTCCCTGACATCGCTGTGACGGGCAACGGGAACGTCTATATCACCTTCCGCCAGTTCGCCGCGCAGGGCCAGCAGCAGGACGCCATCCTCTACGTCAAGTCCACCGACTGCGGGCGCACCTTCGCCGCGCCGCGCCAGGTCACAACGTTCATCCCCTACGATGCCCAGGACGCGTCGGCGGCTGAGGAAGAGCCAGCGCAAAGCGCTCCTGACGACCCGCGCTTTGAGGAAGAGGGCAGCGCACCCGGTTCGCTAGCCCGCGACTGCGGCGATTTCCAGAACCACTGCCAAGCGGGCTACACCTTCTTCCGCCGCGATACCCAGGTCCGGTCGACAGCGGATCAGCTTGATACAGCCCACGAGTGGGTCTACCTGGTCTATGACCCGACCAAGCCCGGCACGGAGACGGCGACCGGCACGACCTATGGCTCGATCAGCCCGGGTACGGGCAGCCAGTCGGCCATCTACTTCGTTCGCCTCAATGGCGCGACGGGCCAGACGACCACCCCGACCCTCATTGACAATCAAGGGACCGGCCACCAGTTATTCCCCGACATCTCGGCCGATGGTGGCGTCTTGCACGCTGTGTGGTGGGACAGCCGCAACGACCCCGCGTACTCGCCCGCGCGACCCGTGGGCAACGACGCCAGCGGTAAGACCTACCCCTCACTCGATGTCTGGGCTGCCAGGTCAACTGACTACGGCGCGACCTGGACGGGCCAGACGCGGGTAACGGATGTGACCAGCAACCCGAACTACGAACAGTTCGACAACCGCACCGTACCGTTCGCCGGTGACTATCTCTGGGTCACGTCACAGGGAAACTTCGCGTATGGAGTCTGGACTGACTGGCGGAACACCGTCCAGGGCTCGGACCCGCGCGAGACGACCGAGGACGAAGACGCCGGTAGCGCCGATGTCAAGCAATGCCGTACCTACAATACGAGCAGCGGCCAGTGGAGCGGCGATCAATGCCCTCACGATGGCGGTCTGGACCAGAATATCTACGGCGACACGACGCCCTAACCGATGGGGTGTTCGAGAAGACAGACGCCGGCCGAGACTCTCGCCCGGCCGGCGTCTGCTATATTTACGACCCGCGTGCCACGCTCTGCCACTAGCTCTCGCCCGGCTCGACCCCATCGTTGATCTTGCGCAAGTCCTGATCCACCGGTGGCGACTCCACATCTGGCATCATCCGCTCGCCGGACTCCGTCACCGCATCACCCTCGGCCTTGTGGGCGACCAAGAGCTTCTCCAACTGCTGATTGAGCGCCTGCAGCCCGCGCGCGATGGTCGCCAGCGTCTGCTGGGCCGTCTGGTGGCGGACCGCTTCCTGCGCCACCCGCTTCGCCTGCACGCCGAATTCCTGCGCCGCATCGGGCAGCTTCGCTTCCTGAAGCGCCGTCTCCGCTTGCTGGCGCAGCGTGCTAAAGCCGGTCCGCACCTCCTGCTCAATCTCCTTCGCTCGCTCGCTCGATGCCAGGCCGCGTACGGCCTGCTCCAGTGTATCCGCTAACTCACGCAACTCCTGGCGCAGATCCGACCGCGGCCGCGCCGCCCCGCTGGGGGGGGTCTGGGCCTCAGAGGCCGGCGTCTGCGTCTCAAAGGTCTGGGGTTCGGGGGTCTGGCCCTGCTCGTCCATCGTACTCCTCCTTAGGTAATCAACCGCGACCCGTCTCACGTTCTATACGCTTCGGGGACGCGAAAGTTGCGCATGACGCGCTGCGTCTCGCTGCAATTATCGGGCCAGGGCGTGGCTGACCGCCCCTCGTTTGGCAAGCCTCTAGGCCTGTGCTAAGATTGGGATGAACAGAGCTAAGGATAGGAAAGGGCGAGGAGGGGTGATGAAGGCAGTAGTGATGGCGGGTGGCGCCGGTTCACGATTGCGGCCACTGACGGTAGGCCGCCCCAAGCCGATTGTGCCGATTGTCAACAAACCTGTCATCGGTCATATACGCGATCTTTTGTGTAGGCATGACATCCGCGAGTTTATCGTCACGCTCCAGTATATGCCAGACCAGATTCAGGATTACCTGGGGGACGGCAGCGACTACGGGATGAGCATCAAGTACTCGGTCGAGGAAGCGCCGCTGGGCACGGCGGGCAGCGTCAAGAATGCTCAGAGCCACCTGGACGACACCTTCCTGGTCATCAGTGGCGATGCCGTCACCGACCTGGACATTGGCGCTGTCGTCGCCTGGCATAAGGCCCACCAGGCCCAGGTAACCCTCGTGCTGCGGCGGGTCAAGGAACCGCCGGAGTATGGGGTGGTCATTACCGACGGCGAGGGCCGGGTGCGCAGCTTCCAGGAGAAGCCCAGTTGGGGCGAGGTGATGTCGGATACCGTCAACACCGGCATCTACATCCTCGAACCCTCCGTCCTCGACTACATTCCTCACGACACCCCGTTCGACTTCAGCAAAGACCTCTTCCCTCGGCTGCTCGAACTCGACGAACCGATGTACGGCTACATCACCCAGGACTACTGGACCGATGTGGGCAACCTGGCCGAGTATATGCAGGCCACGGCGGATGTCCTGCGGCGAGCCGTCAAGGGCATCGAGCTAGGGGAGCACATTGGCGGCGACATCTGGACCGAGGGTGACGTCGAGATTGCGCCCGATGCCCAACTGTATGGCCCCATCTTCCTGGGACACGGCGTCAAGATCAAGGGCAAGGTCATCATCCAGGGGCCAACGGTCATTCGCCCCTTCACCGTAATTGATAATCGGGGCTACATTGACCGCAGCATCATCTGGCGTAACTGCTATATTGGTGAAATGGCCGAGGTGCGCGGCGCCATCATCTGTCGGTCGTGTAACCTCAAGAGCCGCACCGTCGTCTACGAAGGCGCGGTGCTGGGCGATGGGACCAGCATGGGCGAGGGAGCCGTCATCCATCCCAACGTCAAAATTTGGCCTGGCAAGGCGATTGACGGCAGCACCAGCGTCCGCAATTCGATTATCTGGGGGTCGCAGGGGCGGCGGACCTTGTTCAGCCGCTTCGGCGTGTCGGGCCTCGTCAACGTGGACCTGACCCCCGAATTTGCCGCCCGCCTGGGCGCCGCCTATGCCTCGACACTCCCCCGCGACGCGACCGTGACCATCAATCGAGACGTGACCCGCAGCGCGCAGATGCTCAAACGCGCCTTGATCGCCGGCCTGCCCTCCGCGGGGATCAATGCGTTGGATACGAAGAGCGTCCCGATCCCCGTCCTACGCTATTATACGGCCAATGAACAGACCGTCGGCGGCATCCACATCCGCATTTCCCCCTTCGACAGCCGCGTGGTAGATATACGCTTCTACGATTCAGAGGGGATGAATCTGAGTAAGAGTACCGAACGCGAAATCGAACGGGTCTTCTTCCGCGAGGACTATCGCCGCGTCTACCTGGACGAAATCGGCCAGATCACTGATGCGCCCATCGTCACCGAACGCTACACCGAAGGCTATTTCAAAGCGCTGGACGTGAACACGATTCGGGGCGCTCGCTATAACCTGGTGGTTGACTGCGCCAACGCCTCGGCCAGCGCCGTTCTGCCCTCCGCGCTCACCGACCTACATTGCAGCATCGTCGCGCTCAACGCTCAACTAGACGAGAACCGCATGTCCATTACCCGTGATGAGTTTGAGCACGGGCGCGACCAGTTGCGCAAGATCACGCAGACCCTGAACGCGGACCTCGGCGTGCGGCTGGATGTGGGCGGCGAACGGGTGTTTATCGTGGACGACCAGGGCCGGCACGTGTCTGAGATTCAGGCCGCCGCCGCCCTGGCCTGGTTAGCCTTGCGCCAACGGCCCAAAGGGGTCATCGTTGTTCCCGTCACCGCGCCGCATATCTTTGAGCAAATCGCAGCCGAAATGGGTGGTGAGGTGTGGCGCACCCGCTTAGACCCGGCGGAGATGATGCGGATGGCGCGCCGCGAAGAGGTCATCCTAGCCGCTGACGGTCTCGGCAACCTGATCTTCCCCACCTTCCATCCCTCGATTGACGGCTTGTTTGCCGTCGCCAAGCTGATTGAACTGCTGGCGTTCAACAATAAGATCAGGCTGTCCGAAGTCGTGGACCGCCTGCCGAACTTCCAACGCATCGAGCGCCGCGTGGACTGCCCGTGGGACTCGCGCGGGACGGTGATGCGCCGGCTCCACGAACGCTTCGGCCAAGTACGGAATAGCCTGGTCGAAGGGGTGCAATTGAGCCTGGGGGAACGGGAGTGGGTGCTGATGCTGCCCAACCCCGACGAACCCTTTGTCAACCTCTACGCTGAAGCGGACTCGACCGCCCGTGCGACGATGATCGCCGAGGAGTATGCCAATATTGTGCGCGGTATGATGAGTTAGGGGGATGAGGGTTGGGGAACCAAACAAAGGACGGCCTGGGGAGAACCCCCAGGCCGTCGCCGCAAGGAGTGAGAGGATAAGGCTACAGAGCGCGGCGGCGCAGCGTCAGACCACCCGCTACCAGGGTCAGACCCGCGATGACCACCAGCGCGGCCAGTAGCACAGGGTCGGCGCCTGTGGTCGGCATGGCGGCCGGGGCAGCGGCATAGGCGACCGGGACGGCCTGGAGCGCGGGCTGCCCGCTGGCGAGACCCATGGCGAAGACGGTTACAATGTCGCCGTCCTTGAGCGCCACACCAGGCACCGCCAGAACCACATCGGTCTTACCCGCTGGGCGAACTTCCAGGTCATACGTCCCCGCGTTTACGGGCGTGAACTGGCTGGCGCCCTTGAAGGCGACGTTGGGGAACAGCACCGGGCCACCCTTGACCGCGATGTCCACGGCGGGCGCGTCGGGCGAGGCGTGCACGAAACGGACGTGCGCCTTGCCAGCGGCGGGCTTCGCCAGGTTGTCCGTCAGGACCAGCGGCTCGATGTTCGCCACCTTGCCCACGGCGGCGATGGTGTACGCGCCAGCGGCAAGCGTCGGGTTGGCCGCGATGACCGGGGCGCCCTGGCCGTTGGCCGAGGTCGGGAAAACTTTGATATCATATGCGCCAGGGGTCAGGCTGGCATAATTCGTGGCCGCCTTAAACGCGGCATTCCCGAAGGCTTTGCCATTATTCACATACACATCCACGGCGGGCGCGTCGGGCGAGGCGTGGACCACGCGCACCATAGCCTGGCCGGTCTGGGCGGCGGCGGGCAGCACGCCCCCCACGAGGGACACGAGCAAACCAACGACGATCATCAAATGGGCAATGTGCTTCACGGTTCGGCTCCTTTGGTTGGACTTGTTTGCCATGCGACACTTTACAGCCTTTGAGCGCGGGAGTAAGCGTTTCATTTTCTCCCTCGGCTCGCTATCCTGAGTTGATACCTTATACAAATCTTACTCAATCTATGATTATTTTTTGGTCATTTTATACAGTCTGCGGTGGGGCGAAAATAAAACCGTGGAGCAGTGCACACTGCTCCACGGCGCTCCTCCCCCCGTTGCTATCGCTCGCGGCCGCTACACCTGGTGGCTCTCTGGCTGTAGGACAAGCTCGTTCACCACAGCGGCGCCTGTCTGGCTCACGGCGTAGACAATCGCCTGCGCCGCATCATCGACGGTCAGCATCTTGTCACGCTGGATGCGCATATCAATCCCGTCCCAGAAGGGCGTGTCCACCCCGCCCAGGTAGAGCAGGCTAAACCTTATCCCGTAGCGCTTGAGGTCCGTCGCCAGCGCCTTGGTCAGCCCGACCACGCCCCACTTCGACGCGCAATAGCCCGCCGCGTTCGCCATCACCGCCCGCCCCATACTGCCTGGCAGATTGATGACCACGCCCCCCTGTCCCTGACGCTGCATTTCTCGTGCCACCCTCTGCGTCACGGTAAAGACGCCCCGCAGGTTCACGTCTAGCATGAGATCAAAGTCGGCCTGGCTGAGCGCCGGCGCGGGCTTCAAGATGCCGACACCAGCCGCATTGACGAGAATATCTATGCGACCGCACTCCTGAACCGCCTCGTTGACGGCGGCGTCGACCTGGGCCGGCTGGGTCACGTCACAGACGACCGGCAGGGCGAACTGGCCCGTCGTTTGACCGATTTGTCCCGCCACCTCGACGAGGCGGTCGTACCGCCGCGCCGCCAGGACCACCGTCGCACCGGCTGCCGCCAACGTCTCAGCGGCGCGCCGCCCGATCCCGCTGGATGCGCCAGTGACAAATGCTACTTTGCCGTTTAACTCATGGGTCTTGAACATGCCTCGACCTTCACTCTTTGCTCCATCGCTTGCATTTAGGACATCCAGTTCCACAGTTGCCGACATGAAAAGGATGGTAAACTAGACCGGCCCGCCGCGCATGAGGCGCTCGACGGTCGCAACGACGTCACCCGCATCCCGGCCCAGGAAGACCCCGGGTGTCTGCGCCCGCAGTTCAGGCGAGTGGTTGAACACCTGACCCCCATAGCCGAGCATGGGACGCGGCTCTGCCATCCGCTCGATCTCCCGCGCGATGGCGGGGATGTGCTGTGCCGCCTCCAGATGGGTCGCCGAGATGAGCAAGAGGGCCGGGCGTAAGTGGCTCAGCGTCTCACCCAGGCCATCGGCGGCCAGGTTCGCGCCCAGGTGCAGAACCGCGTAGCCAGCGCGTTGCAAGAAGAGGGCGATCAACAGGATGCCGATTTCGTGCTGGTCGGTGGGGGCTGAAGCGGTGATGATAAGCCGTCCGGCCGTGCGGTAGGGGGTAGCAGCCATCAGGCCCAGAATCTTCTGCCTGGTCCAATGGCTGGCAAAGTGTTCCTGCGCAATCGAGGCTTCGCCGCTGTACCAGCGCTCGCCAATGTCCCTGAGGATAGGCGCGAGGAGGTTGAGACACACCGTTTCAATGGGAAAGCGGCTAAAAGCATCGCTGAGACCCTGGTTCGCGGCGGTCTCGTCGAGGTCAAGCAGAGCATCGCGGACCGCGTCACGCAACTCCACCAAGGGTGGGGTTTCAACCAGCGGCCACTGGGGATGGCTGATCCCTCGGCCGGGCAGGCTCGCTTCGAGCAAGGCGGCGGCCTGGCCGATGGTCATGCCCTCGGCCAGCTTGTGCTTGAGCCAGCGAATGACGGCGATGTCGCGCTCGGAGTAGAGGCGGTAGCCGCTCTCGGTGCGCTGAGGTTCGAGAATGCCGTAGCGGCGTTCCCAGGCTCGCAGTGTCGAGGCCAAGACATCTGTCGCCTGCCGGACCGCTTTGATGTTGAAGACGGGCGTGGTCGAGAGGCGCAGGATACGCTCTAGTTCATGGTTCATGGGCGGGTCATAGCCCTGCTGTTCTATTAATCGAAGCATCTTTGTCGTTCCCTCAACAAAGATTATACATCCTTCTACAATCTTTGTCAAGGGTTTGACGATATAAATGCCGACTAGCCTCCCAAAGGTTCGGAGACCTTCAGGAGGCTAGTCGGCTGGTAGCTCCACAGATTAGCGTGGAGAAGGGCGCTTACCCCCCATCCCCCCGCATGCGGGGGGAGCAGAGGGGGGTCTCCACGCGATTGTGCGGAGCTACCAGTCAGCCGATGCTGAGACGGGTTCTACCGCGTTTCCAGAGTAACGCCGCCGTTGTTGGTGCGCACCGTCAGCGTGGAGCCGCCGCCGTTTAACGTCCCGCTGAGCCGATTGCGGGCGCTCTGCATCTGAGTAAGTTGCAGCCGGTTGTTGATGCCGCCATTATCCGTTTGCACGTCCAGCTTGAGGCGTTGATCGGGCGACACGCGGACCGTGACCGGGCCATTGCTGGTCCGTATCTCATGCGTCCCCTCGCCCAGTGACCCGTTGAAGGTGACAGGGCCGTTGCTGGTGCGGACACGTAGGTTGTCCACCTGGACCTCCTGCATCTCAACCGCGCCATTGTCCGTCTGAACTGTCAACCGGCCCCGCGTCGTGGTCGCTGTCACCCGCCCGTTCGAGGCGGTGATAGACACCGCGCCATCTATATTGCGTACCGTCACGGGGCCATTATCGGCCTTAATCGTCACCGTGGACCGCACGCCATCTACGACGGTTTCGCCATTGCTCGTCTCGATATCCACCGTCGTCCCGGAAGGAACCGTCACCACAAAGTCAACCGAGGCGCCGCCCAAGTTGAAGACACTGAACGGGCGGGTGCGGCGGTAGCCAAGTTGCACGCTGTCCTCGCTCACGCGGTTCATCTCCAGCTGGATCTCGTTGAGGCGTGCCTGAGCATTGGGGCCAGTGGCGCGTTTGGTGGCTTCCACCTGAATCGCGCGCACGTCGCCAACCCGCACTTCTGTGCGGCCATTGTCGTTGTGTATCTCCAGGCGCGGGGTCTGCCCCACTTCAAACTGGGCTGTCTGCACCTCGCGCACCGCGCTATCCAGCGGCAAATCCACACCCCGCTCAAAGCGCTGGACACCCAACAGCACCCCGCCGATAGCCAGGGCGCCGCTCAGCAGACCGCAGGCCAGCAACAGGAGTACCCCATACAGCAGGCAGCTACTGCGACGCGGCGGCGGCGGAGTGACGGGCGTCGAGGGCAGCGGCGTCGAGGGTAGGCCCAGCGGGGGCGGTTGATCGCCGAGGCGGGGCGGCCGCCCAGCCGGCAGGTCCGAGTCGGGTCGAGGCAGGGGCGCGGACGACGGCAGGTCAGATGGGGGGCCGGCGGGAGACGTCTCACTGGTCAATCGAGACGCGGGAGTGTCTTCGCCAGTCGGGCGCGACTCACTCTCCGAGGGAAAGAGAGGTCTGTCTTGGGGATTGCTCATCGGCGCCTCCAAAAGATAAGGGTAGTGTGACTCACTCCGCTTAGCTATACGAGTCGCCTACCCTGTAAGTTGCGCCTCATGGGGCGCGGGTTTCGAGACGGAGGTCGCCCTGGGTCAGGATCACCGTCAGGTCCAGGGCTTCGGATTTCCGCCAATTGGGCGTCAGGTAGCTGGCCCCCTCGGTAATCCAGTCTCCCGCCAGGCTGGGTTTGACGCCGGTGGCCGTAAACCGGGTTCCGACATCGCTCGGTACACGGATGGTCACCATGCCGGACGCCACTCGAATCTGCGCCTGGGCGGGGCGCTGCGCCTTGCCGCCAAAATCAAATGTGTAGTTCCCCGTCCCGCCTTCAAACAGGAGGCTGGAAAACCGGGCGTTGAGCAGATTGAGGAGTTCCATCTTGGACGCGCCGGTGTTGATGGTGACGCGGCGCATATCGTCGGGGTTAGGCTGGCTGAAGTTGAGCTTCGCCGTGGACGCGCCCTGGCTCAGGGACAACCCGCGTAGGTATAGCCCCCCAAAGTCCAGGTCGGCGGTCTGGTCGCCTCCCTGGATAGTCAGTTGCATGGGCGTCGAATTGTTCAACCGCAGGTCCCACTGATTCACGGCTTGACCCAGAGACGCCGACTGGCCGCCGGACGGGTTCATCTGGGTGAGACCCACTTGCCCCGGCTGCGCTGTCAGCGACGGCTGCGCTACGGTCACGGTCCGCGTGATCACCCCCTGCATTAATTCGGCCGCCCCACCTCGCAGCCGCAGGTCGCCGCCGAGCGTCGAGAGTGTGACTTGCGTCGTCTCGCGCGAATAGGATAAGGGGACGAGGACGGTGTCCGCCTGTTGGGGTATCCCGGTCGGGGCAGCCGGGGCGGCTGGTTGCGGCGCACCACAGGCCGCGAGGGTTAGGCCTATCAGGGACAACACTAGCCCTACAAACTTCATTCTTCTCTCCAGACCAAGCGGGATGTCAACAGCAGCCCATCATCATACTCACCCGACAGCAAAAACGCGAATCAGGGCCGGCGCGCCTGATTCGCGTTCTCGTAAAGCTCAATCCAGGTCTAAACTCAGTCCAAGGTGAGATTACCCCCCATCCCCCGCATGCGGGGGGAGCCAGAGGGGGGGAGACCTGCGCCTCAGCAATTCCATCATGCAATCAGTTTAGTCAGCGGACAGGGCCAGGTCGGCCAGCGGCCACAGGTCGGGCAGCGTGAAGTCCAGGCCCAGTTCGACCAGCTTGTGCGCCGTGGGGCGGCCCGTGGCCCAGTCCCAGCCGCGCACCTGGTAGAACTCGCGCAGCATACGGTCGAAGTCGGGCACGACGCCCGCCGCGCCGCCGTCGTGCAGGGGCTCCAGGAGCAGCTTGGGCAGCTTGTCGTGCCGCCGCGACAGGCCGCGACGGTTGTTGAAGGCCCGTTTCAGGTTCCAGGCCCGTTCGCCCAGGTAAATCGCCTCCTGGAGGTCCACCTCGCGGCCTATGGCGGCCGACAACATGCGGGCCACGCCGTGAGGCTCCGGGTTCGAGAACATGCACATGATGAGGCTGTTGTAGAGCGAGCGCCAGTCCTGGATACGCGCCGAGGTAAACGCCTTGCCCTCGGACGAGGACTTGTCGGTCAGGCTCATGCCCAACTCTTCCAGGGCGCGGCCCAACTCGACCCAGTACATGTCACCCTGGTTGTGGCACGCGCCGCGCGGTGACGTGGCATAGATCAGGCCCATGCCTGTCATGGCGCGGGGGTCGTGCATCGCTACTTCCAGGCCATTCACCTGCACCGCCTGGTCCTCGACGCCGTAACGCCGGCCGACCGCGCGCGAGCCTTCGCCTAGGATAACGCCGAACCCCTGCTGCCGGGCAATCATGCCCACCAACTGGATGGCGGTGTGGATGTCGCCCCAGCGCAGAATCAGCCCGCCCGTGTCAGCCGGCGTGATCACGCCTTGCTCGAACAGGTGATAAGCAAAGGCGATGGTCGAGCCGACGGAGATGGTATCCAGGCCGTAGGCGTTGCACAGGTGGTTGGCATACGCCACCGCTTCCAGGTCGTCGCTCAGGATGAGCGAGCCAAAGGCGGCGACGGTCTCATATTCCGGCCCGTCGATGCGCGCCTCCTTGTACATGCCGCGCGTCTCCACCACCCGCCAGCACGAGATGGGGCAGGTATGGCACGAGCCGATGCCCGTCTGGATGGTGTCCTTCATCACCGACCCTCTCAGATTCTCCGA
>JAHCIP010000115.1 GCA_026129165.1 Anaerolineae bacterium
CCATCCCCATTCCAATCGCCCGCCAGGGGGCCATCCCCAGTTCCCAGCCCATACATAAAGACCAGGTCGGCCAACCCACTGCTGTTGCTGTTGCGCAGATAGAACGAGCCATCGCGGAACGCGCCCGGCGTGTCCGTCCCGTTGCTGTCCCAGTCCCCCACAATCCAGCGGTCGCCCAACTGGCCGTAGAGGAAGGACACGTCGGCGCTGCCACTCGTGTTGGAGTTGCGCAGATACCAGGCCGTCCCTCGGATGACCCCCACCGTCTCCACGCCGTCGCCATCCCAGTCGCCGCAGATAGGGGTGTCGCTCGGCAGGCCGTAGGATAGCGTGATGTCGGCGATACCGGTTGTATTGGAGTTCCTGAGATACCAACCGCCCTTGCGGAAGACGCCGGGCGTTTTGCTCCCGTTGCCGTCCCAGTCGCACATCAGAGGAACATCGGTCGCCAGACCGTACATGAAGATGAGGTCGGCCGGGCCATTGGTGAGGCTGTTGCGCAGGTACCACGTGCCGTTGCGCCAGGCCGCTGGCTTGACAGGGCCAGGGACAGGCGTGCGGGTCGGCGTGGAGGTAGTCATAGACGGTGTGGTGGGTGTCACGGTACTCGTTAGGGGCGGCGTGCTGGACGCCGTGGGGGTCGGCGTTGGTGTACTGATCGGTGTCGCCGTTAGCGTCGGCGTGCCCGTCGTCGTGGACGTACTGGTAGCCGTAGCCGTACTGGTCACCGTGGGGGTAGCCGTTGTCACGCCGCCGCAGACGATCTGGCTCACAGCAAGGGTGTAGTCGCCATAACACAGCCCACCCGTGCACTGAGCTGTACTGGTACTGTACTGGGTGACAACGACGTAGTAGTAGCCCGCGACGACAGCCGCGCTGACCTGCGAGGCTGAGCCGCAGAAGTCGTCGTTGGCGGCCAGGGCGCTTTTACAGGCGTCGGGAACGAAGCCCGGTTGCTGCGCGCCGCCGGCCGCCTGATACACCGCGACGAACGAGTCGAAGTTGGCCGCGCCGCCCCCGGCCGCGCACAGGCTCGCCGTGATGGTCGCCGGCGCGAGCGCCTGGAATTCGTAGACATCGTAGTGGACGCCGGCGCCTGTCGAACTGGTCGAACAGCTTCCCCCCTGGCTGAAGGTGTTTGGCCGCTGGTATGTGGGGTCGCTTGGGTCAATGGCGCCATTAAAGGTTCCGAGATCTTGCCCAGGACACTGAGTGGGGGTGACGGTCGGCGTGGCCGTCGTCGTGGGTGTGCTGGTCGCAGCTGCGGTGATATTGAGAGTAGGGGTCGCAGTCGGCGTGACGGTGGCACAAGCGAGTTGGTTCAAGGCAAGGGTGTAGTCACCATAACACAGTCCACCCGTACACAAACTGGAACTGGTGGCGTATTGAGTGACCACGACATAGAAGTAGCCGGCCGCCACCGAGGCCGTGACCTGCGAGGCCGAGCCGCAGAAGTCGTCGTTGGCGGCCAAGGCGCCGCTACAGGCATCCGGGACGAAGCCGGGTTGTTGCGCGCCCCCCGGCGCCTGATACACCGCGACGAACGAGTCGAAGTTGGCCGCGCCACCCCCGGCCGCGCACAGGCTCGCCATGATGGTGGCCGGCGAGAGAGCCTGGAATTCGTAGACATCGTAGTGGACGCCGGCGCCTGTCGAACTGGTCGAACAGCTTCCGCCCTGGGTGAAGGCATTCGGGCGCTGGAACGTGGGGTCGCCTGTAACTATTGAGCCACTAAAGGTTCCGATGGCTTGCGCGCTACATCCACCGGGAATCGTGGGCGGGGTGGCGGTGCTCGTCGGCGTCGCTGTGGGAGTTGGACTGGACGCGGGGCTGATGTCCACGGTGTAGCTGGCGCACCCCGCGCCCGCAACATACTCCTCGACCACGACGACGAGCGTCTGACCGGCTGGGACGGTCACGGAGTAGCTGCCCGCGCTCGTCGAAATCTGGGAGTTAAAGCCCCCTGCATAATTCGTGCATAGACTCGCCGGGTTGAAGCTGCCCAGGAAAGCGTAAGACGCCAGGCCTGAAGAGCCACCCCCACAGCCCCCCGCGTTCACCGTGACGGTGTAGCATACGGGGCTGCCGCTACTGTTGGTGACTAAGTAGGTGTCGTAGTGGTAGGTGTTGGGGTCCGTAAGCACGCCTGGACATGAGGGCGTCGGGCCGCAGGTACTCGGCCCGCCTGCGGCAAAGTTAAGGAAGTTGGTATGAGAGGGGTCGCCACTGGTAATAGCGCCAGTGGAGGTGAGGGGCTGCCAGGGCAGAGCGGCTGGGGAGGCGGCAAGGACGTTCTCGGTCCCGCCTGGTCCTTGACGAAGCTGGATGACAGTTAGCAGCAGCGCGGCTGCGGCCAGAACCATGAGGTGACGCAAGTGATGAAGTGACATCTGCTCTCCTATGGGGTTCGGCGCGACGCGGTAGGTAAGAACAAGCACACAGGCCAGTATACCACTTCTCGTCAAGACCCACAAGGCGGATAGACACGAGAACCAGAACCCCCGCCTGAGAGTATTAACAATGGATAAGAAACCACCAGGGCTCCCCGCGCCGTACTAGTTATGACACGTTCAACGTTGCGGGGAGCGGGCCTTTCGGCTATAATTGACCTGCAAGTCCGTTGCCCTGACGGGCCGAGCCTAACTCAGATTGACCCTCTCTAACCCTCCACTCAAAGGAGCCTGGTACCCTCAATGCAAGAAGTTCAGACCATCGCTCGCCGGGTGAGCGATAATGTAGAAAAGGTGATTGTCGGCAAACACGACGAGATTCAACTCGCCCTGATTGCCATGCTGTGCCGGGGCCATGTTCTCATTGAAGACGTGCCCGGCGTCGGCAAGACCATGCTGGCGCGGGCCTTTGCCCGTTCGCTCGGCTGCACATTCCGCCGCATCCAGTTCACGCCCGATATGCTGCCCAGCGACATCACCGGCGTGTCCATCTTCAACCAGCGCGACCGCGAGTTCGAGTTCCGTCAGGGACCTATCTTCGCCCAGATCGTGCTGGCGGACGAAATCAACCGCGCCACGCCCAAGACCCAGTCGGCGCTGCTGGAAGCGATGGAGGAACGGCAGGTGACGGTGGACGGCGTTACCTACCCCATGGACAATCCCTTCCTCGTCCTTGCCACCCAGAACCCTATTGAGTACGAAGGTACCTTCCCGCTGCCCGAAGCGCAGCTAGACCGCTTCCTGGTGCGTATCTCCCTTGGCTACCCGGCGCGCGAAGCCGAGATGCAGATTCTCGACGCGCAGCGGGTCTCGCACCCCGTCGAAAGCGTCGAGCAGGTCGTGAGCGCGGAGGAATTGCGCCGCGCCCAGACGCTCATCAAGGATGTCCATATCAGCGACCTGATCAAGGAATACATCATCGGTATCGTGACGGCCTCGCGCCAGCACCCCGATACCTACCTCGGCGCCAGCCCGCGCGGCTCGCTGGCACTCTACCGCACCAGCCAGGCCCGCGCCGCTCTCGAAGGCCGCGACTATGTCATCCCCGATGACGTCAAGGCGCTGGCCGAGGCCACCCTGGCCCATCGCATCATCATCAGCCCGTCGGCGCGCATCAAGAGCGTAGACGCCCGCACCGTGGTCGAAGACCTGCTGCGGACGGTGCCCGTGCCAGGGGTGCGGGCGACGCGGGAGCCAGCGCGTGCGTAACGCCCGCATTCTCATACCCATCTTTATCCTGGTCCTGACGATCAACCTGACGACCCAGAATACCTTGCTGGGACGGTTGACCTATCTGCTGGGTGCGCTGCTGCTGCTAGCCTTCCTGTGGACCTGGTTTAACAGCCGCAAGGTGCAGATCGTGCGCCAGACTCGCGCCCGCCGCGCCCAGGTCGGCCAGTACAGCGAGGAACGCTTCGTCGTTCGCAACCTGAGCCGCATCCCCAAGCTCTGGCTCGAAGTGCGCGATCACTCCACGCTGCCCGGCCATCAGGCCAGCCGTGTCGTCAACTCGCTGCCCGGCAAGCGCCAGCGCGGCTGGCAGGTGCGGACCTATGCCCGGCGGCGCGGCCGCTACACCCTCGGCCCGGTGACCATCGCCACGGGCGACCCGCTGGGCCTGTACCGCTTCGAGCGCCACCTGCCGCAGACCTCCAGCATGGTCGTCTATCCGGCCACCATCGATCTGCCGCGCTTCGAACCGCCCATCGGCCAACTCGTCGGCGGCGAAGCGCTGCGCCTGCGGACCCAGTACGTCACTACCAACGTCGCCGGCATCCGCGACTATGTGCCAGGGGATAGTTTCAACCGCATCCACTGGCCGTCCACTGCCCGCAAGGAACGCCTGCTGGTTAAGCAGTTCGAGATTGACCCGACCGCCGATGTCTGGATTGTGCTGGACATGCAGCGCCAGGTCCAGGCGGGTGTCACCCTGGAGGACGAGGACGAGCAGCCGCTGCCAGCCGTCCTGGATACGGAACGGCATCGGACGGTCCTGACGCCCAACACCGAAGAGTATGCCGTCACCGTGACCGCCTCTATCGCGCGCCACTTCCTGACCCGCAACCGCGCCGTCGGCCTCATCACCTACGGCCAGGACCGCGAGGTGGTCCAATTGGACCGCGGCGAGCGCCAGTTGAACAAGATTTTGGAGACACTGGCTGTCATCCGCGCCGTGGGGCGGACGCCGCTCGAGCAGGTACTGACGGCCGAAGAACGCCTCTTCGGCCGCAACACCATCGTCATCGCCATCACCCCGTCCACCTTCGACCCGTGGGTGCCCATTCTACGCGATTACCGTCGGCGCGGGGCGCACAGCGTGGCCGTGCTGGTCGAGGCCAGCACCTTTGGCGACGCGCCGCCAGCGCTGGGCATTGTCTCGTCGTTGGCGGCCAGTGGTGTGCCAGCCTACCTGGTCAAAAACGGCGTTCCGATTGAGGTGGCTCTGGGTCAGCGCGCCACGCTGTGATGATGAAGGCTACAAAGTCGAGTTTATGACCCTCGACGGCGAAACGATTGCCGTCATCACCTGCTGGCCTCACAAGTGCCCCCCGTCACCGAGGGCGAAATTGCCCACGCCCGTTCGCTGGTCGTTGCCTAGCGCCCGTTTCGACCGACCGCCCCCTCCCCTCCCCTCCCCTAGCGCCGGGGGTTAGGTGTGTACTGGACAGCCTGGCCCTCTTGCGCTATACTCAGCCTCACATCCTCCTACCTCCTAACGAACTACCACCCACTAACCACCTTCTCCTACTCTCTCAATGAGGAGGGATTCTGATGGCCAATCGACCCGATCGCAACTTAGCGATGGAACTGGTGCGAGTCACTGAGGCCGCCGCCATGGCTGCCGGCCGTTGGATGGGCCGGGGCGACAAAAATAAATCGGATCAAGCGGCGGTAGACGCCATGCGCCTGATTCTCGGTAGTATTGACATGGATGGCGTCGTCGTCATCGGCGAGGGCGAAAAGGACGAAGCCCCCATGCTCTACAACGGCGAGGTCATCGGCAACGGTGAGCCGCCGCGCGTTGACATCGCCGTAGATCCCATTGACGGGACGCGCCTGCTGTCCCTCGGCCGCTCCAACGCCATCTCAGTCGTCGCCCTGGCCGAACGTGGGGCCATGTTCAACCCTGGTCCGTGCTTCTACATGGATAAAATCGCCGTCGGCCCCGACGCGCGCGGCGCCATAGATATCGATGCCCCTGTGGCCGTCAACCTGCGCAACATCGCACGGTCTAAGGGTGAGGACGTTGAGGACCTGACAGTGGTCATTCTCGACCGCCCCCGCCACGATAAACTGATACGGGACGTGCGCCATGCCGGGGCGCGCATCCGCCTGATTACCGACGGCGACGTGGCTGGCTCGATTATGACCGCCATCGAAGGTACGGGCGTGGATGTCCTGATGGGGGTCGGCGGCACACCAGAGGGGGTCATCACCGCCTGCGCACTCAAGTGCCTGGGCGGCGAGATTCAAGGCAAACTCTGGCCGCGCACTGAGGATGAGGCACAGAAGGCCCGTGACATGGGCTATGACCTGAATGCCGTCCTGCGCACCGACGACCTGGTCAAGGGCGAGGATGTTTTCTTTGCGGCGACCGGCATCACCGATGGGGAGCTCCTCAAGGGCGTCCACTACTACGCTGGCGGCGCGTCCACCCGGTCGCTGGTCATGCGCGCCCGCTCTGGCACGGTCCGCTTCATCGACTCGCGCCACCGCTGGGACAAGTTGATGCGCATCAGCCAGTTGCCATTCGATTGAAGCGATGGAGGACGGAGGACGAAAGACGAAAGACCAAAGGGCTTCGGCGCTTGGTCTCGTGTCCTCCGTTCTCCGTCCTCCGTCGCCCTTCTTACCAATCTTTAAGCCTTTTGATGTCTTTGGCAGTTGACAAACTCTCGCTGACTTGCTATAATATAGGCCAGAGCGCGAGAAGTATCGCTCGTCAAGGTGTTATCCCCCACACGGTCAGCACACTCGCCCCGATCTGACAACCCCATAGGGCCGCTTGCCTGCGAATGGTACGGGGCGGCATGATAGCCGGTGGTCTGTCATGCCAGGGCAGCGGACCCCCACTCTGGGAGCGAACTCGATACTGAGATAGGGTTGGGTCTCCGCCACGTGGCCGGCCGGCCACGCCACACAACGGATTCCAGTGTATCCCCTGAGCCTGTCGCCCCACAGCTTGCCCCTTCGGGCGCTTCATATCGAGTCGACTCACAAAGGACTAGCCTCGAGTCGTGGACATCGCACAGCTTGAAATCAAGAGTGTCGGCGAACTACAAGAAATTGCCCGTCAGCGCGACGTGCCGGGCTTCAACCGCCTCAAGAAGAACGACCTGATCCTCCGCCTGATGCGTCAGGCCTCCGAGGAACAGGGCTACATCTATGGCGGCGGCATCCTGGAAATCATCCAGGACGGCATCGGCTTCCTGCGCTCGGATAACCTGTTACCTGGGCCAGACGACGTCTATGTGTCGCAGTCGCAGATCCGGCGTTTTGGCCTCCGCACCGGCGACATGGTCATTGGCCAGATTCGCCCGCCCAAAGATACGGAAAAATACTACGGGCTGCTGCGGGTCGAGTCAATCAACGGGACCGACCCCGACATTGCCAAGCAGCGGCCTGATTTCGACAAACTCACCCCCATCTTCCCCAACGAACAGTTGAAGATCGAGACGGGTCCGCGCATCCTCGCCAACCGGCTCATGGACATCCTCGCGCCGATTGGGCGTGGGCAGCGCGGCCTCATCGTCTCCCCGCCCAAGGCGGGCAAAACCACCGTTCTCAAGCACATCGCCAACGGTCTGACCGAAAACTACCAGGATGTGCATCTGATGGTCGTCCTCATCGGCGAGCGTCCCGAAGAAGTCACCGACATGGACCGTTCGGTGGAGGCCGAGGTCTACAGCTCGACCTTTGACGACCCCGTCACGGACCACGTGCGCGTGGCCGAGATGGCGCTGGCCCGCGCCAAGCGCCTGACCGAGAGCGGCAAGGATGTGGTCATCTTGCTCGATAGTATTACGCGCCTCGCGCGTGCGTATAACTTGACAGTTCCCCCGAGTGGGCGTACACTTTCGGGCGGTCTGGACCCGGCGGCCCTGTACCCGCCCAAGCACTTCTTCGGTGCGGCGCGTAACCTGGAGGAAGGCGGCAGTTTGACCATCCTGGCGACCTGTCTGGTGGAGACCAACAGCCGCATGGACGACGCCATCTACGAAGAGTTCAAGGGCACCGGGAATATGGAGCTGCATCTTAACCGCAAGCTGGCCGAGCGCCGCATCTTCCCCGCCATCGACATCGAACGCTCCGGCACACGCCGCGAAGAGCTGCTCCTGGATTCCCAAACCCTCCAGCGCGTCTGGACCGTGCGTCGTATGATTGACGCGATTGGTGGGGGATCGGAAGCGGCCGAGGCGGTCATTGCCCGTATGACCCGAACCCAGTCGAACCGAGAGTTTTTGGAAACGTTAAGTAAGGGTGATTTCTAAGAGGTAGTTAGTAGTCGGTAGTCAGTAGTCATGCAGCGTATTCAATCTGACTACTGGATACTGACGACTGACATCTGGTAAGCGAGTAACGGTGTTTGACGTTGCGGCCCGACGTTTTGGCCGCAAAGGAGGACAGTCGGACCCAGCCGTCAGGGTGCAGCCGTCCCTGAAGTATAGGGCGGCTGGTGGGAAAGCATGTTACTTTCCAGACGGCCGGTGGCTCACGTAGGGGATCTAGCCGCTCGCATCCCTGCTTGATGTGAAGTGAGTCGCTGTAGTGCAACCGAGAGGAAAACTCTGTGGACAACGTCACCCGCCGCCGTTCGCTGGGGCTGGATCGCTCGGACGAGCCGAGCTTGCCGGCCGACGACCCACCCAGTCCGGAGGGCCTCGGCCCCGTTGTTGCGGCCGCTGCGCCTGAGTGGGTCATCCGACTTACCAGGGTATCGCACACCGCCCACGCTCAAACCGAATTCTATGTCTACCGCCTCCGCCGTTGGGTGGAGAGCAACCGGGAGCTAACGCTCCGCTTGACCGCGCACAGCATCATCCTGGTCGCTATCACCGCGACCCTCGGCTTGAGCCATGTCCGCCTTTCCGACCTACGCCTGCCCGCCCTCTCGGCGCCGCAGGCCAATCGCGTCGGCGCCACCTGGACCGACAGCGAGGCGAAACCCTCCGACTCCGAATCCTTCCTCCAGCGCCCGATGGTCCCCCGAACCGCTTCCGCTGTCAACGTGCGCGTGACGGGGACGGACTCCATCTCGCTGGCGCCGCGCGAAGACCTGTTCGCCCTACCGACGCGTGTCTCACCGGCGGTCAAGCCGCCGCCCGAGGCCGTCGCCGACACCCCGACGCTCGACTCCCTGGTTCAGACCTATACAGCAGCGAATGGAGATACCCTGCTGGGGATTGCCACCCAGTTTGACATCAGCCTGGAAGCCTTAGTCACAGCCAACCCCTTCCTCGAAGGCAGCCTGACGACCATCTTCCATCCGGGCGATGAATTCCTCATCCCCCCGCCGGGCGGCATCCTGCACATCGTGTCGGAAGGCGATACTCTCCAGTCCATCGCGACGAAGTACCAGACCAGCGTTGAGGATATCCTATCCTACGCGCCCAACCGCCTGAAGGCCGATAGCGGCCTCAAGCCCGACCAGCGCGTGTTCGTACCCGAAGGCTCCGTGGACCTGCCGCGCCCCGCGCCGCAGCCCGCGCCCCGCACCAATACACTGGCCGGTGTACTTCAGCCGCGCCCCGCGACCGCCAGTGCCCCCGTGGCGGCGGCGAAGCCAGCCGTCCCCGCCCCGGCCGCGCCTGCGCCAGCGCCCAAGCCAGCGGCCGTAACGCAGCCCACTGTCGGGACGGGCACGCTCCGCACGCCACTCTACGGCTACGTAGTGACTCAGAACTTCTGGGCCTATCATAACGGCGTTGACCTGGCCGCACCCATTGGCACCCCCGTCTACGCCGCCGACGCCGGCCGCGTGATCTGGTCGGGCTGGGACAACACAGGCTATGGCTACATGGTCCTGATTGACCACGGCAACGGCTACCGCACCCGCTACGGCCACCTGAGCTGGATTTTCCCCAACTATGGTGATTATGTTGGCAAGGGTGAGCAAATCGGCAAGGTGGGCAGCACGGGCCGCTCTACCGGCCCGCATCTGCACTTCGAGGTGATTGTGAACGGCATTGCCCGCAATCCCTTTAGCTACATCCGCTAGAGCGCAACCTACCTCGTCCAAGACCCCGCAGCCCTGGCGCTTTGCTAGGGCTGCGCTGTTTTATGGCGTGTAGACTAATCTGCGACACCGTGTTCTCGACTGTCATGCTGAGCGAAGCGAAGCATCTCGCGGTAGTGAGGCGAGACCCTTACCCCGATTACGGGGCACAGCTCGCCTTCGGCTCAGGGTGACAGTCTTTCCTCATGAGGACAGAGGCGGGCTAGAAGCGAGACCGCATGGAACGGCGAACCAAAGCTATTGCGCTGTCCCTGGCAGTGTGTCTCGTTAGCCTGGCGCTTGTGCCAGGCTGGGCCGACGGGCCGGTGTCGCGTACCGAAGGCTTCGAACGCGACGGCTTCACGGTCAACGATAACGACACGAATGCCTTCAGCCCCGCCGTGGCCTTTGGCAGCCTGAGCGGCGACCCGTATGACAGTCAGCCCCTGGTGGCCTTTGAGCAGGTCAGCAACGACCCGGCCACTGACATCTTGGTCAAGTCTTTCAGCTATACGACAGGCGCGTGGGATCGACGCGGCGCCGGCAGCCTCAACCTGGACCGGAGCCACATTGGCGAGCGGCCCGCGCTCGCCCTAGTGGGCAGAGTAGGGGCGGGCGTCGCGCCGTGGGTCGCTTTCAACGAGGTCCGCCCCGACCAGATGGCTGTCCCGCGCTATTTCTGGGACTCGCAGGTCTTTGTTCGGCGGCTCGTTCAAGACGGGACGGGCGAACACTGGAGCGTCGTCGGCCAGAATCGTGGCGCAGGTGGGCGGCTCTTGCCCTCCCTCAACATGGACCTGGGTCAGAACGCCGCCAACGCTGCGCTTGCCGTCGGCCCTGCGCCCGACCAGGGTGGGGAGCGGGCCGTCTGGGTGGCGTGGGACGAAGACACCCGCAGCAACCGCCAGCGGCAGGTCTATGTGCGCCGCGCCGCGCCGAGCGACGCCCCTGCCGTCCTCGGCGGCTATCGCTGGGACCTGGTCGGCCAGCCACGGGGACCGGGTGGGGTTCCCAGCCTCAACGTCAATCCCTCCCGGCTGGCCGAGCATCCGACGCTGGCCTTTGCGGGTCAGAACGGTGTCGAGTCGTGGGTTGTCTGGCAGGAAAGCGAGCTCCCCCTGGCGAACCCGCGCATCACCGACCCGACACCCATCGCTCGTCTCTACTCGGCCAGGGCTGTACCCGATGCCTCGACGGGGGGCGGCTACCGCTGGGAGACACAGCCGACCTGCCCCACCGACGCCGCCTGCGCCCTCAACCGCAATTTCCAGAACCACGCCGTCAACCCGCGCCTGACGGCTGGCTCGCTGGCCGGCGAAGACCCCAACCAGCCTACCCCCTGGGTGGTGTGGCAGGAAACGGTCTACGAGACGCGCGACATCAACTTCGTCCCCATCCGCTACAGTCACATCTTCGTCAGCCGCTGGGACGGCGCCCGCTGGCGGGCCGTCGGCGGCCCGCTGAACGTCGCCCTGGATACCGAGGCGACCAACCCCGACATTCGTTTTGTGGACCACGTCCCTTATGTGGCCTGGTCAGAGGAAAAGGGCAAGGTCTACGACCCGCGTACGCGGCGCTACTTTCGCTTCGCCTATGTCTATGTCGCTCGCCTGGCTGACGCGACGCTGGGCCGGGAACGGTGGGAACTTGTCACTAATGTCAATTGCGGCGCGAACTTTGTCCCCTATTGGGCCGGCGACCGTCCGGCCCTGGCCGACGCCGACGGGAGCGTCTATCTGGCCTGGCAGGAGAGCGGGCTGGAAATCTTTCCGCCAGCCGACTACAACCCACGCGGCCAGCCTGTCTTCGCGGCGCGGCTCGCCGCCGATCGCCCTGCCGGCTGCAACACCGCCCTCAACACGCCCACCCCTTTCGTGACGCCGACGACCCGCGCCACCCGCACCGCCAGCCCGACCTTGCCCTCGACGGCCACCGCCAACCCGCCCCCCTTACCGACCGGCACGCCCACCGCTACCCCGTCGTCCAGCCCGACCTCGACTCGCCTGGCGACGGCGACACCAACCCTCTCGGCGACGCGGACGGCGACACCGACCGTAACGACCACACCTACGCTCTCCCCGACATCCACCCTGACCTTTACGCCCACCGTCACGCCGACATTCACTCCCACCTGGACCGCGACCGTCACCCGGTCGCCTTCCCCCAGCGCGACAGCCACGCCCACCCTGCTCTACCGGCTGTACCTGCCGTACATCAACGCCACGCGGCCGCGGTAGCTGCTCAGCCTCTTCGACAGGCATCCCGAACGCAGTAACCTGTGCCCTGCCTGCCCTCCGTATGGAGGGTACTCAGGGTAGGGGGCTGCTCCGACAACGACAGTAGAGCAGATGCCTCGCTCCACTCGGCATGACACCCATCACCCCCCAACTAGCCACTTGACCCAAAAACCATTACACTTGTAGCACTATGCGCGACTTCTGGGGCTTTCTCCTCATCCTCTTCGTCATTGCCGCCTTCCTGCGGATTGACTTCTTTTTCTATATTCTCTACCTGTTCGCCGGCCTGGCCGTCATCACCCACTGGTGGACGCGGCGCTCGATCCGAGGGCTGGAGTTCCGACGCACGTATCAGCACCGCGCCTTCCTGGGCGAGGTGCTGACGACACGGCTCGTCGTGCGCAATACGGACTGGCTGCCCATCCCCTGGGTCCGTATCCACGAGAGCTTGCCCCTCGCCCTGGCCAGCCCGGCCTTCATCAGCCGCGCTGTCTCACTGTGGCCCGGCGAGAGTCTGGAAATCAACTACACGCTGGACTGCCGACGGCGTGGCCTGTACCGCCTCGGGCCGGTTAACCTCAACACAGGCGACCTGTTCGGCTTTGGCGATACCTCGGCTGGCGAGAACCAGCCCCACTACGTGACCGTCTATCCCAAAATTGTGCCGCTGGCCCGGCTGCGCCTGCCGTCGCGCTCACCCTTCGTCAGTCTCCCCTACCGCCAGCGGCTGTTCGAGGACCCTAGCCGCGTGCGGGGCGTGCGGCCCTACCAGATGGGCGACTCGCCGCGCCACATCCACTGGACGGCCACGGCGGCTGTGGGCGAATTGCTGGTCAAACAGTACGAACCGGCCATTGCCCTGGAAACGTTGGTGTTACTCAATCTCGGCAAAGAGAGCTACGACGCCCGCTGGCTCTACAACGCCTCGGAAACGGGCATTGTCGTCGCGGCGTCCATCCTGTACCACCTGGCCCAGGCCGGCCAATCGGTGGGGCTGATGGTGAATGGCTACGACCCGCTCACACAGGCCGCGCCGCAGCCTCTGCCGCCCGCGCGCGGCCAGGCCGCCCTCATGCGCGGCCTCGACATCCTGGCCCGCGTGGAAGTCGCGCCCGCCCAGCCCTTGTTAGAGTGGGCGCGGCGGGCAGCCTCAGACCTCGCCTGGGGCAGCACCGTCGTGCTGGTCACGCCCACCGAGCCGCCCGACCTGGCCGGTCTCTGGCTGCACCTGAAAAGGGCCGGCTTTAGTCCGGTCCTCATCTTGACCCAGGGGCCGCCGAACGGCGCGGCCCGCCAGCTTGGGATACCTGTCTCCGTCATCCCCTACGAGTCGGAAGTAGGCGACCTGGCGGGGCTATGAGAGCTATGACGCAGCATTCACCGGTGAGAGGGGGACGTGGTGGATGAAGTAGCCGTCCAATTCGCGGACCGGGCGCGGCCCTTCCTGGTGGCGACCATGTTCGCCTGCGTCATGGAGAGCGTCGCTCTGCTGATCCAGGCGTTCCTGCCCGACTGGAACGCGATCTATGCTGTGGTTGCCATTTTCCTCATCTCCCTCGAAGCCTTCTACGCGACGCGCACCGCCCAGCGGCTGCGGCTCAGCGGCCGCGACCGCTGGATCTTTCGGCTGAGCGAGTGGACGGTCATCCTGCTCGCCCTCAAGCTCGGTCCCTACGCCACACGCGGCCTGGACGCCCTGGCGGCCGACTTCGCCGCCTGGGAGGCGGACCTGGCGACCCTCTTCAACCTCGAATTTATCATCGTCCTGGCGCTGGCCGCCTTCACCTGGATGGAGTCGGGCGACGTGGCGCGCTGGCTAGACGACCTGACCCAACCCACCGAGGCCGGCTTCAACCCCTACCTCAGCCTGTCCGCCATCCAGAGCCTGTTCTTCGTGGGCGGGGTGCTCCTGGTCATCGCCGCCGGTCTCACCCAGGTCGGGCTCCAATCCGTGTTGCGCCAGGACCGCCCGCCCGTCGGCGGCGTAATTCTGAACGTACTCATCTATTTTGTCAGCGGCCTGCTGCTGTTGAGCCAGGCGCGGATGGAAGTCTTGCACACCCAGTGGCGGGTGAGCCGGGTAGACATTGGGGCGGGCATCCGGTCGCGGTGGGTCGGCCTGGGGCTGGCGACGCTGATCGTGGTGGCCGTTCTCGCGCTGCTCCTGCCCACGCGCTACAGTGTGGGCGTGCTGGATGTGGCGGCGGGGGTGCTGCGGGCGCTGGGGAACGTGGGGCTGATGATTGGCTACGGCCTCAACTTCCTACTCTTCCTCATCCTCGGTCTGTTTACGATGTTACTCAGCCTCTTCCTGGGCCGTTCCACCGGCGAGGCCATGCCGCCGCCCGCGCCGCCCGTGCTGCCCGCTGCCCCACCCCCGACCGCCACCCCGGACTGGCTGTCGCTGCTGCGCTCGCTGCTGTTCTGGCTGGTGACGACGGGCATCCTGGGCTACGCGCTGGCCCAGTTCATCGGCGCGCGCCGTGAGTGGTGGCTGAGCCTGGCCCAGCATCGCAGTCTGGGCTGGCTGGTGCGGCTGCTGCTGTCCTTCTGGACGCAGTCCAAGGCGGTCGCTGTCCGGGCCGGCGTGGCGGTGCGGCAGCGGCTGGCCCAGGCCCGGCGGGCCATCCCCACGCCACCCCCCGCCTGGCTGCGCCTGAACTCCCTGTCGCCGCGCGAGTTGGTGATGTACTTCTACCTGTCCACCGCCCGACGCGCGGAGGAGAGCGGCTTGCCCCGTGGCCGGTCGCAGACCGCCCGCGAGTACAGTGAGCGGCTCCAGTCCACGCTGCCCGAAGGCGAGGCCGACGTGACGACGCTGACGGAGGCGTTCGAGGCGGCGCGCTACTCGGCGCACGCCGTCGGGCGCGAGGACACGGCGCGGCCCCGCCGGAGTTGGGAACGGCTGCGGAAACTGCTGCGCGGCCGGGCGCCAGAGGAATGAGGGTGATTGTCAGCTGAAACCGACGGGCTGGGGAGTGAGAAAACCTCCCGGAAGGCGCCAGGCCTGCGGGAGGTTTAAGAAGCTAAAGCGGGGGGGCCTACGCCTTCGGGCCAACCAGGTTGACCTTGTAGCCGGCCTGGGTCAGCAAGTCGGCCAATTCCTCCAACTCCCCCACTGCCTTCCAGCGGTTGGTGCGGCGGTCCCAACTGACCCGTCCCGACGCCACAGTGCGTATCTTATCGGTTTCGGTGGGCGCGAAGACCATCGTACGGTCCTTGCGCTTAATGGTCACATGCGGGGTATCTGCGGTCTGCTCCATAACGCCTCTCACCAGGTAGGTATGTCTCGATTCTACGCTGGACAGAGAGGTTTGTCAATTCAAACCAGTCTTTCAGGGGGACTCTTCATGCCGCCCGTTACCTTCGAATTTGTCCAGGGCCAGTTGCGGCCTGCCGCCATCGCCGGGGCGTCTCTAGACGACATCTCCCGCGCGCTGCCCCAGGGCGCCTATACCACACTCCGCACCTATGGGGGCCGCCGTTTTCTCGACCTACCGCACCACCTGGCCCGCCTGGACGAGTCGCTGAGCCTGATGGGCGGCACGGCGACGGTGGACGAACAGGACGTGCGCCAGGCGCTGCGCGCCGCGCTGGAGGCGACCGTCTACCCAGAAGCGCGTGTCCGTGTCACCGTTCCGCTGGCTGGCGTCCCTATCTATGTGACGGTCGAACCCTTTACCCCCTATCCGGCCGAGTTGTACCGCGACGGCGTCCGCACCGTGACCATGCTCATGGCGCGGCAGAACCCCCGCGCTAAGGCGACAACCTTCATCGCTCCCTCGCGTGACCTTAAGAGCACGCTGCCACCCGGCGTCCACGAAGTCTTGATGGTGGATGGGCGCGGCGCGATTCTGGAAGGCTTTAGCTCCAACTTCTTTGGGGTGCTGGATGGAGAATTACGGACGGCGGACGAGGGCGTGCTGGCTGGGGTGACGCGGGGCATTGTCCTCCAAGCGGCGAGGGGTGTACTGCCCGTGCGGCTGGAGCCAGTGCTCCAACCGGACATTCCACGTCTGGCCGAAGCCTTTATCACCAGTTCGTCGCGCGAGGTGATGCCCGTGGTGAGCATCAACGACGACATGGTAGGTGACGGGCGCCCCGGCCCAATCACTCGCGCCATTGCGGAACACTTCGCCCTGCTTGTGGGGGGGATTAGTGAAGAGCCGTAGCCCAGCGCACGGGCGGCGCGGGCCTGAAGACCCGCGCCGCGCAGACGAAGCCCTGCGGGCTAAGACATCTCGGCGGAAGGCCTGGCGCCGGGCTAAGCTGATGCGGGCCTAAAGACCCGCGCTGCGCAGACGAAGCCCTGCGGGCTAAGAGTCGCCACGGGAGGACACTTCTGTCGGGCCAGAGAAGCGGCGCTACCACCTTAGCTCGGAGAGCTTTGCCTGCCCAGCGCGGGTCTTCAGGCCCACGCGCCTTACTCACCAAGTTCATCTACCGCTTCCAGATAGCGCTAGACACGCTGCGCCGCGTGGTGCTGCCGTTGATGGCGAATATACTCAACTACCATAGCGAGGTTGGTCTGCCCAAATGTAACAATGCCGTGCTCGGCTTGCCAGCTAAAGTGGTAAGGCAGGGACAATTCGTGATTGACAAAGTGCGAACTGTTACCCTTGACCTGACCGATGAAGTCCGGACCGAGGTTTTGGCTGGAATAGAAACAGCGAGATGAACGTGGTCGTCCACCCCGCCGATAGCAAAGACGCGCCCATCCAACTCCTCGACCTTGGCCGTCATGACGCGATGAAGCGCGACTTCAAACGATGGCTGGATGAGCGGCTCGCGGTTACGTGTCCCCCACGTAATGTGATAGTACAGCCGAGTGTACGGCATGCTCCCCCCATAAAGACGCGTGGGCCTAAACCCCCGTACTACTCGTACAAAGCCCTGGCGGGCTATTCCGTTTCAGCCAGCAAGGCATTAGTCCCGCGCCCCGGTCCCCTATCCCCAGCCCGACAGGGCTTCGCCTGCCTAGCGCGGCGGCTTTAGCCCCGCGCCCTCCCCCGCGCCGCCTCCCCCCCCGCCTCCAGCTTGACCGGCGTCGCGTCGAGAATCTCCTCGACGATGTTCACCGCCGTCCGCCCGCGCAGGCCGCTCTCGGGTTTCATC
>JAHCIP010000116.1 GCA_026129165.1 Anaerolineae bacterium
CGAGGCGTGGACCAGGGGGAAGGCGACGCCGTGTGCGGCCATGAGTTCCCGCGCGTGGTCCAACTGGCGCGAGGAGTTGTCCAGGCCGACGGGCCGGCTGCCGAGCTTGGCGAGGAAGATGGACCACTGGGCCGCGCCGCAGCCCAATTCGAGGATATCCTTGCCCGCCACGTCGCCCAGAACGCCTAGCTCGCGCTCTGGCAAGGCCCACACGCCCCAGGCGAGTTCGCGCTTGTTGAGTTGCTCAGCGTGTTGCGCCTGGTACTCGTCGCTCCAGTTGTCCCAAAAGGCGCGGTTCTTGACCGCTTGCTCGGATAAGGTCATCGTTTATCCTCGGTACAAAGCCCTGGTTTCTGTGCCAGAACCATTTCGATTGTCACCCTGAGCGAAGCGAAGGGTCTCGCTTGCCCAGGCGAGATACTTCGCTTCGCTCAGCATGACCGTCGAGATTTGGGTGCAGTAGAGCAAGCTCAGACGACCAGCCCATGCAGGCCAGTCCGTATCAGCGACGCGGCGATACCCCACATCAGGCAGCCGACGCATAGGTCGAGAACGCGCCAGGCGAGCGGCTTCTGAAAGAGGGGCGCGAGACGCGCCGCGCCATAAGCCAGGCTGAAGAACCAGGTCAGCGAGGCCAGCATCGCTCCCAACGCGAAAGCCGCCCGCTGTTGGGCCGGGTACTGCGCGCCGACACTGCCGATGAGGACGACGGTATCCAACAGGGCGTGCGGGTTGAGCAGGCTGACGGCCAGCAGGCCGAGGACGGTCGCTCGCAGACTCAGCGCCGCCAACTCGCCCTGCACACTCAGGCTGTTGGACTGCATGGCGGAGCGAAACGAGCGCCAGCCGTACAGCAGCAGGAACAGCGCGCCGCCCCACGTCGCCAGCAGCGTGAGCCAGGGCGTCGAGGCGATGACCGCGCCAAAGCCGCCGACGCCGAGGGAGATCAGCACGGCGTCACACAGGGCGCAGGTCAGCGCCGAGACAAACAGGTACGAGCGGCGCAGCCCTTGCTGGAGGACGAAGGCGTTCTGCGCGCCGATGGCGATGATGAGCGCCGCGCTGACGCCAAAGCCCTGGGCCAGGGGCGCGAGGGACCAGTCGGTCATAGCCTGTCTCTCAACCCGCTTCGGCCTGGGCGGCCAGCTTCCGCTTGAGCATGGGTATCAGTCCGCCCGCCTCGATAATCGCCTGGGTGCTGGGCGACAACGGAGGGAACTCGAACTCACCGGCGCCGCACCGAATCAAGTGGCTATCCAGATCAATCTCGATGGTCTCGCCGCCTTGAATCGCGTCCACGGCCGGCGGGCAGACGATGGGCAGCAGGCCGTTGTTGACGGCGTTGCGGAAGTAGATGCGGGCGATGGACTTGGCGATGAGCGCCGTGACACCCGCGAAGCGCAGCGTGGTGACCGCCTGCTCGCGCGAGCTGCCGTTGCCCCAGTTGCGCCCGCCAACGACCATGTCGCCCGCCTGAACCTGGCCGGCGAAGGATGGGTCCAGGTCTTCGAGGGCGTGGCGGGCAATCTCGGCCGGGTCGTTGACATTATACGTGTACTTGCCTGGAAAGATGACATCGGTGTTGACGTCGTCACCGTACTTCCAGGCACGGCCGCGCAGGATCATAGACTCTCCTATGTCGTTAGTTCGCGGGGGTCAATGATGTAACCCGCGACCGCGCTGGCGGCGACGACGGCGGGGTTCGCCAGGTAAATCTCGGCGTCGCGGGTGCCCATGCGGCCCTGGAAGTTGCGGTTGGCGCTGCTGATGGTAACTTCGCCCGTCGCGGGGACGCCCATGTGGTTGCCCATGCACGGGCCGCAGCCCGGCGTGCCAATGACCGCCCCGGCCTCCATCAGCGTCTCGATGTAGCCCGCTCGTAGCGCGCCCATGTAGACCTCGCTGGAGGCCGGGATGACGAGCAGCCGCGCGCCCGACGCGACCCGCCGCCCGCGCACGACCTGGGCCGCCGCCTTCAGGTCTTCCAGCCGCCCGTTGGTACAGGTGCCGACAAATGCCTGCTGGATGCGCGTGCCGCGCACCTGGGACACCGGCGCGGCGCGGTCCACGCGGTGCGGTAGGGACACCATCGGCTCCAACTGGCTGACATCGTAGTGATACTCGGCCAGGTAGTCGGCATCGGGGTCGGGGTAGAGTGCGCCGGCGACGATGGCCTCGCGCACGGCTTCAACCGGCTGGCCGGCGCGCCGGGCGCGGCGCGGGGCCAGGTAGTCGAAGGTCAGGTCGTCGGGCGCGATGTAGGCGCTCTTGACGCCAAACTCAGCCATCATGTTGGGGATGACGGCGCGACTGTCAATGGACAGGGCGTGGACCGCCGGGCCGCTGAACTCGATGGACAGGTAGATACCCGCGTCGCCGCCCTGGTCGCTGATGAGGCGCAGGCAGAAGTCCTTACTGGTCACGCCCTCGGGCCACTCGCCTGTCAGCACGACGCGCACGCTTTCCGGCACCCGCAACCACAACTCGCCCGTCGCCCACACGGCGGCCATTTCGCTCCGCCCGATGCCCGCCCCGAACGCGCCGAGCCAGCCGAAGTGGGGCGTGTGGCTGTCCGAGCCGAGGACCGTGTAGCCCGGCAGCGCTAGCGCCTCCTCCGATAGCACTTGGTGGCAGATGCCGCGCCCAACCTCGAAGACATTGGTCACTCCCTGCTCCTGGGCGAAGCGGCGCGTGTCGGCGTGGTTCTGAGCGTGGGCCGTCGTGGGGGCCGGCACAGCATGGTCCATGGTAAACGCCAGGCGCTCCGGGTACTTGACCCGCTTGACGCCGAGGCTGTAGAACGTGCGGGCAATGGGGGCCGTGTTGTCGTGGCTGAAGGCCAGGTCGGGGCGGGCGTCCACAATCTGCCCCGCGACCACCTCCGCCAGTCCCGCCGCCCGCGCCAACGCCTTTTCTGCGAATGTTTTACGAGACATAGTATTCGTTCCTGTTTGAATCACCAAGTGCACGAAGGACACCAAGAACACGAAGGCTTTTATGATTCCTTAGTGTCCTTTGTGCTCTTAGTATCCTTTGTGACTCAGCTAATGGACATAGGTTCCGCTGTTTCGAGCGCCCAGCGGCGGAGCATGTCGTCCACGTCGTTGAGTTCGAGGGGCTTCTCGTCGGCCAGGGCCTTGATGTGCGCGGTTACCAGCTTGACCTGCTCGTCGCTGAGGCCCAGGCCCAACTGCTCGGCGCGGTCCTTGATGGCGTTCCACCCCGTCAGGCGGTGGGCGATGCTGATGTAGCGCGTCATGCCAAAGTCGGTCGGATTGAGCGCCTCGTAGGTCTCCGGGTTGTTCAGGATGGCCTTGGCGTGGATGCCGGCCTTGTGCGTGAAGGCGGCGATGCCGGTGACATAATTGTTGAACGGGATGCCCACGCCGACCAAATCCGCGACCATCATATCCAGGTCGCGCAGCATGTCCAGCCGGTACTTGCCCCGCACTCCCGCGCGGTCCAGGGTGTACATGCGGGCGACGAAGCCGCCGAGGGGCGTGATGCCGTTGCGCTCGCCGATGCCGAGGATAGACGTGTCAATGTGGGTCGCGCCGCCCTCAATGGCCGCCAGCGAGTTGGCGATGGCGCAGCCGGAGTCATTGTGGCCGTGGAACTCGATGTCGCAGCGCACGAGGCGGCGCAGCGTGCTGACGAGGCGATAGACCTGGGTGGGCGTGGCGACGCCGACGGTATCGGCGATACCGACACGATCCACGACGCCGAGCCGGTCAATCGCCAGGTAGACGCGGAACAGGTCGGCCTCTTCGCTGCGGAACGAGTCTTCGGTGCTGAAGCGGAGTTCGATGCCAGGGGCTTGCTCGCGGATAAAGGTGAGGACGTCGAAGGCCAGGTCTAGAATCTGGTCAATGGACTTGCCGTGGCTGAACTGGCGGAGATAGGACGAGGTGCCGATGACGGTGTCAATGCCGTCTACGCCGGTGTCCAGGGCGCGGAGGGCATCCTCGCGGTGGCAGCGAATGTGGGTCAGCGTCTTGGTGCGCAGGCCCAGGCGGGCAATGCGCCGCGCGTCCTCCTCGCTCTTGGGCGACGCCAGCGGTGACGTCAACTCGATGTACTCGACCCCGAACTCGTCCAGCGCCTGAGCGATGCGGACCTTCTGTTCAGTTGTGAAGTTCGCGCCCACAAACTGCTCGCCTTCGCGCAGCGTGGACTCGATGATGTTCCAGCGGTCGAGGGGCATAGGGACTCCTATTGCGTACTGCGTATTTCGTAATGCGTAGAAAAAAATACGAAATACGCACTACGAAATAAGACAGGCTCCCCAGGGAGAGTCCGGAGAGCCAGCGCATGCATCGAGCGGCATAAGAAAACTGGCTTCCCGGCGGCTGGGAAGCCAGATGTTGAACGAGCGACCAGGAAACGGTCAGCGGCTTACCCAGGCACGAAGGACGACGCTTTTTTAGCGCCGCTGACTTTCGCTTTGGACTCGGCCACTGAATAGCGCACCATAGGCTACTTCCTGGTGATAGATTAGGCTCAGTATAACAGGCTTCGTGGGATTTGTCAAGAATCATTTTGCTTGAGTCGCTCAGAGCATTACCTCGCGCTGCGAAAAGCGCCACTCCGCCACCCACCACCCACCAACTACTATCAGCAGGCTGACCGCGACAGCCAGCCAGGTCAGTGGGTCGGGCGTACCCTCGACGGCGAAGCGGTGCAGGTTGAAGACGGGCGAGACGAGCAGGCTGAATGGCTGGCTCAGACGCTCCCACAGCGAGTTACGGATGCTGAGGCGGCCGCCGGCCAGCGCGAGGACGCTGAACAGGCCGACGCGGGCGAGACGCGGCGTGACCAGGGGCGAGAAGAGACCGGTCAGCGTCAGGGCGACGAGGGCGTTGAGCAGGACCGCCCCGCTGCCCAGCGTCAGCCGGGCGGGAGCCTCCCAGACGATGCGCTGGGCCACAACCCGCGCCAGTGTCCCGAGGTAGAAGACCAGGGTGATGACCAGGGCCGCCTGCAGCTTGCCCCGAACGTACAGGCCCGGCTGGGCGAGCCGCGCCAGAACGACATAGGCGCGGGGGGTAGCGGCGCGGCGGAAGAGCATGGCCGTGGTGTAGACTGCCTGGGCGAGGGTGAAGACGCTCAGGACGCCGAAGAAGTGAGCCGTGTCCGCGCCGAAGGTGTCCGCCTGGTACTTGAAAAAGACGACGTGCAGGGCCAGCACGGCGACGACTTCGACCAGCAGGCTGCCGCTGCGGATGTAGTCTTCCAGGCTGAAGCGGGCGATGGCAAGGGAGCGCATGGGGCTTATGACGGAGGACCGAGGACCGAGGACGGACGAGAAGATTTTTCCTCCGTCTTCCGTCTTCCGTCTTCCGTCGGACTCGTCGCCCGCAGATACACCTGCTCCAGGGTGTCGCGGGCGGGGGTGAGGGACTGGATGGGTATCCCGGCGGCGAGCAATGTCTGGAGGACGGTCGGCTGGAGGGTGCGGGGGACGAGCAGGCAGCCGGCCTGGACCTGGACCTGGCCGTCCAGGTGGGCCAGCGCGGCCTGGGCGGCGGGCAGCGCGTCGCCCACGTCTAGCTCGACCTTGTCCGAGCGGCGCAGGAGGTCGGCCACCGCGCCCTGCTGGACCAGACGGCCCCGGCGTAGGATGCCCACGGTGTGGCAGACCTCCTCGACCTCGGCCAGGATATGCGAGCAGAGCAGGATGGTCTTGCCAGCCGCCCTGAGGTCCAGGATGACCTGGCGAATCTCGTACTGGCCGCGCGGGTCGAGGCCAGCGGTCGGCTCGTCCAGGATGACGAGGTCGGGGTCGGCCAGCAGCGCCTGGGCGATACCAACGCGCTGGAGCATGCCTTTGGAGAACGTAGCGAGCCGGCCGAGGGCCTGGGCGCGCATGCCGACCAGGTCCAGGCCGGCGTCCACTTGCCGCCGCAGCCGCGCGCCGGACAGGCCGCTGAGGGAGCCGAGGAAGCTCAGATAGGCGTGGGCCGAGAAGGCCAGGTCGTAGTGGGGCAGTTCGGGGAGGTAGCCGAGGCGGGGCCGGGCGGCGACAGGCGATTGACCGAAGACGGTGACGCGGCCAGCGGTGGGCTTGAGGAAGCCGAGGACGAGCTTGACCAGGGTGGACTTGCCGGCGCCGTTCTCACCGAGCAGCCCAAACGCCTCGCCCGCCGCGATGGTCAGGTCCAGCCGGTCCAGCGCCGTGACGCCGGGGTAGGTCTTGGTGAGGGACTGACAGTGAATGACGGTCATGGGCTAACCACAGAGGGCGCGGAGAGATGACAAAAAACTCTGCGCCCTCTGCGTCCTCGGCGGTGAAATCTTAGTAGGCCCGGGCGAAGACGGCCACCTGGGTGGTTTCCTTGCCGGTGCGGATGCAGCGGCCGGGTTCGGTCGGCTGGTCGAAGGGGAAGGCGCGGATGGTGACGCCGCCCGCCGCTTGCTTGACCCACGCCTCGTCGGCGTCGTCGCCGGCCCAGTAGGCGCGGATGAAGCCGAAGCCGCCGCTCTCCGGTACGAGCGACATAAACTCGTCCCACGAACTCGCGGTGAAGGTCATCCGAGCGCGCCGTTCCTGCGCCGTCCGGAACAGCCCCGCCTGGATGTCCGCCAGCCTGGCCTGGACCGTCTCGCCCAGGCTGTCCCAGCCGACGCTCTCCTTGCCCGACTTGTCAGGGATGTCGCGCCGCGCCACGACGGCCACGCGGCCAGCCACATCGCGCGGGCCAAGCTCGATGCGAATGGGCACGCCGCGCATCTCCCAGTCGTTGAACTTGAAGCCGGGCGTCAGCCCCTCGCGGTCGTCCACTTCAAGGCGAACTCCGCTCAGCGCGGTCTTGAGGTGATCCACCGCGCCCATGACCGCCGCGCGTTCCTCGTCCGACCGATAGATGGGGACGATGACGACCTGAATGGGGGCGAGCTTGGGCGGGAACTTCAGGCCCTTATCGTCGCCGTGCAGGCCGATCAGCGCGCCGAGCATGCGCCAGGATAGCCCCCAACTGGTGGTCCAGCAGTACTTGAGGGTGTTGTCGCGGTCCTGGTACTGGATGTCGAAGGCCCTGGCGAAGTTCTGGCCCAGGTTGTGCGACGTGCCGGACTGGAGGGCGCGGCCATCGGGCATGAGCGACTCGATGGTGTAGGTGCGCAGCGCGCCGGCGAACTTCTCGCTCTCGCTCTTGCGGCCCGTCAGGACGGGGACGGCGGCCCAGTCCTCGGCGAGAATGCGGTAGATTTCGAGCATCTGGAGCGTCTCGGCCTCGGCCTCTTCCTCCGTGGCGTGGGCGGTGTGGCCCTCCTGCCACAGGAACTCGGCGGTACGCATAAACGCCCGCGTCCTCTTCTCCCAGCGCAACACGCTGCCCCACTGGTTGATGAGGACGGGCAGGTCGCGATAGGTACGGATCCACTGGGCGTACATGTGGCCGATGACGGTCTCGGACGTGGGGCGGACGACCAGCGGCTCGGTCAACTCCTCGCCGCCGCCGTGGGTCACGACGGCCAGTTCGGGCTTGAAGCCCTCGACGTGGTCCTTCTCCTTGGCGATGAAGCTCATGGGGATGAGGACCGGGAAGTAGGCGTTCTTGTGGCCGGTCGCCTTGAACATAGCGTCGAGGGCCGCCTGGAGGTTCTCCCACAGGGCGTAGCCGTAGGGGCGGAGGACCATGAACCCGCGCAACTGCTCTGGGACGCGGGGCGGGGTATCGGCCAACTCGGCGCGCATGATGATTTCGTTATACCAGTCGGAAAAGTCCTGACTGTGTGAGGGCAACTTCTGGACGGACATGGCTTCTCTCTCCGGAAACAGGGTGCAGGTGGGCTAATTATAGCCCGAAGTGGCCCAATATACCTAGCGAGCTATCCCCAACCGCAGCCCGCCAACTTCGACCGTGTCCAGGCCGGCGTCAAGCTGGCTCACGACGGCGATGGCGCGGGCACGGGTGACACTGACCAGGTCGGGGATGGCCTCGCGCAACAGGTCGGCTAGGGCTGCGTCGTCGGGGGCCAGGTCGAGGCGAGCCAGTTCCGCGCCGACGGACAAGCTGCGCTCGCTCTTGTAGCGGCGGACCGCTGTGGCAATCGCCATCAGGGTTTCGCCCAGCCTCTCAGCCGCCTCATCCACCAACCCCTCGTCCACGGTGGGCCAGGGCGAGATGTGGACCGAGGCGTGGCCCTCCGTGGCCCGGAACAAGCCCTGGTACACCTCCTCGGTGATGTGCGGGAAGAGGGGCGCGAACAGTTTTGTAATGGTCAGCAGGACCCCGTGGAGCGTGGCGACCGCGCCGGCGTGGAGCGGGTGGTCCGCCGCGTAGAGGCGGTGCTTCGCCATCTCCAGGTAGTTGTCGGCCAGGTCGCCCCAGAAGTAGCCCTCCAGCTCGCTCTTGGCGGCGGCGTAGTCATAGTCCTGGAACAGGTCGGTGACGCGCCGAACCAGGCGCTGCGTGCGGGCGAGGATCCAGCGGTCGGCGGGGGAGAGGACTGGAGACTGATGACTAATGATTAAAGATTGAGGATTGATGATTGGTGAGGGCGAGGCATATTCAATCTTTAATCTTTGATCGTCAGTCTTCGGTCTTTGGTCTTCAATCATCAAGAATCTCTCCGCGAAACGCGCCACGTTCCACAGCTTGTTGACCAGCCGCGCCCCCTGCTGAATCTTCTCTTCGCTGATGACCGAATCCTTGCCCGCGCCGGTACTGGAGGTCCAGTAGCGGACGGCGTCGGCGGAGTAGCGCTCTATCATGGACTGCGGGGCCATCGGGCCGCCGCCCTTGCTCTTGCTAATCTTGCCCATGCCCTCGCCGGCGATGCCCCAACCGGAGATGAGGACGTTGCGCCAGGGGACCGCGCCAAAGTGGTAGTGCGACTTGACGATGGTATAGAAGGCCCAGGTGCGGATGATTTCGTGGGACTGGGGGCGGAGCGTCAGCGGGAACAGGCGGGCGTAGAGGCTTGGCTCGGCCAGCCAGCGGGCAACAATCTGCGGCGTCAGCGACGAGGTGGCCCAGGTATCCATGACATCGGTTTCCGGCGTAAAGCGCATCCCCCCGCAGGCGCAGGGATGGCGCGGCTGGGTCGCCGTCGGGTCCAGGGGTAACTGGTCCTCGTCGGCGAGCATGATGGCCCCGCAGTCGGCGCAGTACCAGACCGGGAAGGTCACGCCGAAGTAGCGTTGGCGCGAGATGCACCAGTCCCAGTTGAGGCCCTGGACCCACTCGCGGTAGCGGGTGCGCATGTGCTCCGGCGTCCAGCGCACCTGGTCGCCGGCCCGCAGCCAGGTCTCCTTTTCGTCGAGCACGCGGATAAACCACTGCTGGACGACGATGTACTCGACGGGCGTATCGCAGCGTTCGTGGACCCTGATAGACTGGGCGACCGGCTGGCGGCCGAGTATCTCGCCGCGACCTTCCAGGGCCGCGACGATACGCTGGCGAGCTTCAGTCGTTGTCAGCCCGGCGAACTCGCCCGCGGCATCGGTCAGGCGTCCGTCGCGGCCAATCAACTCGATCAGCGGTAGGTGGTGGCGATACCACCACGTCACGTCGGCCTGGTCGCCAAAGGTGCAGCACATGACGGCCCCGGTCCCCTTGGTGGGGTCGGCGTCGGGGTCGGCCAGGATGGGGACGCGCTGGCCGGAGAGGGGGACGGTCGCCTGCTGGCCGACCAGGGGCTGGAAACGGGCGTCGTCGGGGTGGACGAAGACGGCGACACAGGCGGGCAGTAGTTCGGGGCGCGTGGTGGCGATGGGTAGGGCATCGCCATTGGGCAGGCGAAAAGCCAGGGTGACGAACTCGCTCCCGCGCTCCAGGTCAGCCAGTTCGGCCTGGGCGATGGTGGTGCGGCATTCTGGGCAGTAGATGGCGGGCGCGCTCTGGCGGTAGGCGCGGCCCTGGCGGTAGAGGTCCAGGAATGACAGTTGCGAGGTCTTGCGCGAGAGGTCGTCAATGGTGCGGTAGGTGTAGCGCCAGTCAATGGACAGGCCCAGCCGCTGCCAGAGGGCCTGATAGTCGCGCTCGGCCTCCTCGCTCACGGCAAGACAACGCTGGATAAAGGCGTCACGGCCCACGGACTGCGCCGTAATGCCCAGCCGCTTCTCGACCAGGCGCTCGGTGGGCAGGCCGTTGTCGTCGTAGCCCATCGGGTAGAAAATATTGTAACCATTCATCCGCATGAAGCGGACGATGAAGTCGGGGTGGCTGTAGGAGTAGACGTGGCCTAAGTGGAGGTGGCCGGACACGGTGGGGGGTGGGGTATCCACCGCGTAGATGGGGCGATCGGACCGGGGGTTAAAGTGATAGATGCCCTGGTCTTGCCAAAAAGCTTGTAGTCTAGGTTCGGCCTCGGTCGGGTTGTAACTCTTGGGTAACGACATAGGGACTCCTCATGGGTGTTGGGGGTCGGGGTCTTAAGCGATTGGACAGGCAGCCTACGGGTACGTTGGCGTCTACGGCGTCCATGCGGGTCTCCTTTCGGAAGGTGGGTGGTGGGTCGTTACTGGGGATTGTAGCACATAGGGCGGCGAGTGTCTATCCGTCGTCTGGCGTAGGGGGATACGCCTTCTGGTGGATAAGTGCAGCATGAGTTTCGCCGTGGGCTGACAGGAGACGCCAGGATTCTGCAATGCCCCATGTCTTGGGAGAGCCACGCACCGTCAACGGATTCGGGGAGCAGATTGAACAGATTGGCATTTACCCATCCGCTCCATCCGTTCCCAAAATCCGTTGACAGCGCACTGCCGGTTAAGATGTTCTCGACCTTGAATACACCCTGGGACGACGCGACTATCTAGAATTGGACACGCTGCACTGTCCAGTCGGCCATCCCCTCGCATAGGCCAGGCGGCAGCGTGACGTGGTACAGGCGGGTGTGCATTACCTCGCGCAGGATACCGCTTGGCTCGGGGCCAGCCAGGTAGAGGTGGTGCGTTGTGTCGGGAAGGAGGGTGAAACCGTAATCGGGGTGCTGCTGAGCGCGGAGAGCCTGTTCGAGGCGCTGCCGACTCTCCGCGACGGGAATCACGGTGTCGGTCTCGCCCCAGACGCATAGGACCGGGCAGCGCAGCCCCTCATAGATGGGGGACACATCAAAGGCGCCGTCGGGCCATGCCCCGCCCTCGGCCCGAATCTGCTCAAGAGGCACACGAGGCGGAACGGACTGGAGGCCGTCCGCCAGCCCTGGGTGTTTGGGGAGCGCCTGAAGTTCCTTATCCTCGTAGACGGCCCGCAACAGCGTCTCAAGGTTATCGTCCCAGGAGCCGTCAATGTAGAACTGGAACATACGCGGCCAGAAGCGGTCCAGCAGGGTCAGGGCACGGGGTGACGCGCCGAGGTCGCGGGCGACGTTGACGCGGCGGATTTGCTCCTGGCGAGCCGGCGTGACCCCCGCCACCGACGCGCCGATGACAAAGGACGCCTGCCCCACCCGGCTGGCGGCAAGGGGCGCGACCCACGCGCCGTTGCTGATGCCCCAGAATCCGACGCGATCACTGCGAATGGTCGGCTGAGCCTGGACAAAGCGAAAGACGGCCTCGGCGTCGTCGGCTAGCTGGAAAATTTCGGAGAACAGAGGCTCACCTGTTGACTCGCCTCGGCCGCGCTTGTCGTAGATGAAGGCAGCGATGCCACGCCGCACAAAGGCATCGGCGAACAGGCGGTAGTAGTCGCGCTGGTGGACGCTGGCGTGATGGCAGAAGATGACGGCCGGGTGCGGGCCGGGGCCGGAGGGTACGAGGAGGCTACCCGCGAGCGCGTAGTCCCCCCTGGGGATGGAGACGCGCTGCTCGATGTACGGTTCAACCTGCTCCGCCTGGCTGGTCGCGCCGTCTGGCCCTTCCATCGTCAGCGACAGCCCACGGTCCTGACCATCCGGCGTGAACGTCAAGCCGTCAGCGCGGGCACTGAGGAAGCGGGTGGGGCTGAGCGGGTGCAGGCGGATAACCTGGTCGCCCTGTATATAGAAGTGGTAGACGACATCGCCTCGGTCGTCCTGGCTCACCAAAATATGCTGGTCGGAGGCGAGACGGTAGTGGCCCATGAGGGGGCGGTAATCCTGACGAGCCAGGTCATAGGCGCGCTCAAGCCAGAAGGAACCGGCGGTGTCGCCGTCCTGGACTGTCCCCTCGATGCGCTGACCGAGGGGCTGCCCCTGAAAGTGGAGCGAGTCGGCGCGGAAGTCAGCCGTCGCCGCGTCGTCGGGCCAGCCCTGGAGGGGGATATTGAACCGATAGCGGCCAGGGCAGTCCAGGATGGCCCCGTCCGCCGACTGCGTCACCTGGATAAACTCGGTTGAAGGGCCGAGCGTCAATCGCCCGAACCAGGACTGCTCCATTCGTCATCCTTATCCTTGAGCCGTCCAAGTCAGCCGGTTGTAGGCCACGCGCAGGCCGCGCCGCTCCATGTTGTTCTGGCTGGTCTTGCCGAAGCCGGCGACAAAGCCGATGAGCAACTCGCAGCCCCAGTCGCGGGCATCCTGGACGCGGCGCTCGCTCATGGCGCGGTGAATGCCGAGGCGGCGGTACGGGGGGAGGGTCGCGCCGACGTTGAGATAGCCGATACCGTCCTGGACGAGCAGGGCGGACATGGCGGCGGGCTGGCCGTCCACGGTGGCGACGTAGAGGTGGTTGGCGAGAGACTCGAACGAGCCACGGCGGATAGTCATCATAAACTCGCGGCTGGCCGCTGGGACTTGAAAGCCATCCGCCCACAGCCGCGTCACCAGGTCCACCTGGTCCTTGCCGACCTCGTGGATGACAAACCCTGGTGTTGTTCCCTCTCCCTCTGGGAGACCCTCCATTCGGAGGGCAGGGGGTGTAGGGTGAGGGCTGGTGGCTAGCTCTGGCGTGCCGTAGAGCACCGTATCCATGTGGTCCAGGGTGAGGCCGTGCGCCGCCAGCCGGCGGTTGAGGGCGGCGGTGAAGCGGCTGGGGTCCAGGTCAATGTTCGGTTCCACGCCGTGATCGCGGTAGAAAGCGATGATGGCGTCCAGGGTCGCTTCGTCGTCGGTGTCCAGGCCGCCGACACGGTTCCACCAGCCGTTGCCCGCGCTCTGGACGAGGTAGGCGGTCGCTGGCCCGAAGCTCTGTATCTGGACACCCAGCGGGTTGCCGGGCAGCGCCTGGACCCAGCGCATTTGGTCCACGCCCTGGGCGACAATCACGCCGTCGATGCGGCGGGCGAGGGCGGGAGTGAGGACAGGCAGGGGCATGGGTTAAATCCTTGCTTGCGTCTGAGTTTCGGCTGAAGGGTCGGCCAGCCAGGGTTGATGACTCGTTTTGCCATAGTTGGCGCCCACTAGAATCAGGTCCATCAGGTCTACCCGGCCGTCGCCGTTGATGTCCGCGCGAGGATCACCGGGCGGCGTCGTGTTATAGTGCCCCCCGACCAGCGTCAAGTCGCCTAGATCCACCACACCGTTGCCATCCGCGTCACCGCCTACCAGAACTACCACCGGCAGTGTGAGGGACGTGAGGCCTACCACCACTGTCGTTTGGCTACTCAGGTACCCGGAGTGGCTGGCCGTAATGGTGTACTCACCCGCCGGACCCTCAAGGGTAAAGGCGCCGTCCGGGGCGGTGACTGCCGTAAGAGCGCCAGCCTGGATTTGAACGCCTTCATCTGTCAGGCGTCCCTGTAGATCAACTCGACCGATAATAGGCGTCGGCGGCGTCGCCTCCCCGCGCTCGTTACGACCCCAGCACGTCAGCGTGCCATCACTTCTAACCCCACACGTATGTCGGTCCCCTGCGCTGATCTGAATGAATGTCCCCGCTGGAGGGGATGCTTGCCCGAAATCGTTGCGCCCCCAGCAGATCACTATGCCATCGGCCCGTATGGCACAGCTATGTGGCAAGATCTCGGGGAGGGTAACCTGGACAAACGTCCCGCTCGGTGGCGTGGCCTGGCCGCTGCCGTTGTCGCCCCAGCAGGCCAGCGTCCCATCGCTCCTAACGGCACAGGTATGAGATCCCGCGCTGACCTGGACGAAGGTGCCGCTCGGCACAGGCGCCTGACCTTGCGTGTTGTCACCCCAGCAGATGAGGGTACCATCACCCTTGACGCCGCAAGCATGATAGTAGCCGGCGCTGACTTGGGCGAATATCTCGCTCGGTGGCGTTGCTTGACCCGCGAAATTGATCCCCCAGCACACCGGCATCCCATCCGAACGAACAGCGCACGTGAACTCCACACCCGCGCTGACCTGAACAAAGGTCCCGCTCGGCGCCGTCGCCTGACCCGCGTTGTTATTGCCCCAGCAAGCCAGCGTTCCATCACTCTTGATAGCGCATGTATGCGCCAAGCCTGCGCTGACCTGTATAAACGTGCCGTCTGGCGGTGTCGCCTGGCCGCTGCCGTTGTTCCCCCAGCAGACCAGCCTCCCATCGCTTTTGACGCTGCATGTATGACCACCGCCCGCGCTCACCGAGCGGCGGATGAAGCGTCCAGGGGGCGGCGTGCCCTGACCGACCGAGTGGTTGCCCCAGCAGGCCACTGTTCCATCGCTCTCGGTACCACAGGTATGTAAGAAATTCGCGCTGACCTGGACGAATGTTCCGCCTGGGGGCGTCGCCTGGCCTTGGTCACCGCGTCCCCAACAGGCCAGTGTTCTGTCGCTCTTGATGGCGCAGGTGTACACATTGCCCGCGCTGACCTGGACGAACGCTCCAGTTGGGGGTGTTGCCTGGCCGAACATGTTGTTGCCCCAGCAGGCCAGTGACCCGTCGTTCCTTATCCCACACGTATGACCGTAGCCAGCGTCCACCTGGGTAAAAGTTCCACTGGGCGGCGTGGCCTGACCTGAAGAGTTGCTCCCCCAGCAGGCCAGTGTCCCGTCGCTCCGTATCGCACAGGTATGACCATCGCCCGCGCTGACCTGAACGAACGTCCCACTCGGCGTCGGCTGGTCCCCACCGCTATAGCCCCAGCAGGCCACTGTCCCATCACTCTTGAGAGCACAGGCGTGACCAGAGCCAGCGCTGAGCTGGACAAACGTCCCGCTGGGCGTGGGCAGGTTAGCGTTGTTAAGGCCCCAGCAGATCAGCGTGCCGTCGTGCTTGATGGCACACGAATGGGCATAGCCGAGGTCGACCTGGACAAACGTCCCGCTCGGCGGCGTCGACTCGCCATTCCCGTTGTAGCCCCAGCAGGCCAGCGTCCCATCGCTCTTGACACCGCAGGTGTGTATATACCCCGCACTCACGGAGACACTAACTCCGCCCTCGGTGGTGTGGCGGCTGGCCGAGCCAGCCGACGCGGCAGAAGCCTGCTCCCCGCTATTTAGAACTGCCATGACAAGAAGGACCATAACCAGACGCAGTCCAGACAGGCGGCGCATAACCAGGCTCCTTTCGGTATCAACGAGCAATCGGTCTATAGCCTGCCTATTCATTGCATAGGCATGGCAAATGAGACAGATAGACCGCCCAATTATACTTCCTTTCTAGGATGGCGTATAGACAACGGGCGATTGCGCCTGGCAACCGCCCGTCATGCCCTTGAACGTTCCCTCTCATCTGACCTTGGTCGTCCGTCCTCCGACTTCCGTCTTCCGTCAGTCCGGCAAATACCGCTTCGGGAACTTGGCGACGACGCTATAGTAGGGGTCCACGACGTTGCCGATGCGCATCGTGCCGACCTGGCTGTTGAGTTGCCACACCTCCCAGAAGTCGAAGCCGTAGTCGCGGACGAGCCAGTTCATCAACTCGACCTGGGCGAGACGCACCGCGTCCATCAAGGGGCGCGTGCTGCCTATCGCCATGAGGTGCGTGGCATCCTCGGCGCAGGGCCAGTCGCCGCACGGGCCAGGGCGGACTTCCAGGCGTAGTTGAACCTCGGCCGCCATTTCGATGGCCGTGCCGCATAGCTCGCCGTCGCCCTGGGCGGCGTGGACATCGCCAAAGTACAGGTACGCGCCGCGCGTCCAGACGGGGAACAGGAGCGTCGTGCCGGCGCAGGTTTCGGGGCAGTCCATGTTGCCGCCGAACTCGCCGGGCGCGAGGGCCGTCTCGACGCGGCCAAAGCGCGGGGCGACGCCGATGGAGCCGATGAAGGGATGCAGGTCAATCTCGGCGCGTCCCAGGCGACTGTTGGGCATGGGGTACACCCCTTTCATGCGCTGGCGGTCAATCTGCCAGTCGAGCCGCGCCGCTTCGAGGGGCGGGTTGAGGAGCAGGCGGTGGCCGACGTACTCGCCCGTCAGCGAGCCGAAGTTGACGTTGCGGGCCGAGAAGCCCCAGTCGCGGGTCAGTTCGACGCGCTCGATGTGGACGGCCAGGACATCGCCTGGCTCCGCGCCCTCAACATAAATAGGGCCGACGAGGGGGTTGCGCGGCCAGTAGTCGTAGCCTTCGTGGCCCTGGTTGGCGATGGCCTCGCGGGCCAGGGGCTGGCCGTCGGCATTGAAGCCGCGCGAGTCGCGCGTCGGCGCAACCACCGTATCGCCGCTCTGGACGCGTAGGGCGGGTTCGGCCGGGCCGAACGTAAAGTGGTAGCGGGTGGGTTGAAGGTGGTGGGTCTGGGGCATAGAGGCTCCGTTTAGTAGTAAATTGCTCCCTCGGCGGCGCGGGCGACGCGGCCACCGACGCGCACCTGGAGCGAGTCGTTCTGGGCAGTGACATCCACCAGGACGAGGCTGGGGCGGCCCACGGCGTAGCCCTGCTCCGCGCTGACGCGGACGGTGGGCGCGTCAGCGAGGGCGCGGTGGTGGACGAGGTAGGCGGCCAGGGCAGCGTTGGCGCTGCCT
>JAHCIP010000117.1 GCA_026129165.1 Anaerolineae bacterium
GGGCTTGACCATGTCGCCTGTCACCATCTCAGCCTTGCCAATGGCGACGACCAGGACATCCGCCTCGCGGGTCACGTCGCCCAGCGGCTGCGTGCGCGAGTGGGCGATAGTGACAGTAGCGTGTTCCTGGAGCAGCAGCGCGGCGATGGGCTTGCCGACGATGGCGCTGCGGCCCACCACGACGGCGCGTTTGCCCTTGAGTTGGACGCCGTACCGTTTGAGCAGTTCGAGGATGCCCATCGGCGTGGCGGGCACGAGGGCCTCCTGGCCCATCCAGAGTCGCCCCACCGACACGGGATGCAGGCCGTCCACATCCTTGACCGGGTCAATGCGGAGTTGGACTCTGGCCTCGCTCAGGTGGGCCGGCAGGGGCAACTGGGCAAATAGGCCGTGAATGCGCGGGTCCTTGTTCAGGCGGTCCACCAGGGCCATCACCTCGCCTTCAGGGACATCGGCGGGCAGGCGGTAGACCTCCGAGTGGATGCCGACCTCGGCGCAGGCTTTCTTTTTGCCGTTGACATAGGTGACGCTGGCTGGATTCTCGCCGATGAGTAAGACGGCCAGGCCGGGCGGGTAGCCGTGTTCGGCCTCAAAGGTCTTGACGCCGTCGGCGACTTCGGCGCGGATCTGGGCGGCGACGGCTTTGCCGTCAATGATTTGTGCAGGCATGTAATCTCCCGTTAGAACAACCCGACTGTGTTGCCCTGCTCGTCAATATCAATGTTCATGTAGGCCGGCTTGGACCCCAGGCCCGGCATCGTCATCATCTCGCCGCACAGGGGGACGAGGAAGCCCGCGCCGACCGACGCCCGCACCTCGCGGACGGGCAGCGTGTAGCCCGACGGCGCGCCCTTCCACGTCGGCTCGTGGGAGATGGACAGGTGGGACTTCGCCATGCAGATGGGCAGCTTGTCAAAGCCTAGCTCGGTGTAGCGCTTGATGGCGCGCTCGGCATCCGGCTCGTAGCTCACGTTGGCCGCGCCGTACATCTGGGTCGCGATGGCGGCAATCTTATCCTTGATGGGGATGTCCAGCGGATAGAGGAACTGGAAGTTCTTGGGCTTCTCGCACGCCGCCACAATCGCCTCCGCCAGTTCCGCGCCGCCCGCGCCACCCCGCGCCCACACGTCGGACACAAACGCGCCTTCCGCGCCCGCGTCCTGGGCCAGTCCGCGCAGGAAATCTATCTCCTTGTCGGTATCCTGGGTGAAGCGGTTGACGGCGACGACGACCGGCACGCCGTAGCGCCGCGCGTTCTCGATGTGCTTGAGCAGGTTGACCGAGCCGGCCTTGAGGGCGGGAATGTTCTCCTCGACCAACTCCTTGGGCAGCGGCTTGCCCGCCACCACGCGCCCCGCGCCGCCGTGCATCTTAAGCGCGCGCACCGTCGCCACCAGCACTACCGTATCCGGCGTCAGGCCGCTGTAGCGGCACTTGATGTTCATGAACTTCTCCATGCCCAGGTCCGCCGCGAAGCCGCTCTCGGTGACCACGTAGTCGGCCAGCTTGAGCGCGATCTTGTCGGCCAGGATGGAGTTGTTGCCGTGGGCGATGTTGCCGAAGGGGCCGGCATGGACGATGGCCGGCGTGCCTTCGAGGGTCTGGTACAGGTTGGGCCGTAGGGCGTCTTTGAGGATGACCGTCATCGCGCCGTGGACCTGAAGCTCGCGCGCTGTGACCGCCTTGCCCGAGCGATTGAGACCGATGACAATATCGCCCAGCTTGCGGCGCATGTCCATCAGCCCATCGGACAGGGCCAGGATCGCCATGACCTCGGACGCGCTGGTGATGTCGAAGCGTGTCTCGCGGGGGATGCCGTTCTGCTTGCCGCCGATGCCAACGATAATGTCGCGTAGCGCCCGGTCGTTGACGTCCAGTACGCGCGGCCAGGTTACGTCGGCCAGTTCGATGTTGAGCGGGTTGCCGTGGAAGCGGCTGGCGTCAATGGCCGCCGCCAGCAGGTTGTGCGCCGCCGTCACGGCGTGGAAGTCACCCGCGCCGTGCAGGTTGAACTGCTCCATCGGCACGACCTGGGAGTAGCCGCCGCCGGCCGCGCCGCCCTTGATGCCAAACACCGGTCCCATGCTCGGCTGGCGCAGAGCGATACAGCCGCGCTTGCCGATATAGCCGAGGGCCTGCCCCAGGCCGACAGTGGTGAGCGTCTTGCCTTCACCTAGGGGAGTCGGGGTAATGGCAGTCACATCTATATATTTGCCGTTGGGACGGTCCTGCAGGCGTTCCAGGACGCCGAGGCTAATCTTGCCCACGTACCGCCCATACGGGTCTATCTCGTCGTCAGCCAGCCCAAAATCGGCCGCGATCTGCTGGATGGGTTTGAGTTGGGCGGCCTGCGCGATTTGAAGGTCGCTTGGAACACTGTTTGGCATCATTGCCTCCTTTAAATGGTCAAACTGGGGTGTAGCCCTGCGCTCCTTGAGTCTACGATGGATTTGCCTCACTAGAGTGAAGGTTCCATCGCCCGGCGTGGACTTTTCTCGCCGCTGGCGGCTTCAGTATAAGCTTGTCGTCTCCGCGTCGCAATTTTACACTCTTATTACACCTCCCTCTTGTCTGCCACGTCGCAATCTGCTACTCTATAAAGGGAGCAAAGTGATGTTCAAATCCCTCGAAGCCAAACTTATCGGCACGTATGCCCTGATTGTCGCCTTCTCGCTGCTGGTCGCGGGGGGGCTGACCGTCGCGGTGCTGAACACCGTCCAGTTGAACGTGGCCGAGCGCTACCTGTCCTGGCAGGCCACCAATGTCGCCCGTGTGGTCCAGTTCTGGCTCGACCAGGGCCGCCCGCTGCCTGAGTTGCGCCGCTTCCTGGAACTCCAGCGCGCCGGTAATCAGCAGATTTTTTGGTTGAATGGGGAGGGGCGTGTCATCGGCCACGTTCGCCCGCCGGACGAGGCGTTGAGCCTGGAGGGGGAATATCTGGATGACCTGCCAGATCGGCCGGGCGTCGTCCCGGCGCCGACCAACTCGGCCCGCCAGCGGCCCATCATCCCGCGCCTGCCCGTTAGCAGCGTCCATCGCATTGACCTGGGCACGCGCACCCTTGTCTATGCCGTTGTCGCCATCCCGCGCGGGCCACTGGACGGCGCGCCGCGACCAAACCTGCCCGGCTATGTGGGCATCGCTGTCCCCATCAATGAAGTCGCGGCCTGGCCCCTGATCGCCCGGCCCCTCGGTGTCATTGGGCTGCTGGTCTTTGCTGTCACCGTCCTCGTCGGCGTCTGGCTGGCGCGGTCCATCACTACCCCTATCAGCCAGATGACTCGCGCCTCAGCGGCCATGGCCCGTGGCGACTACGCGCAAACCATCGAGGTGCAGGGGGACGACGAGGTGGCGCGGCTGGGCAAGGCCTTTAATCAGATGGCCCGCGAGGTGGACCGCGCCCATCGCATGCAGCGCGACTTCCTGGTGAATGTCTCGCACGACCTCAAGACGCCGCTCACGTCCATCCAGGGCTTCGCCCAGGCTATGGTGGATGGCTCGCTGACGACCCCCGAGGACTACGCCAAGGCGGGGGGCATCATCTACGCCGAGTCGGACCGCATGCGGCGGCTCATCGGCCAGTTGCTCGACCTGGCGCGGCTCCAGGGCGGCGTGGCGCAACTGGCGCGTGATAAGGTGGACCTGCTGCCCCTGCTCGCCATTGCCGCCAACACGGCGCGGGAGCGGGCGCAGGCGGCGGGGCTGGAGTTTATCACCCGCCTGCCCGATGCGCTGCCCCCCGTCACGGGCGACGCCAACCGCCTGGAACAGGTCATCCACAACCTGCTCGACAATGCGGTCAAGTACACGCCAGCCGGCGGTCAGGTCGAACTGAGCGCGGCCGCCGGACCGGAGGTCGTCGCGCTCAGTGTACGCGATACCGGGCCGGGCATCCCCCGCGAGGACCAGGCCCGCATCTTCGAGCGGTTCTACCGGGGCGACCGGGCGCGAGCGAGCGACGGCGGCAGCGGCCTGGGGCTGGCGATTGTGCGCGAGATCGTTCAGGCGCATGGGGGGGGCATCCAGGTAGAGAGCCAGGTGGGGCGCGGGACGACGATGACGGTTCTGTTGCCGGTCCGCCGCGCGGGGTAGGGGCAACCCCCTGTGGTTATCCCATGGAGCCAGGGCCGGGTAGGGGCAACCCTCCGTGGTTGCCCGCTTGGATCAGGGCAGGCACAGGGGCCTGCCCCTACGCCCCGGTTTGCCCATTTCCCCGTTCCCGGCTACTCTTTTCTTACCCAGTTCTAAGACAGTCCTCACCCGACTCTCACATGGGCTAGTCATACTTAGAGTCCATCTTATAGACCTCCCGAAGGTTCCACAACCTTCGGGAGGTTGAACCGCAGGAGTTAGTGCATGACATCTCAGGTTCCCAAAGCGCCGTCGCAGCCGTTCGACCCGAACGTCGCCTCCCCCGCGCTCATCGAGCACATCCTCTTTGAGCTAAAGCGGCTCATCGTCGGGCAGGACAAGCTGCTAGAGCGCCTCCTTGTCGCCCTGCTGGCGCGCGGCCACGTCCTCCTCGAAGGCGTGCCCGGCCTGGCGAAGACGGCGACCATCAAGTCGCTGGCGAAAGTCATCGGCGGCTCGTTTGGCCGCGTCCAGTTCACCCCCGACCTCGTCCCCGCCGACCTGGTCGGCACACGCATCTATAACGGCAAGACTGGCGAGTTCACCACCGAGCTAGGTCCAATTTTCGCCAACCTGCTGCTGGCCGACGAAATCAACCGCGCCCCGGCCAAGGTTCAGTCCGCCCTGCTCGAAGTGATGCAGGAACGGCAGGTGACCATCGGCAAAGAGACCTACACCGTTCCCAACCCGTTCCTGGTCATGGCGACCCAGAACCCCATCGAGGCTGACGGGACGTACCCGTTGCCCGAGGCTCAGTTGGACCGCTTCATGTTCAAGGTTCTGGTGGACTACCCGTCCTACGAGGACGAAATCGTGGTTGTGGACCGCATCACCGGCCCTAATATCAACCTGCGCACCCTGATCCACCCCGAACGGCTGATCGCCCTCCAGGAGGCGGTGGACCGGATTTATGTAGACCCGCGCGTGACCGCCTACGCGGCCATGCTGGTCAACGCCTCGCGCAAGCTCAAGGACCATCACCTGGAGCGTTGGGCCCCGGCCGTCGCCTTTGGCGCCAGCCCCCGCGCCTCCATCAACCTGATTCTGGCTGCCCGCGCCCTGGCTTTTATCCGCGGCCGCGAGTATGTCCTACCTTACGACGTGGCCGACCTGGCCCTCGATGTGATCCGCCACCGCCTGGTCATGAGCTATGACGGCATCGCCAACGGCGTGACGGCCGACCACGTCATCCAGGCCCTGCTCCAGCGCTACCCTCCGCCGCGCCTCGACCTGGGAGACCGGAATGCCGCGTAGCTGGCTAGACAGGCTGGAGCAGGCCCTCTTCCCTCCACCGGCGCCTGAAGAGACACCTGCTGCCCCCCCTCTCGCCCGTAGCGAGAAGATGGACACGCTGCTGCGCCGGCTGGACTGGACTATCCTGCGGCCGCTGGCGCGCTATCTCGGCGGCGAGGAACGCTCGCTGGTGCGCGGCCCTGGCATGGAATTGGCCGAAATCCGCGAGTATCAACCGGGCGATGATGTGCGTCATATAGACTGGAGCGTTACCGCCCGCAGCGACCGCCCCTTCGTGCGCGAGGCGTTTGTCGAACGCGCCCTGGACGCCTGGCTGGTCCTGGACTTGAGCGGCTCAGTGGACTGGGGGACGGCGCAGTGCTTAAAGCGCGACCGCGCCCTGGAGTTCGCTAGTGTGGCTGGGCAGGTGCTAGGCCGCAATGGCAACCGTATCGCCGCGCTGCTCTTCGCCGACAAGCCCCTCGGCGTCGTGCCGCCGGGCGTGGGCCGTGTCCACCTGCTGGGCTTGCTGTCGCGCATCCGCGAGACGCCTCGCCAGGCGGGTCGCGCTCCGACGGACCTAGCCGCCGCCCTGGCCCAAGCGTACACCATCCTGCGCCGCCGCTCTCTCGTCCTCGTCGTGTCCGACTTCCTTGTGCCGACGGGCTGGCAGCGGCCATTGGGCCAGTTGGCGCAGCGCCACGAGGTCGTCGCCGTGCGGCTGGGCGACCCCCGCGAGGGCGACCTGCCCGATGTAGGCTGGATTACCCTGGAAGACCCTGAGACCGGGGCGCAACTCACCGTGGATACAGGCGACCGCAAGCTGCGCGACCGCTTTCGCGAGGCCGCCCAGGCCCAGACCGAAGCCATCCACGCCGACCTGGTGCGCTGCGGCGTCGAGGAATTGGTCCTTAGCACGGACACCGAATTGTTACCCGTGATGATACGCTTCTTGAATGCCCGCAAGTTCCAGCGCGGCGCTCGGTCGGGCCTCGGCACGACGAGTATCAGCGCGCTGAGTGGTGAGAGTTAAGTTGTCCTGAGGAGGCTGTTTGTGACGTTTCAATGGCCCTGGCTCCTGTTGAGCCTTTGCCTGATACCTGTGTTGATGGCCGTCTACGTCTATATGCAGTGGCGGCGGCGGCAGTACGCCGTGCGCTTTACCAATCTGGCTCTGCTCGGCCAGGTCGTCGGCAAAGGGCCGGGGCTGCGGCGGCATATCCCGCCTGTCCTGTTCCTGCTCGGCATCGCCAACCTGCTTATCAGCCTGGCGCGGCCCGAGGCCATCGTCCGCATCCCCCGCGAGACGACTTCGATTATGGTGGTCATGGATGTGTCGGGGTCGATGATGGCCGACGACTTGCGGCCTACGCGAATTGACGCCGCGAAACAGGCGGCGCGGTCGCTGGTAGACGCCCTGCCGGAGAATATGCTGGTCGGCGTAGCGAGCTTCAATATCGCCGCCAGCCTGAACGCCCCGCTGACGCGCGACCACACCGTCGTGCGGCGAGCCATTGACAGCCTCTATGCCAACGGCGGCACGGCCATCGGCGAAGGCTTATTTGTCGCCCTCGACCAGTTGGCGAGCCGCCCGGTGGACGACCAGGGCCAGCCCGGCCCGGCCATCATCGTCCTGCTGTCGGACGGCGCCTCGCAGGCCGGCCGGCCCCCGGCGGCGGCGGCGGATCGCGCGCGCTCCGAGGGCATTAAAGTCTACACCATCGGCGTGGGCCAGCGGGGGGCGGCGCCCCAACTCCGCACCGGCCAGCGCGTCGAACTCGACGAGCGAACCCTCCAGACCATCGCCCAGGCCACCGACGGCCAGTACTTCTACGCAGCCGAGTCAGGCGAACTCAAGAAGATTTACTCGGACCTGGCGTCGAAGGTGAGCTGGATTGAGGAGAAGACCGAGGTGACGGCGTTCTTCAGCGCGGCTGGCGCGATCTTCCTGATCCTCGGCGCGATCCTCAGCCTGTTCTGGTTCGCCCGTATGTTGTAACGCACACTCTACCCACGATCCACTACTCTGGAGACCCTATGCTCGACCGACTACGCTACCTGGCCCAGCGCCGCCCCCTCCTGACGGCGTGGGTTGTCCTGGCCGCCGCCATGGTGGCCGTCCTGCTCTGGGCCGCGCGAGATGCCGGCCTGCTGCCCGGCCAACTCACCGCCCTGGCCGTCACGACCGTCCTGCTCGCCGGTGCGTGCGTGTGGATTATTAGTTGGGAATAGCATATCTTCCATGCTCCGCCAGCCAGCGCGACGGGTTCAGGTAGCCGACCGACGTCGGGTCGGTGTCTGGCGCGGTGTAGCCCCGGCCCTCGATGTCCGTTAAGCCGGTCTGCGGGCAGACCTGGATGCCCGTCAGGTCGCCATAGCGCCGCAGCTCGAAGTGGACGTGCGCGCCGCCCGCCTGATCCACGACGTTGCCCACCCGATCCCCCCGCCGCACTATTGCCCCAACGCGAACAATTGTATCTGGCTCCAGGTGAGCGTACACCGAATAGAGCGTGGCGCCGCCCCACGGCGTGCGCCACGCCGGAGCCAGCGTATGCTCGACGATGACGACCGCGCCTGGATAGGCGGCGTCACGCGCCGAGACGACGCGGCCATCGGCAATGGCGTGGACCTCGGCGCCGGCCGGGCGGAACCAGTCCTCGCCAGCGTGACGCAACTCGTTCCACGGGCGGCCATAACAGGCGATGAAGCGGGTCAGGAAGGGGTTGCGAGCGTCGAACGCAGCGAAGGGGGGTGGGCCGCCGACGCCCGTGACAGGCTGGCTAAAGGCAGCGGCCAGGCGGCGGGCAGCCGTGGGCATGGCGTCGGGCGCGGGGCCGAACCAGCGCTCGCGCAGGGCGGGCGGGCGGAGGAGCAGCGCGACCAGCAGGACGGGAACCCAGAGGTGGACAGACAGCAGGCGGGTCATTCAGGAGGCCGGCGCGGGCAGGCGAACGATTTCTGCCTCGACGTAGCGCAGCCAGTCGGTTTCGAAGTGGTCACGGTCCAGATTGAAGGCGCGAGGGGTCAACTCGTCCCAGGTCCACGCGCCGGCGCGGGCGGCCCGAATCAGCGTCGGTACCCCAGCATGACCATAGGCCGCCTCGACATAGTCGAGGACGCTGAGCATGGGCGGGACGGCGTCGAACGTCTGAGTCAGGCTCTGCCAGTGCTGGCGGCGGCGGATGGAGGCCGTATCCAGGTCCGGATCACCGCCGGCCCAGCGAAGCGTCTCCCATTCGCCCACCGCCAGGGGCAGCATCCAAACCGGGGCGCCACCCAACGGGTGCGCCCAGGCTTCATCCTGGATCAGCGCCGCGCCTAGCCAGCGGCCCAACGCCAGCTTCAGATGGCGCGACGGGGTCAGGCCATAGGGGAGCTGCGCCAGGGAGGGCGAGGACAGGTAGGCCGAGCGCGGCGCGGCCTCACGCGGTGGGGCCAGCGGCGGATCAAGGGTCAGGTAAATAGTCCAGACCTCCTGAGCGGGCGCGGCCAGGTCCAGGTCGGCCCGCAGTCGCGTATAGAACCCCTCGATCTCGGCCGCGACGGCCTGGACCGAGGCGGAGTCCCGTTCAGGGTAGACCAGGATAAAGTGGGGGGTAGTCAGGCGTTGGGTCGCGCCCCACAGCCGGGCATCGGGGCCGGTTCGCGCCCAGCGGCCATTGAGGTAGCGGTAGGGGAACGCCTGGGTGTAGTCGAGGGGGCCGCTGGGGAAATCAGGCACCTGTACTCGCAGAGTCACCAGCGCCAGGTCGGCCTGGGCTTCGACGGCTTCGACCCTTACCTGGGGTGTGCCCCGCCGGACGTAGCGGGCGCGTTGAGGGAATAGGCGGAACTCCTGGACATACTGCTGCTGCCAGGCGACCGGGGCGGTCGGGTCGAGGAGGGTTTCAAACAGGGCGGGGTCGCCTCGCTGCCAGGCCCACAATTCCAGGTCAGCCGTGGCCTGGACATCCGCGACCAGGCGTTGATAGCGGCGCGGTCCTTCCCACAGCGTCCAAACCATAGCCAGACCGACGGCGGCGACTCCGACGAGGGCGAGCAGCCAGACCCAGCGCCGCCCCGGTCGGCCGCGCCGGGGACCGGCGGGTGTCACTTCCGCGACGGTCTCTTCCCACGCCTCGGCCACGCGCCAATCGAGCATAGCCACCTCTACTGCGTCGTCGGCTCTAGGACCTCAAAGTGTAGTCTAGACCATCTGGAGTGTCAACTGGCTGGTCGCGTCCCTTGTAGAACATGGCGCGTCGGGCCAAAGCGAAGCCGTTCCAGTTCGCGCAACGCGACAGTCAGCGAGTTGGTCATAGTCAGCCGCCCCAATGTATAGTACCACAGCAGGGCAAACGATTCGCGGACCGTGTAGTAGCGCCGCAGCCGATCCATAGTGTACAGATGGCTCTGGTAGGCCGGCGCGCCGTAGGCGTCGAGACCGGCATCCCGCGCCATCTGGCGGGCGCGGTAGATATGGAAGGGGTCGCTGACGATGAGCACAGTACGCCAGCCGCGCTCGCGGGCCAGCCGAGCCGCCGTCTCGATGCTTTCCTGGGTCGAGGTGGCCGTCTCATCCAGCACCAGCCGGTCGTCGGGAATGCCGGCCTGGAGGGCCAGCCGTCGCATCACCTGGGCCTCGGCGGGCGGGAAGCGGCCCACGCCGCCGGTGAGCAACAGGAGGGGCGCGTAGCCCTCCTGGTAGAGTTGGACCCCGCGCAGGGTGCGCGAGCGCAGACTGTTGCTCGGCTCGCCGTCGGCCCGTACCTGGCTGCCCAGCACAATAATCACATCGGCGGGCCGCGTCTCATCACGTTCGGCCTGGCGGTCCACCGCCTGATACAGGGCTACCAGGGCCAGCACAACCGACAATCCACCCGCCAGCCCGCCTAATACAAAGGTGCGCAACTCCACCTCACTCCCTGGTTCAAGATGAATGATTGATAACTGATGACTGATGATTCACGAGTCCTCTGGGCAAACTATAATCGTGGGGGCGACCGGGCACAAATCAGCCCTGAACAAGACTGCCCACGTCGGCAGAAAAGAGAAGAGACGTGATCTGTCACGTCTCTTCCTATCACATCTCTATGGGGTTTAGCGAGTCGGGGCCGGGCGTCTGATGTCACGCCGCCCCTCCTCGTCGGGACGACGCCGCCCGTCGGCCAGCGCCTGCGCCCATAGACCGAGCCAGAAGCCGCTGCCGGCGCTCGCGCCCAGGATGGGCAAGGTGAGGCAGGTGCTGGCGGCATTCAACCACACGGTCAGGCCGAGGCCGACCAACAGGCCGACCACCGCCAGGGGCAAGGGGCGCATCAGGGGCGAGGTGGCGACCGTGGCCGCGTGTCTGGTCAGTGAGGGCGGCACGAACGATACGCGAGCCAGTGACGGCAGACGCAGGCCGGCCCGCCGCGACCGCCGTGGGGCCGGGCGGGCCATGCTGATCTCGGCGGTGTGCGCCAGCCGGGTCGCGCCATGCGGGACAGGCCGGGCGCGCAGACCGAGCAGGCCGAAGGCCAGCAGGGCGAGCGCCGCCAGCGGAATCCAGAGGGGCGGCGTCGCGGGCGCCGGCGATGGGGTAGCCGGGGAAGTGGAACTGAGGGCAGGCGCTGGCAGTCGAACCGTCACAGCCATCTGGTCCAGGAGCGACCAACCGCGATAGAACTCGGCATAAGGGTAAGTCTTGCGCTGACCATCCAGCGGGTCAATCACCGCGACGCCCTCGGCGTCATAGCCCACGGCCAGGAAGGAGTGCTCAAATTGGACGATAGGGACTTCTTGCCCCTCGCGCGTCTTGTATGACTTGACCGGGTTTTCCTTGAAGCCGTAGGTGGCCCAGACCATGACGGGACGGCCCGCCGCCAACTCCTGGCGCAGCCAGTTGATGCCCTTCTTGGAGTGCGCCTCGGCTTCCAGGCCAAAGCTCCGTAGCGTCTGGGCGACGGGTTCGGCGTAGACGCCGTAGCCGTTGGGCGGGAGGCTGCCAGGCGGCGCGTCGGGCGAGCCGACGAAGCCTTTGAAGGGGTTGTCGGAGCGGGGGAGCTTGTTGAAGAATTCAATCTCGCCCACCTGTTTGCCCCAGAACTTGGCCAGGTCGGAGGCCGTCTGGCTCTCACAGGTCAGGTTCCGGGTCTGCTTGCCGCCGACGACCGTAAGGCTGGCCGAGGTCGGGATGGGCGTCGGGCTAGGGACGGGCGCGACGGCCGCTGGCTGCGAGGCGCACGCGCCTAATGCCACCAGCATCAGCCCCAGGCCGAGCAGGACGAGCCACCGACGATACAGGTTCACCACGCAACCCCCTTCCAGGTCTCCCCTCTCTTGGCGAGAGAGAGGGAGAGCGAGGGATTATCACCGAGCAAGACGTAGCATCACGTAAAAGCATAGCAGAAGGCGCGCCACTTGTCAAGGGGCCGGTTTGACGTATTGCTGATTTGATTGCTCACTGGAGCAGTCATGAGTATAATGATGCCAGTTATCCAGTTATAACATCAGTTTGGGGTGGATGGTGGATAGGGGGTGGTCCTTAGTCTTCGGTCCTCCGTCCTCCGTCCTTTTGTGAGGTGAATGTGGCAGAGTTTAACTATGGTGGGCAAGCGGTTATTGAAGGCGTCATGATGCGCGGGGCGAAGCATGCGGCGGTGGCGGTGCGCAACCCGCAGGGTGAGATAGTCGTCCACGAAGAGCCGCTGACCGCGCCGATCTATACGAGCGCCTGGGGCAAGCTGCCCTTTGTGCGCGGGCTGGCCCTGCTGTGGGATGCCCTCGGCCTCGGCGTGCGCGCCCTGATGTGGTCGGCCAATATCGCGCTGACCGAGGAAGAGGGCGGCGACCAGTCGGCCTCGTTCCAGGGGCCGGTGGCCTGGGGTACGGTCGGCGTGTCGCTGGCCTTCGGCGTCGGCATCTTCTTTCTCGCGCCGGTGCTGCTGACCCAACTGGCGGACCGCTTCCTCGGCACGGGCAGCCTGGCGAGCAACCTGATCGAAGGGGTCATCCGGCTGACCTTCTTCCTGGTCTACATCATCCTGATTGGACAGATGCCTGACATCAAGCGCGTCTTCGCCTATCACGGCGCCGAGCACAAGACCATCAATGCCTACGAGGCGGGCGCGGACCTGACGCCCCAGTCGGTGGCCCGCTTCTCGCTGCTCCACCCACGCTGTGGGACGGGTTTCCTGCTGGTGGTCATGGTCATCTCGATCGTGGTGTTCGGCCTGCTGGGCCAGCCGCCGCTGATCTGGCGGCTCATCTCGCGGGTGGCTCTGATTCCCGTCATCGCTGGCCTAGCCTACGAGTTCATCCGCTTCAGCGCCAAGCGGTATACGACCAACCGCCTGATTCGGTGGCTGATTACGCCCAGTCTGGCCCTCCAGCGGCTGACGACGCGTGAGCCGGATGCAGGGATGCTGGAAGTCGCCATCAGTTCGCTCAAGTGTGTCCTGCGCGCCGAGGGGCGGATGCCTGTCACTACCACAGAGACCAAGCCGGTTTCTGAGGTCGCGGCGGCGTAGAGCCGACTACTCACATGGTGTTAATCGTATGCCACATACACTCGCCGGACAGACGGCGCTGATTACAGGCGGCGGGCGCGGCATTGGCCGGGCGGTGGCCGAGGAGTTGGCGCGGCACGGCGTCAACGTGGTGGTCACGGCGCGTAGCGGGCGTGAGGTTCACGACACGGCTCGTGCGCTCAATGCGTTGGGTGCGAATGCCCTGGGCATCGTGGCTGACGTGGCCATGCCGGACGACGTGCGCAATGTGGTCGAGGAAGCGGTGGACGAGTTCGGCACGATTGATATTCTGGTGAACAACGCCGCGATGCTCCAGCCGGTCGGGTTGGCTTGGGAAGTGGACCCCGACGAGTGGGCCTACACGGTCCACGTCAATCTGATTGGCGCTTACCGCCTATGCCACGCCATTCTGCCCCTCATGATCGAGGAAGGCGCCGGACGCATCATCAACGTCTCCTCAGGCGCGGCCCGCCCCACCTCCACCACCGTGGGCTGGACGGCCTACAGTTCATCCAAGGCGGCCCTGGACCAGTTTACGCGTATCCTGGCCGTCGAAGCGCAGACCCACGGCGTCAGCGTCAACGCCGTCTATCCCGGTGTGACGGATACCCGCATGCAGGCCGATATTCGCGGCCTGACGCCTGACCAGTTCCCATCTGTCGGCCGCTTCCAGGGCTTCCACGAGCGCGGGGAACTGCGCGACCCGCGCGAACCTGCCGAACTCATCCTCTGGCTGTGTACGTCCGCCGCGCGGGACGTGACCGGCCAGATTCTTGACATCAACGACCTGGCCATCCGCGAGCGCGTCGCCCGCGACCTGGGGCGGCCCTTGTTACCTGGCCCCGATCGTTAAGGCTATGTAATGCGTGATGCGTATTTCGTAGTGCGTATTTCGTACTCCGTATTGCTTGGTCTGGATACGGAATACGAAATACGCATTACGCACTAACCTTCAAGGAGGAATGCCACAATGGCGTATCAGCATGTCACACTCCCCAAGGATGGGGAAAAGATTCGCTACGAGAACGGCAAACTTATTGTGCCTGACCACCCGATCCTCGGCTACTTCGAGGGCGACGGCATCGGCCCCGACATCACCCGCGCCTCGCTCCGCATCTGGGACGCGGCGGTGGAGAAGGCATATGGCGGCCAGCGCAAGGTAGCCTGGATGCAGTTGTACGCGGGCGAGCAGGCGTACAACGTCTATGGCGACTACTTCCCCAAGGAGACGCTCGAAGCGTTGCGGGAAGTGGTGGTGTCGATCAAAGGCCCCCTGACTACTCCGGTCGGAGGCGGCTTCCGCAGTCTCAACGTCGCCCTGCGCCTGGAACTCGACCTGTATGCCTGCGTGCGGCCTGTGCGCCACTACCCCAATGTCCCCAGCCCGTTGCGCGAGCCGGACAAGGTGGATGTGGTTATCTTCCGCGAGAACACCGAGGACGTCTATTCGGGCATCGAGTACAAGGCCGGCACGCCCGAAGCGCAGAAGGTCATTGATTTCTTGCAGAAGGAGATGGGCGCCAAGTTCCTGAGCGATGTCAACTGCGGCGTCGGTATCAAGCCCATCAGCGAGTTCGGCACCAAGCGCCTGGTGCGCAAGGCCATCCAGTACGCCATTGACTACGACCGCAAGAGCGTCACCTTCGTCCACAAGGGCAATATCCAGAAGTTCACCGAGGGTGCGTTCCGCAACTGGGGCTACGAACTGGGCAAGGAGGAGTTTGGTGATGTAACCATCACCGAGGACGAGCTGTGGTCGCAGTATGGTGGCAAGCAGCCAGCGGGCAAGATCGTCCTCAAGGACCGCATCGCCGACATTATGTTCCAGATGATGCTGCTGCGTCCCGACGAGTTCGACGTCATTGCCACGTCCAACCTCAACGGCGACTACCTGTCGGACGCCATCGCGGCCGAAGTGGGCGGTGTGGGCATCGCGCCGGGTGGCAATATTGGCGACGGCCTGGCCGTCTTCGAGGCGACTCACGGCACCGCGCCCAAGTACACCAACCAGGACAAGGTCAACCCCGGCTCGCTGCTGTTCTCCGGCGTGATGATGCTGGAGTACATCGGCTGGCGCGAGGCAGCCAACCTGATTACGGCGGCGTACACCGAGACGGTCAAGGACAAGATCGTGACCTATGACTTCGCGCGGCAGATGGCGGGCGCGACGGAGGTCCGCACGTCCGAGTTCGCCACGGCCATCATCGAGCGCATGGACCGCGTGCGGCAGCCGGCGTAGGCAGAGGGGAAGGGATGGGAAGGAATAGGAAGAGGTAGGAAGGGAGGAAGATGGGAAGGGACGGGAAGGCGTAGGAAGGCCAATTACCCCTTCAGTCCCCTGTCTCTTTCTCTCCTGTCTTCCTGGCCTTTCCCACTCTTCCTATCCTTCCCACTCTTCCTACTCTTCCTATCCTTCCCACCCTTCCCACCCTTCCTACCTCTTCCCATGACGTAAGAGACAGCCTTGCCAGCCGTCTAATCCTTGCCGGGAGGGATGGCAGAGTGGACGATTGCGGCGGTCTTGAAAACCGCTATGGGACCTGTGCCCATCGGGGGTTCGAATCCCTCTCCCTCCGCCTTGACACGGGCTTAAAATGCGCTATAATTGTCTCCAGTACCTGGGGGGGTCGCATAGCCAGGTCTAGTGCGGGCGCCTGCTAAGCGCCTACGGGGGCTTATACCTCCGTCGAGGGTTCAAATCCCTCCCCCTCCGCCACAACGCAGCGGTCCCACATCCGTAGACAGGAGTGGGACCGCTACGTTTTTATCGGCCTGGTGTAGCGATGCGATAGGTAGAGACGCACTATAGCGGGTCTCTACCTGAAACGAATAGGAGAGGCGCAATGACGCGCACCCGTGTGTTGATTATGGGAGCCGCCGGTCGCGACTTCCACAACTTCAACGTTTACTTCCGCGACAACCCCGCCTACGAGGTGGTCGCCTTTACCGCCACCCAGATTCCCGGCATCGCCGAGCGAGCCTACCCCGCCCTCCTCGCTGGCCCCCTGTACCCCCAGGGCATCCCCATCTACCCCGAACTACAGATGACGAGCCTGATTCGCGACCTCGCCGTGGACCGTGTGGTGTTCGCCTACAGTGACGTGCCGCACGAGTTGGTCATGCATCGCGCCTCGGCGGCCCTCGCGGCCGGCGCCGACTTCTGGCTGCTCGGCCCCAAAAGCACCATGCTCAAGTCCAATCGGCCCGTCATCGCCGTGTGCGCCGTGCGCACGGGCAGCGGCAAGAGCCAGACGAGCCGCCGTGTTGTCCAGTTGTTAAGGGCAGCGGGTCAGCGTGTCGTGGCGGTGCGCCACCCCATGCCCTACGGCGACCTGGCCGCCCAGGCCGTCCAGCGCTACGGCGACTATGCCGACCTGGACGGCTACCGCTGCACGCTGGAGGAGCGCGAGGAGTTCGAGCCATACCTGGACCTGGGCGCGGTGATCTACGCCGGCGTGGACTACGGGCGCATCCTGGCCCAGGCCGAAGCCGAGGCCGACATCATCGTCTGGGATGGCGGCAACAACGACCTGCCGTTTTACCAGCCCGACCTGCACATCGTCGTGGTGGACCCGCTGCGGCCCGGCCACGAGCTGCGCTACCACCCCGGCGAGGCCAACCTCCGCATGGCCGACGTCGTGGTGATCAACAAGGTGGACTCCGCGACGCCCGAGGCCCTGGCCACGGTCCGTGCGAGCATCGCCGAGGTCAACCCGCGGGCCGCGATCGTCGAGGCGCGCTCGTCGCTGGCGCTCGAGGGCGGCGACATCGCCGGCCGCTCCGTCGCGATCGTGGAGGACGGCCCCACGCTCACCCACGGCGGCAT
>JAHCIP010000118.1 GCA_026129165.1 Anaerolineae bacterium
CGCCTCTCATCACCGACCCGGCCAAGACAGGCGTAGACGCGGACCTTATCGAGAACTGGGGCAACAAGGCCGTCGCCGGCCAGCAGTTCTGGCGGGTCGAGAGCCGGGGCGACTGGGACGCGGTCTTCTACGGTGGTCAGAAGGCGTGGCTCTTCAACCCGCGCCTCAGCCCGCGCGCTGTGCCGAGCGCCGGCATGGTCGTTACGCCCAAGGCGGGCAAGACGTCCATTCCCGTCTACGGCACGGCCTACCCCGACCCGGCCGAGTGGCCGGCCGGTATTCCCGTGCGCGTCCGTAACCCTCTCCAGTACACCATCCCCGCCGGCCAGGCGTATGTCGTCGTGGACAAGGTAGTCAGCGACGCCTACTACGCGCCCCTCGTCACCCTGGACCCCAGCGACCATCTGGTGGTCAAGGGCGTGAGCCAGTTCTACCAGATCTACTTCGGCCACCGCTTCGCCTTCGTCAAGGCCGACGACGTGGACGTCGTCTACGTGCGCTAAGCGCCTATCCAAAAACCTCCCGAAGGCTTCCGAACCTTCGGGAGGTTGAACCGTAGGGGCGAGGTAGCCGCGCCCGCTGCTCAAGTTAGTCCAACTGCGCCAGGTCCCACTGCATGTCGAGGCGGGTGAACAGGTCGCGGGCTTCGGTCTGCCAGAAGGCGGCCTGCTCGTCGTAGCCGCGCGCGCGGGCCAGGCGGGCCATGGCCGCGAGGGCGCGGCCGACTTCGGGCTGCGCGCCAAGCGCCTGGAACGCGGTGATGGCCGTGGTGAGTTCCTGCATGGCCTCGGTCCACTCGCCTAGCGCGGTCAGCGCCTGCCCCAGCACCCGGTGGGCCATTGCCAAGTCATAGTGGGCCTCGGTTGCCAGGGCCAGGTCACGGCCCTGCTCGGCCTCCTGTCGAGCGCGCGCCGCGTCGCCCTGGCGCAGCAGCGTCTCGGCCAGCCAGGCGTGGGCGCGGCCCATGAAGACCCGCGACTGGCACTCGCCGCCTAGGGCAATGGCGCGTTCCAGCGCCGCCCGCCCGCCCGCCAGGTCGCCCTGGTAGACCAACGGCAGCCCCAGGAACAGATAGACGTTGCGCTCGTAGACCAGGTTGGCTGCCTGCTGGACATAACTCAACGCTCGGCGGCTCCACTTTTCCGCTTCCGCCCAATGCCCCCAGGCGCAGTGGGCGGCCCCGACGAAGACGGACGCCGCGCCGACCGCCGCCAGGTCGGCCTGTTTCAGGCTCTCGGCGTAGACCGCTTCCGCCTCGCGCAGCCCACGGGCGAAGTCGCCCTGGAACGCGCGCTCGGCGCCCATCATGCCGCGCGAGATGAGCGCGTCGTTGTGGGCGCCGACGGCATCCAGGCGATCGGCGGCATCGGCCAGCAAGGGCAAGCCCTCCGCCGCGTGGCCCTGGAGGGTCAGCAGCCGCCCCAGGATATTGCGGGTGCGAGCCATCTGCATCGGGTCACCCGTTTTCTCGACCAGGGGCAGCAGCCGTTCCAGTCGCGGTCGGGCGGCGTGGAACTCGCCCTGGATGTAGAGCGCGCTGCCCTGCGCCAGCCAGACAAAGGCCAGCAAACTTTCATCGCCCAGGCGCAGGGCGTCGGCCTCGGCGGGCAGTAGCCACTGCATGAGTTGCCCCGGATAGATGTAGAAGGCGACGCGCGACAGATGCAGCCGCAGCATGACCCCTTGCCGCACGTGTTCGTCGTCCATCGGCAGCCGTTCCCAGCACTCCAACGCCTGCTGATAGAGCAGCGTCGCGGTGGCGAAGGCGAAGACCGCCTTGGCCGCCTCGGCCGCTGCCCAACTCCACTGCAAGCCCTCTTGCCACAGCCGCCCCAGCCGCGCGTGGTAGGCCGCGCGTTCCGCCGTCCGCGCATCGGCAGGCGTGCCCAGGGCGGCGACGGCGCGGCGGTGCAGCGCGACGCGGCGGGCATGACTTAGCCCATTGTAGACGACCTCGCGCACTTTATCGTGGCTGAAGATATAACGAACATCATCGGCGGGGGTCGGGGCGTCAACGGCCGGCTGAGGCAGGCTATGGGACGGCCCCGCCGACTCGACGACCAGGTGGCTGCGCAGCAGTTCATCCAAGGCGTCCAGCGCCACATCCTCCGTCTGACCGCTCACCTGGCGTACGACCTCAAAGTCAAAGTCGCGACGGAAGATAGACGCCGCGGCCAGCAACTCGCGGGCGGCCGGGCTGAGGCGGGTCAGGCGGGCCTGAATCACCGCCACGACCGAGGCCGGCAGCGACAGCGGGCCGTGCGGCCAGCTGCCAGTCACCGCCAACGACCCCGACTCCATCAGCGAGCGCACAATCTCCACCATAAAGAGGGGGTTGCCCTCCGTCTCCTCGTAGAGCCGCGCGCTCAGCGCGTCCATGTCCGTGCGGACCATCTCGCGCAGCAGGGCGGCGCTAGCCTGCGATGACAGCCGCTTGAGGGGGATGGTATCCAGCCGGCCTTCCCGTTCGAGCCGCCAGAGGACGCCCTGCAACGTATCATCTACGTCGTCGGAGCGAGTGGCGGCGACAAACAGGATGGGCTGCTGGTCCAGGTGGCGCACGAGATAGGCGAGGAGTTGGAGTGTCGCGGCATCGGCCCAGTGGAGGTCGTCGAGGAGAACGAGCAGAGGCTGGGGCAGGGCGGCCATAAACCGCGCGACCCCCTCGAACAGCCGGCGTTGGTCCTGCCCTTGCTCGCCTTCCTTTTTTGGGGCCCCCGCCGGATGGCCGGCCGCCAGGTCGGGCAGCAGACGCGCCACCTCGGCGAGCCAGACATCGGGTAGGTCCAGGCTCGCCAGGTCCAGCGTCGCCACCAGCGGCGTCAGGGCATCAATCAACGGGTGATAGGGAAAGCTGCGCTCGGCCTCATAGCAGTGCCCCTGGACGACGGTCCAGCCGGCCGGATTGTTTTGGCCTAGCCGCCAGACCAATTCAGCCAGCAGGCGCGACTTGCCGATTCCGGCCTCGCCCTCCAACATGACCAATTGGGCGGGCGAGGCGGGCCGCGCTGGCCGGCGGGCCTCCGTGCGCCGCAGATGCTCCTCCAGGCGGGTCAATTCGGCCTGGCGTTCGAGCAAGGGTAGGGCGGGAGCAGGGACAGGTTGAGGGGTGAGGGGGGCGCCAGGGCGGCGGGTCAGGCGAGGCTGCGCTCGCGCCAGTGAGCCATCGCGGATGGCCTCCAGGAGACGTACCGTGGCCGGGTCGGGGGCCGCGCCCAGTTCGCGCGTGAGCACCCGCACGAGTTGGTCGTACTGGGCCAGGGCGGCAGCCCGGTCGCCCGTCTGGTAGAGCGCGGCCATGAGGCTGCGGTGGAAGCGTTCCTGCAGCGAGTCCACAACCAAGGCGCGATGCGCGGCGTCCTGGACGGTCGCCCATTCGCGCGCCGCCGCCGCGTCCTCACCGACCTGCCATAGCAGGGTGAGATACCGCTGTTCCCAGATGGACCGCATCTGGCGCAGCCACTCGTCGTAGCCGACGCTGTCGCGTACCATGAAGCCGTCCAGGAAGGGACCGCGCCACAGGTCGGCTACCGTGCGCCACTCGGCCAGGCTGGGGTGGACCGCGCCAAAGACCTGGGTATCCACCCAGACCTCGTCGGTCGCCCGCCACGCCAGTTGGTCGCCCTCCGCCAGCAGTGGAAACAAGGGCAGCGACTGGCGCAGGCGGGACAGGGTGGTACTCAGACTGTTGCGGCCCTCGGCCTCACTGCTATCTTCCCAGAGCAGGGCACAGAGATGGGAGCGGGTAAAAACATGGACCGGTTGAGACGCCAGGTAGTACAGCAACGCCTGCGCCTTGAGCGAGGGGAGGCGTAGGTCACGCTCCGCGGACCGGACGAGGGGTGGCCCCAGCAGACTCAGAGTAAGCACAGCCACACGTGGCCTCTCTCTAGGAATCGCCTGGTCTGTAATCTTTTGTACCCCCCAGCGGATAGTGTACTCGTGGCGGCGGCAGCGCGCAAGCTAGGGATTAGCGCCCCTTCCACACCGGCGGGCGTTTTTCAAGGAAGGCGCGGAAGCCCTCAAAGCCATCCTCGCTGCCAAAGATTTCCCGCTGGAAGCCAGCTTCCCGCGCCAGCGCCTCGTCATACGAGCCGACCTGGGCCGCGTAGATGGCCCGCTTGCCGCGTTCCAGCGCCAGGGGCGCCTGAGCCGCCAGCCGAGTCGCGTACTCCAAGACACGGGCCTCGAACTCAGCCGAGGGATAGAGCTTATTGGCGAGACCGAGGCGCACTGCCTCCTCCGCGCCGACCGCCTCGCCGGTCAACACCATCTCCAACGCGCGGCCCAGCCCTACCAGGCGCGGCAGGGTCCAACTCCCACCGCCATCGGGCACCAGGCCGACGCGGATAAACAACTCAGCAAAGGAGGCGCGGTCCGAGACGAGGCGCAGATCACACGCCAGCGCCAGGTCACAGCCAATGCCAGCCGCCACGCCGTCCACCGCGGCTATGACGGGCCAGCGGCAGGCGCGGATGGCTTTGAGGGCGGGGGCATACGACTCGGTCAGGATGCGGATCGCGGCGTCAGGGTCGAGGGCCTGCGTTGCCGCCGACAGATCGGCGCCGGAGGAAAAGGCCCCACCCGCGCCCGTCACCACCATCACCCGTGTCTGGCCGTCCCCTTCCGCCGCCTGCAGCGCCTCACGTAAAGCGTTCATGGTCGAGGCGTCCACGGCGTTGCGGATGCGCGGGCGGTTGATGATGAGCCGGGTGACAGCGCCATGTTGTTCAACGAGCAACGTGTCGGTCATGTTATTCTCCTGGGGCGAGCGGCCACGAGCCAGATGCCACAGATGCACTGGCCCAGCCGCGCCTGGGTTTCGGCGATAGCCTGCACGGTCGCGTACTCTTCCAGCCAGCCACTCGGCGCTTCGGCCTCGACGCTCCAGCCGAGGTCAGTCAGCAGGGCGGTCAGTTCCCACGGTAACAGGCTGTTCTGGGCGATCTGGAGGTCGAGAAAGCGTTTGTAGGACGGGACCCGGATGGGGGAGAGGGCGCTGAGGATACCGACGACGAGGACGCCGTCCGGCTTGAGCAGGCGGGCGAACTCGGTCAGGGCAGCGCGGGGGCTGGCGACCCACTCCAGGGCGGCGATGCACGCGACCAGATCAAAGGACTGGTCGGGGAAACCCGTGGCGGCCAGGTGGCCGACCCGCAGGTCGGCGGCCAGACCCGCCTGGGAGAGACGTGTCTGCGCCGCCTGGATCATGGCCGGGGAGATGTCTACACCCGCCGCCTGGTAGCCCGCCTGGGCCAGAGATTCGACTAGATGGCCCGCGCCGCAGCCGGCGTCCAGGATGCTCACCGCCGATCCAACTAACCTCCCGAAGGTTTCAGAACCTTCGGGAGGTTGGACCCCCTCGGCTGCTTCACCTCGCGGGAGCAAGGCGTGAATAAAAGGAAGGACACCCGCGCGCCAGCCGTTCGTCCAGTCCCGCCCGACGCGGGCGCTCCACGCCTCGGCCACGCTGTCCCAGCGGCTCCGCGAGACGGTATCCCAGTCGGCATCAGCGGGCGGCGCGCTGCCCTCGATGCGCCGCGCCCAGCGTTCGGCCGGTGTCGTCATGCCGCCCCTCCTCATCCGAGTACTACCCTGGATTATACCCTAAGTCCTCTGAATTGACAGCCTCGCCCGACACGCCTATACTGGCCTCGAATTTGTCACGGGAGGCTGTATATGGCAGGGGCAAGGGACGTGGCGACACGGGACGTGGCGACGCCCGGCGGCACAATGCAGGCGCTAGTCTTTACGGCGATCCGCAAGATGGAGCTTCAGACGACGCCGGCCCCCCGGCTGACCGCGCCCGACGATGTGCTGGTGCGGGTGCGGGCGGTGGGGGTGTGCGGGTCGGATTTACACGGCTATACGGGCCAGAGCGGACGGCGCACGCCGCCCATGATTATGGGCCACGAGGCGGCCGGCGAAGTCGTAGCGATCGGGCCAGCGGTGACCAACGTCAAGCCTGGCGACCAGGTGGCGATCCAGCCGGTGCGCTTCTGCGGCCAGTGTGTCTTCTGCCGCGAGGGGAAGGCGAGCCTGTGCGCCAATCGGCAGGTGCTGGGCGTCCACCCGGCCGCGGGCGGGGCGTATGCCGAGTGGCTCGTCTGGCCGGCGGGGTGCCTCTTCCCCATGCCCGCCGGCATGACCTACGAGCAGGCGTCCTTCGGCGAGCCGCTGGCCGTCTGCCTGCACGCGCTGCGCCTGGCCGACATCAAGCCCTACGACTCGGTCGCCCTGGTGGGCAGCGGTCCCATTGGCCTGCTGACGCTGGCGATTCTGAGGACGCTGGGCTTGCGGCAAGTCTTCGTCAGCGATGTCAGCGACGAACGCCTGGCCGTGGCGCGCAGCCTGGGCGCGTCCGTCACCATCAATCCGACGCGCGACAACCCGAGGGCCGTCGTCGAGGCGCACACCGAGGGGCTGGGGGCGGACGTCAGCATCGAGGCCGTGGGTCTGGGCGTCACCGCGCAGCAGGCGATTGACGTGACCAAGAATGGCGGCACGGTCGTCTGGATCGGCAACAATATGCGCGAGATACAGATTGATATGCAGTCGGTGGTGACGCGGGAGTTGCGGGTCCAGGGAACCTATGCTATGAACGACCTGGACTTTGGCCGGGCGTTGGGGATGCTGGCCGACGGGGCGGTGGACATTGGGCCGCTGCTCACGCAACGGGCGACCCTAGCCGAAGGGCCGACGCTGTTCGAAGACCTGCTGCACGCGCCCCAGGTCATCAAGTGCGTCATCCTGCCCTGATAGGGAGTGAGGGGCTAGGGATCAGGGGCCAGGGAATAAAAAGAATAGGGATCAAGAAAAAAGGATGATTAAGCCCTTCCTCCCTAACCCCTATCGCCTCATCCCTCGCCCCTGTTGCTGTGCCTCCCCAGGGGCTCGAACCCTGAACCGTTGGCTTAAAAGGCCACTGCTCTACCATTGAGCTAGAGAGGCGCGTGTATACAACGCAAAAGGCGTTGCCTGCCCAATTAGACACACAACGCCTCTACTCCTTACCTCGTTGAAACGAGTCCAAGGCGCGACAGTCGGAGACCCCCCTAAGCCCCCACTGTCGCGCCTCGCTTTCACCCTATACAACGGGGAGTGGCGGGCGTTCGTTACGGGTCAGGCGGGGATTTGTCGCCCAGTCTCAAAAAAGACGCAACCCCGTGCCGGGGGGGGGAGGAGCACAGGGCTGCGACAGGTGTGGACCTGCATTTATAATACGCGGCGACATCCGAAAAGTTCCCACTGTTTGGGAGATTTTTCGCAAGATTCACTTTTTGGGGAGCATTAACTATGTCTAGCGAGAACAGAGACCAGGCTGTATTCGGGTGGGTGACATCCGACAATATGGCCTGGCTGACGGACCTATATGAACTGACGATGGCGGATAGTATGTTTCGTCAGAACCGTAACGACCAGGCCTCCTACGACCTCTTTGTGCGGAGCCTGCCGGCCTGCCGCGCCTTCCTGGTAGCGGCGGGCCTTCCGCAGGCTCTGGCCTACCTGCGTGACATGCGCTTCGATGAGGCGGGGCTGGACTACTTGAGCCGGGTGCGTTGTCTCACGCCCCGTTTCCTCGATTATCTGAGCGAGTTCCGCTTCAGCGGCGATGTCTGGGCGCTGCCCGAAGGCGAAGTCTACTTCCCGCCCGCCCCCCTGTTGCGCGTCACCGGGCCGCGCATCGAAGTCCAACTCATCGAGTCGTTTCTGCTCAACACCTTCAACGCCCAGAGCATGTGGGCGAGCAAGGCGGCGCGCATGGTTCTCGCGGCTCAGGGGCGCGGGGTGATCGATATGTCGCTGCGCCGCGACCACGGCATGGACGCCGCCATGAAGGTGGCGCGGGCCAGCTATCTGGCCGGCGCGGTGGGCACGTCCAATGTCCTGGCTGGCCAGGTCTTTGGCATTCCCACCTACGGCACGATGGCCCACGCCTATGTCATGTCCTTCGACAGTGAGATAGCCGCCTTCCGCGCCTTTGCCGAGGACTGCCCTACCGACGTAGTGCTGCTCATTGATACCTATGACACCCTACGCGGCGCCGACCACGCGGTCCAGGTCGCCCAGGAGATGGCGGCGCGGGGTCAGCAGTTGGTCGGGGTGCGCATTGATAGCGGCGACCTAGTGGCGCTGTCGCGGGCAGTGCGGGCGAAACTGGATGCGGCCGGGCTGGACAAGGTGCGGATTCTGCTGAGCGGCGACCTGGACGAGTACCGCATCCGGGAATTGCTGATCCAGGGGACGCAGGTGAACTCGTTCGGCATCGGCACCAACCTGGGTACCTCGCCCGACGACCCGTCGCTGGGCGCGGTCTATAAGCTGGTCGAGGACAGCGCGGGACCGCGCGCCAAGCTCAGCACGGGTAAGGCGACGCTGCCGGGACGTAAGCAGGTCTGGCGCTTCCACGGGCCAGACGGGACGATGCTGAAGGACCGCATTGCCCTGGCCGACGAGCCGGCCCCCCCCGACGCCCAGCCGCTACTGGTTCAGGTGCTGCGCGGCGGCGAGATAGTGGGCGACATGCCGACGCTGGCCGAGGCGCGGGAACGCTGCGCCCGGCGGCTGGGCCAGTTGCCGCCCGCGCTGCGCCAGATTCAGGGCTATGGAACGTACCCCGTCGAGTTGAGCGCCGGTCTGGAGAAGCTGCGGGCGCAGGCCTATGCCAACGCGGCAAAGGCGTGACGGTTGCAAAATGCAACCAATCCGGCTATACTAAAGGTGGGAGGTGTCGAAATGCCCACTCTGCATGTGCGTAATGTACCGGAAACACTCTATGAACGCCTGCAACAACGCGCGCGCGCCGAGAACCGCTCCTTAAGCGCAGAGGTTATCTATATGCTGGAAATGGCGTTGGCTGAGCCTGTTCCCTCCGTCGCTGAAATTCTGGAGCGTCTTGAACGTCGCCGCATGTCTTACACGCCGAGCGTGAATGCGCCGGATAGTGTTCAACTTCTCCGGGAAGACAGGGACCGATAATGGAGTGTGTGGTTGATTCGAGCGTCGCTGCCAAACTGCTGGTGACCGAACTGTTCTCCAAGCAAGCAGCGGCCCTTTTCACTCTGTTACAGGCCGACCCTCCGGCGCGGTTCTATGTACCCGACCTGCTGTACATTGAGTGCGCGAATATCCTATGGAAGCACGTGCGTCGTTTTGGATTGCCACAAGCCGATGCTCGACAAAGCCTGCTTGACCTAAGCACGTTGCCACTGATTACAGTGTCCACGAAGGCGCTAATGACGGCGGCTTTGGATGTCGGACTCGCCTATCAACTGGCCGCTTACGATGCCTGTTATGTGGTTCTAGCGGATAGCTTGAACATTCCGCTGGTAACAGCGGACGAAATCATGGTGCGGAAGCTGGCGCAGACCGCATTTGACGTGCGCTGGATAGGCAGTTGGCCGCCCGTAGTCCTGAAATAACATATGTTGCTGGAACCTTTCCTCCATGCATGGCGTCTCTAGAGCAGTCAGGCGCTCGGTAAAACAGACCGAACTCATCGGCCGAACCGAGAGCGACAAAATAGCGAGCCATACGTATACATAGGAGGAACACAGATGCGTCGTTTTTGGATGATTGGGCTGGGGATTGTCGCGTTAATCGTCAGCATGGTAGCAGTGTCGAGCTTCAAGCGCCCCGTGGTGGGGCTGGACTCGGCTGAGGCAGCGAATGCGATGCAGCAAACAGCGGGCAGCTTGCCCAAGGTGATCACCGTCGTCGGCCAGGGGAAGGTGACGGTCAAGCCGGACATGGCCGAAACCAGCATCGGGGTCCGCGCCACGGGCGCGACTGTTGCGGAGGCGACGGGTAAGGCCAACAAGGATATGGACAGCGTCCTGAAGGCGCTCAAGGCGGCGGGCATCGAGGACAAGGACATTCAGACCAGCGGGTTCAACCTGAACCCAAGCCAGGATCGCAATGGACAGCCCAACGGCTACGAAGTGATGAACATGCTGCGGGTCCGCATCCGCGACCTGAGCAAGGTCGGGGCGGTCATGGACGCGGCCATCAGCGCCGGGGCGAACCAGATTTACGGCGTGAGCTTCACCCTGGCGAACCCTGACACGGCCCAGAGCCAGGCTCGCGTGGCGGCGGTCAAGGACGCGCAGGCCCGCGCCAACGAGCTGGCGCAGGCGGCGGGCGTGGGTCTCGGCGAGTTGGTGCAGGTGAGCAATGTCGTCACCGGCGGCCCGGTCATGCCCTACATGAGTGGTAAGGGCGCGGCGATGGAGATGTCCATCGGCCAGATGCAGCCCGGCGAACTCGAAGTGACCATGCAGGTGCAGGTCATCTACCAGATTAAGTAGGATTCCGCGCAACCGGGCCGCGTCGCCCTGGATAGCTTGACTCTCGCCCGGCGCGGGACGGTCTGGTCCGTCTCGCGCCGGAAATTTTCAGATGTGGTCGTGGCCTCGTGAGGCGTGTATGACGTGGCGTGTGCAACCGCAATCCAATCAGTCTCTCTGGCTGCGCCTCGGCGTCGTGGCCGGCTTTGTCGGCCTCGGCCTGCTCGTGGCCGTCATCGTCTTTCTACTGCGGCGGCAGGCCCCCGTCCCGGCCTTGACTCTGACGCCCTCGTCGGGCGCGCCAGGCACAGCCATCATTGTCCAGGGCCAACGCTGGCCCACCAACGCCCCCCTCACCCTCTCTCTCAATCGTCCGGGTCAAACGGTGGGCGAGGAGGTAGGCGCGACGTGGAGCGCGGCCGATGGCACATTTAGCTTTGACATAACCTTCCCCCTGAGCGGCGTCTGGACGACCCTGCCCAGTGTGGACATTGTCGCCCGCAGCCTCGACGGCGAGACGACGGCCCGCGCCCCCTTTGGCGTCCAGCCGACGCCGCCGGGTGGGGTGTTCGTGCCCGGCAGCCCCACGCCTGGCGCCACGCCCACGCCGCCCGCGACCCAGGTCATCGGCACAATTCCGGTTCTGACCCTGCCGGCGCGAACGCCCGTGGCCCCTGGCGGTGTGGCGGGCCAGGCGACAGCCACGACCGCCCCCTCGACCGGGCGGGTGCGCGTGGTGGGTGTCGTGCAGAGCCTCGCGCTGGACCTGGACGGCCTGGTCCTGAACCCGCTGGAGGGCACGATCCGCCAGGTGCTGACAGGCGACAATACGGTGATTCTGGACCAGACCGGACGGCCCATCGCCCTGGATGCCATTCCCATTGGCAGTGTGGTCGAAGCCGAAGGGGAGGCCGACGGGGTACGGCTGCGCGCCGGGCGAGTCCAGGTCCGCGTGCTCCCTCCGACCACCTTGCCGACGCAAACCGCGCGTCCACCGGCCCCCACCTCGACGCCGCTGGTCATCATCGTCACCGCGACGCCGCTACCAGCAACAGTCACCCTGGCACCGACGGCCACCGGCCTCCCGACGCTGACACCCACGCGCACCGCCACCCCGCCCGTCATCACGGCCTGGCGCGGTGAGTACTGGGCCAACCCCGACCTGAGCGGCGACCCCTTCTTTGTACGCAACGACGACGAGGTGGACTTCACCTGGAGCCGCTCGCCCGTCGCGCCGGATGGCCGCAGCCTGCCCACGGTCAACTGGTCAGCGCGTTGGACGCGGCGGTTGCGTTTTGACGCGGGTTGGTATACATTTAGCGCCAGGGCCGATGATGGCGTGCGGCTGCGCATTGATGGCAACCCGATCATTGACGAGTGGCACACCAGCAGCGGAACCCAGGTCTACGAGCAGGTGGTACGGTTGGGGGCAGGCTCGCATACCGTCCAGGTGGACTACTATCAGGCCGGCGGGGGCGCGTCAATCGCTGTCTGGTGGGAGCCATCCAGCTTCAGCGGCTGGCGGTCGGAGTACTGGGCCAACCCGGACCTGTCGGGGCGGGCGGCGGTCGTGCGCGACCAGGACACTGTCTACGACGATTGGGGGACGGTGAGCAACCCGGACTCGCTGATTCCGCACAATAACTTCTCGGCCCGCTACACGCGGCGGCTCGCCTTCGAGGATGGCCTGTACCGCTTCACCGTCACGGTGGACGATGGGGCGCGGCTCTGGATAGACGGCAATCTCGTGATTGACGCCTGGCGCGATCAAGTGGTGACGACCTACCAGGTGGACCGACAACTGAACGCGGGCGGCCATGATTTGCGGCTAGAGTACTATAATAGAACCGGGCGGGCGTTGATCCAGTTCACCTGGACGCGAATTTACCTGACGCCTACCCCGCCGCCGCCCAACACGGCGACGGCCATTGTGTTCCCGACGGCGACGCGCACCTTTACACCGACACTGACCCCTACCCGGACTGCCACCGCGACCAGCCGCCCGCCGACTGCTACGGCGACCCGGCCGCCGGCCTCTGTGACGCCCACCGCGACCGTGGAGGCCGAGGCCACTGTGACGCGCACCGCGACGGCCCTGCCGCCGACAGCGAGCGTGACCCTGCTCCCGCCGACGGCGACGCGAACGGCGACGCGACCGCCCAGCCCGCCCCCGACCACGACGGTCGTCCGCCCCTGGCAGGCGCGAGATTTTCCGCTGGCCCCGGCGGGGAACCAGTTGGAGAGTTATGTTGGGCGTATCGCCAACGTGACGCAGTCGAACATCTTGCCGCGCTGCTTCACGTTCGACCTTGACCTGTCAGGCGGAGGTGTCATCCCCGTCACCGGGCATAGCGAGACGGTGCTGGGAGCGACAGGGCTGGACCGCGATCCGGCCCAACCGCTCAGCCCGCTCTGCGACGACCTGCCGCCGGAGCGAACCAGCGTCCATGTCTGGGGCACACGGCCGCAACCCAACGGGCCATTGGTGGCGCTCCGCATCGAGTTAGCCGAGCGGCCCGCTGACCCCAGCCTGGGCCAGCCGCCGCTGTACCAGCGCAGCTTTATCCTCGACGCGGAGTTCAGCGAGGCGGCGCCGGTCCTGGTGAACACAACCCTGTGGGTCCGCACGACGGCGAGCGAGGCGCCGCGCCTGGCGCGGGACAGCCTGGGCCTAGCGCAGGCGTTCAATGCGCGGGGGGTGGCTGCCGATGCGCCCATCCTGCTGCGTGGGGAGTTGCCCAGTGGCGAAGCGGCGACGATGGTGGAGGTGACGGCCTGGGTCTTCGATGGGACCAGCCGATACACGGCCGTCTATCCGATGCCGTAGCCGCAGGAACGAATTTGTGAAAAGTCCGGGAACGTCGGAACTCCAGGCCCTGGAGTGACGTTGCACATAGTGAGGGGAACGGGACAGGTGAAGGGGCTAGGGACGCTATACAACTTGACCGCCTCAATCTTTTCCCAACAGGAGGTTAACATGCGTACGCGGATGATTCTGGGAGCGATCGTGTTGGCGCTGGTGTTGGCGTTGATCGGCGGAGCCGTGATCCCGGCCCGCGCGGAGGGCAATCTCCAGCCGGCCGCCCAGGCGGGGTGGTTCTATCACACTGTCAAGGCGGGTGAGACGGTGAGCGGCATCGCCCTGCACTATGGAGTGACGACCCAGGCGATCATCAACCTGAATGGGTTGCCCTGGCCGTACACCATCTACAGCGGCAAGTGGCTCAAGATCCCGACTGCGACCTACCCCACTCACCCACCCATGCCAGCATATCGCTATCATGTCGTCAAGTGGGGCGAGACGGTGAGCAGCATCGCGCGCTGGTATGGGGTGACGGCTCAGGCGATTATTAACGCCAATAGCCTCCACGCGCCCTACACCATCTACACCGGGCAGAGCCTCTACATCCCGTCGTGGGGTGGGCCTGGGCCTCATCCTGGACCGGTGATGGGCCGCGCCTACGTCGTGCGCCCCGGTGACACCCTCATTCGGATCGGCCAGTGGTACGGCATACCGTGGGGTGACATCGCCTGGCGCAATCACCTGGCGTACCCCTACAATATCTATGTCGGCCAAGTGCTGTACATCCCGTAATGGGGCTTAGCTCGTCAGACCTGACAGGTCCACAAGGCCTGTCAGGTCTCCGAGACGGGGGGGAGTTCGGAGGGTTTATGCGGCGGTGGCTTGCCCCCCTGGTGGGGGTTTTGTTGGCGCTGGCGCTGGTAGGGGGAGTGGCGCTACCAGTGGGCGCGCAGGGTGAAGCGCAGACGGCGGCTCAGGCTCAGGGCTGGACCCTGCACACGGTCCAGCCGGGCGAGACCGTGAGCGGCATCGCTCTGCACTACGGAGTGACGGCCTCGGCCATCATCAATGCCAATGGCTTGCGCCCCCCTTATACAATCTACGTGGGCCAGACTTTGCGGATTCCCCGCACTGCGCCTACCCCGACGTACTACACCGTCAAACGGGGCGACACCGTCAATAGCATCGCCCGCCAGTTCGGCGTGACAGCCCAGGCGCTCATCGCGACCAACGGGCTGCGCCCACCCTACACTATCTATCCAGGTCAGACGCTCCAGATTCCAGGCGGCGGCCAACCTGGCCCCGGGCCTGGCCCGCGTTACCATGTGGTGCGGCCGGGCGATACCCTGATTCGTATCGGCCAGCAGTACGGCGTGCCGTGGGGTGATATAGCCGTCGCCAACGGGCTGAGCTATCCCTTCATCCTCTACGTCGGCCAGGTGCTGACCATTCCCGGTGGCGGTGGCGTACCAACCCCCACGCCTGGCCCGCGCATCACCATCCTCAGCCCGGCCGCCGACGCGACGGTGACCAGCCCGGTGCGGGTGAGCGGCTGGGGCCGGGCGGCCTTCGAGCAGACACTTGTCATCCGCATACTCGACGCGGGGGGGCGGGTGGTCGGCCAGCAGCCGGTGATCGTTCAATCGGAGATCGGGCAGCCAGGGCCGTTTAGCGCAGATGTCCCCTTCACTATCCCGATCGGCACGCAGAATGGCCGCATCGAGGTGGTGGATTACAGCCCCAGGGATGGCAGCGTCTTGGCTTCCGCCAGCGTGAACGTGCGCCTGCGGCGGTAAAACACAATGGATGGTGGGTGGTGGGTAGGCATGCTATCCTCTACCCACCACCCACCGTTCTTTCACCATTATTGACGAATCGTAGGTGACTCGTATAATACGGGCACAATCATCTTCTCATTTCTCCGCTTTTTAGGGGGCAAGGTAATGCGATTTTGGACTTTATTGATTGTCGTGGCGCTTGGGCTGGCGCTCGCGCCGGGCGCCCTGGCCGATACGGCGACGGCTGGGACGAAACTGCCGCTGCCGTACACCTATGCCTATCTCACCAACTGGGAAACGGGCGTCGCGGTGTATGACGCGCCGGGCGGGAACGTGGTCCGCACGGTGACGACGCCGGATACCTGGGTGAGCATTCATGGCGAGCAGGCGGGTTGGGTACGCATCAATAATGGCGAGTGGGTGCGTCGCAGCGACCTGTGGTATGCTCAGCCCTCCTATCTGCGTGGCTACGAATTCACCGGACAGGAGCAAGGCCGCCTTGGCTTTGTCTATGCCCAGAACCTCAACGTGCGCGCCCGACCAGGGTTGAATACCGCATGGGTCGGCGCGGTGCGACGCTATACCACCGTCGAGGTATATGAGGAGCAGTGGGCCGGCGGGCAGATCTGGTATCGCATCGGTGACGGCCAGTGGGTCCTGGGTGACTGGGTCATTGACGTGCTGCCGGTCAAGCGCCCGGAGGGTGTGGGCGCGGACGAGAAGTGGATTGACGTGAACCTGGCCCAGCAAACTTTGGTGGCCTACGAGGGCGACCACCCGGTCTACGCGACGCTGGTGTCCAGCGGCCGTAAAGACCACGAGACGGCGCGCGGCCTCAACCGTATCTGGGTCAAGCTCGACGCGGGCCGTATGGCGGGTGGCAACCCCGCCGACCCGATGGAGTACTATTACCTCGAAGACGTGCCCTGGACAATGTACTTCTACAAAGACTATGGCGTCCACGGCGCGTACTGGCACGACGAGTTCGGCGGCGTCCGCAGCCACGGCTGCGTCAACCTCAGCCCGATTGACTCGTTCTGGATCTACAACTGGGCCGGCCCGAACCTCGCCCCTGGCCAGCGTTACGTCTACTCCTCGGCCGACAACCCCGGCACCTGGGTCTACACCCACTAATCCCTAAAGTTTACATCTTTACGGAGAATTGCCGTGAACTACTTAAAGGTGCTCTTGCAGAAAGCACTCAACCGACAGAACATTCCAGGATTGATAATGGCTTTACACGATAGAGAGCCAGCGGTGCGAAGCTCAGCTGCAGTAGCACTAGGCAAGACTGGGAGGATAGGGTTGGAGGCACTCATTGAAGCACTGGCTGATACTGAGGCGGGTGTCAGAGCATCTGTTGCTAGTAGTCTTGCTCAGATAGGGGATGCTCAGGCAATTGAACCATTGATAGTTGCGTTTAGAGCTGAGGAGCGTTCCTCGCAAGCGCGTCGTGCTATGCTACTAGCGTTAGGGAGACTTCGACGTCCAAACTCGCTGGCCGTCCTATCAGAAGTCATAACATCCAAGAATGACCCTCTTTGGGAGGATGCAGCGGAACTATTAGTTGAAACCAGGGAAAAAGCAGCGGTACCGGCCCTGCTCTCAATACTTGAAGATTCGAATTATTCCCATTGGCACTATCAGGTAGCAGCGGCACGTGTTCTAGGTGACATCAGAGATATGGCTGCTGCGGGGCCACTCGCCAAAGCAC
>JAHCIP010000119.1 GCA_026129165.1 Anaerolineae bacterium
CCAGCTGACGCTACCCAGGAGCCACGCACGCGGCCAGGCGTGGAGCGCGTCTACCGCAACGAGCAAATTGCCGTCTTCTGGGAACCCAAACTCTGCATCCATACTGGCTACTGCTTTCGCGGCTCGCCCCAGGTGTTCAAGCCGCTGGAGAGGCCGTGGGTGGATGTGAACGCTGCCTCGGCTGACGAGATTGCGGCTACCGTGATGCGGTGTCCCACGGGGGCGCTCCACTTCGAGCGCCTGGATGGTGGGCCTCAGGAGGAGGCGCCTGAGGAGACCACCTTCATCGAGCGACCCAATGGCCCCCTCTATGTGCGCGGCCGGCTGCACATTCAGCGCCAGGATGGGTCTGTCCGCGAGGAAACGAGAGTGGTACTATGCCGCTGTGGGCAGTCAGGCAACAAGCCCTTCTGCGATGGCACCCACCGTGAGATTCGCTTCCGCACGCTTCCGCCGCCAACCTAAGGCTCTTTCAAAGTCGTACTTGTTCCCAATCTTTCCCCTCTCTCTCCCTCTGGGAGAGGGAACACATCACGCCCATTTCGCAATCTTACTGAGTAAGTCCTGTGTGGAAAGAATCCTACCGCCACATCAAAAAGACACCGGCTCCAAGACTACACCTCGGAGCCGGTGTTTCGTCGTAGGATGCTTACTCCGCCGGGCGGATGGCGAACAGCGCGCCGGCTGAGCGGCCGAAGACGTCGGGGAAGTACATCTCGTAGGCCGTCGTTGGCAGCGCCTTGAACTGGCCCGCCGCGCTGGCCCGCGCCAGATAGGTGTACTCGTAGACGCCCGCGCTCAACTCGCTGGCGAACACCGCCACCTTGGCGTCGCGCACCTCCGAGTGCGACCAGACGTTCCAGTAGGGCCGGTCCCACGGGAAGGTCGTCAGGCCGGCGGGCTGCGGCGGGGTGGACGGCCCCGGCCCCTTGACCAGCGACGGGCCAGACGCCGCCTGGCTGGCCGTCTTGAGGCTGACGTCCACCGCCTCGAAGCCGGCCGGCAGCGGGTCTTCGACCACCACATAGTGCAGCGTCGTCGGCGCGATCAGCGTGACCCGAATCTGGACGTAGTCCCCGACTCGAACCGATTGGGCCGGCTGGCCGGTCGGCTGGAGAGTCAGTGGGTCCACGGCCAGGTACTGCCGGCCGACGATGATGCCCCGGTCCAGCGCCTGAATCTGCTCGGCGGACGGGTAGTAGGTCAGGTGAGCTGTGTAGTACAGCGTGCCCTGGCCCTGCTTGCTGATGGTCAAGTTGTTGCCCGCGTTGGTGACCAGGTTCTTCAAGTCCTCGCTCACCCGCACGCCCTCGGCCATATTGGCCGCCGTCACCTGGCCGGTCTTCAAGTCCTTGCCGTTCAGGTTGACGCTGTAGCTGTAGGCCGCCCCGGTCTCGCCGCGCGCCGTGAGGTACTCGGTCAGGGCGAGGATGGCCCAGGCCGTCTCCTGCGTCGAGCGCCACGCGCTGTTGCCGCCGCGCGCGCTCATCAGCCAGCGCACCGCGTTGGGCAGCGTCGCCTCCTGGGGGCTGACCCGCGCCAGACCGAGCAGGATAATCGAGGTCGTCCGCACATCGGTGTTGAGGGTGTTCGGGTTCTGGACCGCCTCTTCCCACTTGGCGCCCGTCGCGCCCAGCTTGGCCTGGCTGACGAAGTTCTGCGCCAGCGCCTGCACCCGCTGCGCCTGCCCCTGCGCGTCGGCGCGCTGCAGGGCGAGCATCAGGTAGCCCTGGCCGTACAGGCTCATGTCGTTGCGCTGGTTGTAGAGCGCGGTCATCTTCGCCACGTCGGGGCGGCCCGCCTCGGCCAGCACGTACAGGATGAAAGCCCGCTGGCTCATCACGCCCACCGCGCCTGGCTCAAGCGGCTGGTTGGCCGACTCCTGGAGGAAGGTCAGGGCGCGCTCCAGGCGCTCGGTGTTGACGTCCAGCCCGGCCGCCTTGGCCGTTTGCAGCCCGAAGACCGCATAGGCGGTAAGGAAGGGATTAGACACCCCCTCCTGCCACCAGCCCCAGCCGTTGTCCTGGTTCTGGCGGCGATAGAGCAGCTGCAAGTCGTCCTGAACCTTAGCGGCCACCGCCTCGCGGTTGACCGGTAGGTTCATGGCCTGGGCCATGCGGAGCGAGGCCACGCTGACCAGGAAGCGGCTGACCACATTCTCGGTCGAGTCCCACTCGTAGGTTTCCAGGTAGCGCAGGCCGTCAGAGGTGACGGCGGCCAGCGACGGGTTGAGGTTGACCGTCAGCCCGCCGAGGGCGTTGGCCGCCTCGACTGGCACGCGGATGACCTCGTCGGCGCGCTCGGTGACCATCCCCGCTGTGCCCACCGTCTCCGGCGTAGCCGGGCGGTAGACGGGCACTTTGATCTGGACCGCGTCGCTCTGGCCGCCGCCGTCCACGGCGAACGTGACTTGCGCCTCGTCCACCGCGCCGACCACCGCGTCCCACTCGACGCGCTGGCTGCCCTGCGCCGGCACGTTGACCCGAATCGGGTCCACCTTGCCGTCCAGGCCGCGCGTCTGGAGCGTCACCTGGCCGCTAACCGCGCCGGTCGTGTTGTTCTGGACCACTGCCGCCAGCTTAACCTGGTCGCCCTGCATCAGGAAACGGGGCAGGGCGGGGCGGACGAAGAACGGCTTGCTCGCCATGGTTTCAAGGCGCGCCTGGCCCACCAGCGTCTCGCGCGTCGCGCCCAGCACGTTGACCACCCAGGTCGTCGTGTTGTCGGGCAGCTTGACGTCCACCCGCGCCTTGCCCTGCGCGTCAGTGACGACCGTGGGCTGCCAGAAGGCGGTGTCGCGGAAGTCCTGGCGCAGCGGCGCCGGCGCGGCAAAGTCACCGCCGCCACCCCCGCCGCCGCCGGACTGGAGGCGGGCGGCGAGGCGGTTGACGTTGCGGACCAGCGACGCGCCCGTCTCGACGCCCAACTGCTGCGGGTGGTAGAACACGTCCACCGGCGGCTTAGTCTTATCGTCGGCCAGGCTGTAGATAGCCTTGTCCACCAGGGCCAGCGAGAACTCGCCCTGAACCGGCTTGCCCGCCGCGTCCTTCGCCTCGACGTTGAGGGTGACGGTTGAGCCGGGCAGGTAGGGGCCAGGCTTGTCGGGCGCGACGCTCACCGTGAGGACCTTCGGCGCGGTCGAAACGTCCAGGTTGACCAGACCCATGGCGAACTGGGGCAACTGGGTCGCCGTGCCGCCCTGGACCGCCGCCACCGAGACGTAGATGTTCGGGACCATCTCGGCGGTGATGGGCACCTCCACCGTCTCACCCTGGCTCTTGAGGCTCAGCCGGCGCACCTCGCGGATGCCTGCGCGTTCGACCGTCAGCAGCGCCTCGGCCGGCGCGAACGGCACGGACACGAGGATGCGGGCCGTGTCACCCACGGTGTACGTCTTCTTGTCGGGGGTCAGGTCGAAGCGGTCGGGGCCGGTCCGCCGCCAGGCCACCGTCTCGCCGCCCGCGACCCACACGTAGGTCGCGCTGCGCACGGTGTTGCCCCGGCTGTCCTTGCCCTCGGCCACGATGCGGTACGTACCCGCCTGGGACGGCGTGAACTGGACGACGGCCGCGCCCTGAGCGTTGGTCGTCACCGGGACGCTCGCCACCTGGGTATCGTTTGGCTCGGCGGCGGGGAAGGTGTTGCCAAACTGGTCCTTCTGCGTCCCCAGCTTCCACTCGCGGCGGTAGACGGTGGCCGTGAGCGCCTGGTTCGTCACCGAGACGCCCTGAGTGTCCACCACGATGGCGTCCACATTGGCGGGCTGGTTGACGGAGGCCAGATAGCTGCGCGGGCGCAGACCGATGTAGAACGCGCCCTGGTGGACCACCACCGTGCGCCGGCTGGCGACGGCCTGGCCGCTGGCGTCGGTCAGCTCGACCTCGACGCTGAACTCCTGGCTGGTCGGCTTGTCCCCCAGGTTGGCCGGGACCTGGAAGGTAAACTTACCCTGCTTGTCGGTCTTGCCCGTCCCGCTGCGGCCTGGCATGGCGGCCGGCGTCGGCTGGGGGCCGGGGCGGCGGCTGATCAGCGTGTCGAAGTCCGAGAAATCCCAGTAGCCCTTGAGCCGTTCGGGCTGCGGGAAGGTGTAGGGCGCGGTCTGGACGCGCCAGACCAGGGCCGTGTCGGCCACGGGGCCGCCAAAGAAGTAGGCCGTGTCCAGCGTGACGTTCATCGTCTCGCCGTTGACGTAGTCTACCTTGTCCGGCTTGACCGTCGCCTCGAACTCCGGCTTGCGGTACTCGGCCACATCGAACTCGGCCACGGCCACCGCTTGCGGCACAGAGCTATCCGGGCCAGGCTCGGCGCCTAAGAAGGTCTGGACCTGGTAGGGGCCAGGGGCGAGGCCGGCGGGCAGGGTGAACTCGCCGGAGAAGCCGCCGTAGGGCGTCAGGCGCACGTCCTGCGCGCCGAGCCGGGTCCCATACTGGCGCAACTCCACCCGCAGCGTGTCCAGGTTGGGGATGCTGTAGGCCAGGTCACGGCCCTGGCGGACGATGCCCCGGAAGAGGACCTTGTCGCCGGGGCGGTAGATGGGGCGGTCGGTATAGAGTTGGGCCGTAAAGTCGGGCTGGACGATGGCGCTGTCCAGACCGTAGTTGTAGGAGCGAATCTCCTCGGCCCAGTTGCTGCCGACGCCGGCCACCACCTGCCCGTCGCGCTCTGACAGGGCGATGACTTCGGTATAGGGGTTCTGGACGGGGTTGAACTGGAGGCGCAGCAGGCCGTCCTGGTCCGTCGTCCCCGTGCCCAGGTCCTTGCCGGCGGCGGTGAAGACGCGCAGCGGCAGCCCGGCCACCGGCTGGCCCGTCTTGAGACTGGTCGCCCAGACTAGCGCCTCGCGGTCGCTCCGCTTGAGCAGCAGGTTGACCTCGGAGACGATGAGGACGTGGCGCGGCCGGCCCAGGTCGCTGTTGCGCGGCCCCTTGTCCGGCGTCGAGATGTCGAGTAGATAGGCGCCCGGCGGCAGCGGCGCGGTGGTCAGGGTGATGGTCGTGACCGTCGTGGCGTTGAGCGGCGCGGTGACCCGTTCGGTCCACTCGCGGACGCGGGCGCTGGCCGGCGGCGTGTATTTGGTAATGAGGCTGTAGCCGTTCTCACTCAGCAGGTTCGCCACGTCGGCGGCGGGCAGGCGGCTCAGGCTCAGGTTGAACTGACCGACGTTGAGGCTCGCCACGGAGAGCGTCGGCGGGCGGTTGGCGTCGTACATGGCCGCCAGCGACGGCACGCCCAACTGGAAGCGCGGGAAGGCCGGCGCGGTGGTGAAGCGGAGGGTGATGTCACGGCCCAGTGTCAGCCCAGAGCGCGTCTTGGACGCCCCCTTGACCGTGACGGTGTACTGGGTCGAGGGCTGCCAGTCACCGCCGATGGCGACCTGCGTCGACTCTGGGTTCTGCCAGTAAGCATTCTGGAAGGTCGGCTTGGGCGCGATGTCGTACTGGAAGGCGTCGCGGTCCATCGGGCTGGCGAAGGTCAACTGGACGCCGCCCTCATAGTTGGTCGCGCCGTTCTGCGGCTGGCTGGCGGCCAGGCCCGGCGTGGCCTCGCTCTGGAAGGTCCAGCCCAGGTCGGCGGGGAGGCTGGACGTGCCCTGGGCGTCCTTCGCGCCAGCCCGAATCTGCACCTGGTACGTCGTGCCCGTCGCCAGGGGCTGCGCCGGCTTGAACACCAGGGTCGTCCCCTCCCAGCTAACGCTGCCCTCGACCGGCTGGCCGCCCTGCGGACGCAGGCTGAAGGCGGCCTGGGTTTCGCCCTGGTTCATGGCGGTGTTGAAGACGACGCGGATGGGCTGGTTGACGAGCGCCTGCCTGGCGTCGGCCGCCGGCTGGCTGCGGAAGACGCCGGGCGCGGCGGTGGTGAAGCTGGTGGTGAAGGGCGCGTCAAGCTTCTGGCCCACCAGGTCGGTCAGCGCCGCGATAGTGACGGTGTACTTGGTATTGGCTCGCAGCCCTGTCGGGTAGAAGGCGAAGGTGGAGGTGTTGAGCCACTCGCCCTTGCCCTGGCTAGGCGGGTCGAGGGTCAGCGGGTTGGGCAGGGTAGACTGGTCCGCCACACCGACCAACGGCACGACGGGGTGGTTGAACTGGACGACGAGGCGCGGGCAGGGCTGGGGGGCGGGTTCCTCGGCGGCGGTCGACAGCGGCGGCTTGACGCCAGCGGCCTGGAACGCGGGCGGGGTCGGGCTGGGAGCCTGGGCCGTCGCCTGCTGCGCCGCCTGGAGGCTGGAGGTGGGGCACTGCGGCCCGCCCACGGGCACGTCTTTGGCGTCGGCCTGGGGCTGCGTCGCCAGCACTCGGAGCGGATCCTGGGCTTTGGCGAAGCTGGCCGCGCCGAGGCCGACGATGCGGCCGGGTGTGGCGGTGGGCCGGGCGGCCGGCCCGCTGGGCTGGCTGGTCGCCTGGGCCGCCGGCTGGCTAGGGGCCTGGGTTGGCTGCGTGGTTTGGGGTTCAATTTTGGCCGCCTGGGTGGCGGTGGGCGGCACACCCGTCGGCGATGGCTCGGGCGTCTGGGGCTGGCAGGCGGCGATCACGCCAACCACCAGGGCCAGCAGCGCCAGGACCAGGGTGCGTAGGGAAGGGACACGTAAGGTATTCATCGAGGAACTCTCCGGCTAAAGGGCAAACCAGGGGTTTCAGCCTATATCCCATTGTACGGGAATAAAGAATGGGTGTCTAGTCTAGGACGTTGTGGGGGGCGGAGAAGTTCCCAGGCCGTAGGCCGTAGTAGTATAATACTCTCTGAAACAACCGGAGGTAGCCGAATGATAAATTAGCAGATGCTAGAAAGACAGGCACAACTGTGATTCTCCCCAAAGAACGCGACCCTCGCTTTATCACCATCCGCCGAGGTGGGACGCTCACCGATGCAGACCATCACCTTCTGGCCTTATGGGCAGCCGCGTGTGCGGAACACGTCCTGCCCCTCTTCGAGGCGGCCAAGCCGGCGGACCCTCGGCCGCGTCACGCCATTGAGCAAGCGCGAGCCTGGGTGCGCGGCGAGATTACGATGTCTCAGGCCCGCGCGGCGGCCGGCCATGCCAACGCCGCGGCCAGGGACTTGACGGGAGCGGCGCGCCATGCCGCGTATGCGGCCGGTCAGGCGGCGGCGGTCGCGCACGTCGCCGCGCACGAGTTAGGCGCGGCCGCCTACGCGATCAAGGCGGCGCGCGCGGCGGCGCCCGAAGGTGAGGGCGAGATGGCCGGCCGGCTCGAGTGCCGCTGGCAGCGCGACCAACTGCCGGGGGCGATTCGCGATCTCGTCCTGGATGATCAGCGGTTACGCAACGCCATCTGCTGGTCAGTATTCGACGGCTAAGGGTTGGTTGACCCCTCACCACCCACGACCCACTGGATGAACGCCAGCGTCTCGGCTAGGGCGTCCGGGTCGGCGGGGCCGGCCCAGTCGAGGCGGTGGGCCTGGGCGCGCTGGATCAGGGGCCGCCAGCGCGGCTCGAGGGCCGTCTGCGCCCACGCGGCGGCGGCGCGCTTGGAAACCACGGCGGCGTGATGGAGGGTGTAGAGTATGCGGTTGACCTCGGGGTACGGCGTCGGGGTAGCGTTCACCCTAGATTACCGTAAGGAGATTGAGAAAGCGGGCCGGAGGAATAATGGGGATACCTTCAGACTTGCCTCGCGTACCCTCTGGATAAAACCGTGATGATCACTTCGGACAGACTGTACTTGCGTTGAAGCCGTGGATAGTGCAACACTCGTTCGAGTTCAGCCAGCGTCTCGTTGCTCCCTAGCAGCTCGAATTGCTCGACACGTTCAATAATCCTGGCGGGGATACCGTTTTTGACCAGGAGCGCGCTCACCAGGATATTGGTATCCAGCACAACTCTCATGGCCTTGACCGTGTTGCCTGAATGGCCTCAGCGATATCAGCCTCGGCCTCATCCTCTGACACATCGGGCGGTTGGCTATGGACCTGCTTCAGAAATTCGGCCAGGCTGAGACGGGCCTGTCGGCGTCGTTGATCCTCCCCTGTCGCTTCGGCGCTTCCTGTCTCGTCTAGCGCAAAGGTTTCCTGATAATCAGCAATCGGGACGATGGCAGCGACGGGCACTCCATCGCGCTCGATGATCAGGTGCTCGGCGTGGAGGTAAGCCGCCTTGAGAATCTCTCCGAAGCGGTTCTTGGCCTCGGTCGCGCTGACGATTTTGACCACGTGCTTTGCGGTTGCCATTTCCACCTCTCTAACTAGCCATCGTTAGCTAACGTTAGACAAAGTATATTTGAATGACACTAGATCGTCCAACTCACTTCTACGGCTCCACGTACTGCTTCAGGCCCGTCAGCACCATCTCCCAGTTCTTGGCCGAGTGGTCGCGCTCTTCCTCCGTCGCGTTGTTGTCCTGGCTCAGCGTGACGCGGGTCTGGTCGCCCTGGCTCATCAACTCCACGGTGACGGTGTGGTAGTTGTCGGGGAGGTCGGGCGCGCCGGATAGCGGGCTGTAATGGGTATACTGCAAGGTGTGTTCGGGCCTAAACTGCAGCACCTGGCCCTTGTCCTGGTACGCCTGGCCCTGCCACTCGCCCGACCAGGTAATCGGGCTGCCCTCGCGCCAGTCCGAGGCGACCTGCGTCCCGAACATGTAGTGCTGGATGGCGTCCGGCGTCACCAGCGCCTGCCAGACCTGGGCACGCGGCGCGTGGATGGTAATGGATGTCTTGGCGATCAACCCCTTGTTCATGCGTGTCCTCCTTCTTCAGTGGTCAGTGGTTAGTGGTCAGTTTCGCTCTGCTCGCGTGTAGCCTCGGCCTCCTTGTAGACGCGCATGGCGCGCTCATACTCCTCCCAACTACCAAAGCCGGGGATCGGGATGTCATCAGGCGAGCGTGGTCGGGTTCGGCGCTTCTGGCCTGGTTTCCGCGGAGGCTTAGCCTCCGTAGGGGTAGGCGGCGGAGCGGCTTCCGCAGCCAGGTCCACATCGAAGAAGCCAACACGCCCTGAGCATGGGTAGAAGGGGAGTGGCTGCGGGTCACTCAAAACGAACCCGTACTCACCCTCAAACCACGAACTCTCGTGGTCGGTGACACAGTCCACAATCTCGATACTGCCGATGACACCGCCTCGGTCAAACGTTGGTGGCGGCTCGACGCAATACTCCCGACAGACTTCAGCCGCCTCTTCGTCGCTGTACTCCATAGACCGGCTGGCGTGGATAAGGATACGGCCACGGACATTCGTCCGCCACGACCGATTTTCGATGTCCTTGCCGCCGTGGATAATCAGCCACGCCCACGGCTGGCGCACGCTCAAAAGCACGCATGTCGCATCCTTTCTGATTGCCAAATCCGTGGCTAAACGCCACGGCTCTGCGCCTTTCCACCTCCCGCCTTCTGCCTTCTGCCTTCTGCCTTCCGTCCTCCGTCCTCCCCCTCCCCACCCGATGGAGGAAAACCACCCCCCCGCCGCTGGGTCTGGTTGGGTGGGTCATGACCTGTGGGTCTGGTTAGGATGGGTCTTGTTAAGATGAGTCTAGTTCGTTACGCTTTGAGACACTACCCCACCGCAAGAGATGGGGTACCCCTCCCCAGCCGATGAGGTACCCCTCCCCAGCCGATGAGATACCTCCCCTCACGGGATGACACACCCCCACCAGACGATACAACCCCGTGCATTGGGTGATACACCCCTCATCACCCAATGCTACAGCCCCGTGCATAGGCTGATACACCCTGTGCGCCAGGTGAGATAGCCCGCTATGTGGGGGAGCTAGGGCCGGTCCTCAGGCGGGCCGTGGCGGCGCGGGCCTGGGGCATCAGGCGCAGCGGCGCGGGCAGCAGGGGAATGGCCGGCCGGGCCACGCGGCTCAACCCGACCAGCAGCGCCTCGTGGCGCGGCGACCAGGCCAGGCCATATGCCTGCCGCAGCCGGTCGGGCAGCAGGCCCGCCGTCACCCACTGGCTCACCAGGGCGGCCAGCCGCAGCCCCAGCCACACACGCGGATGAAACACATCATAGGCCAGCGCCCGCGCCGTGGCGGAGACGGTCAACTCGTCGCTGGTCAACATGCGCGCCATGTAGCCGTCGAAGTCGTGGAGCGTCGGCGGAATGAGGGACTCGGGGATGCCCTCGCGCCGCGCCAGGAGACGGCTGTCCTGGTAAAAGGCGTCGCGCTCGGCGGGCGACAGCGGCCGCACAAAGCGTTCATAGACCAGCAGGCCGGTGTCCATCAGCGTCGCGTGGACCCACAGCTTGAGGGCCTGGTCCTGGGCGCGGTAGCCGACGCCAGCGGCGAACGGGCCGGCCGGGTCGGGCAACTGGCCCTGGATGGGGACGTGGACGGCGTGGAACTGGCGCAGCATCCCCTCGGCCTGGGCACGGTCGCCAAACACAATGGTCAGCATCATGTTCAGCGTGCGTTGCAGCCGGCCCAGCGGGTCGGTCTGGAAGCTGCTGTGGTCGGCCACACCGGCCGCGACCAGGGGATGGGCCAACTGGAGCAGGATGGCCCGCCCCGCGCCGAGCAATTGCGCCTGCTCCGCCACACGGCCCAGAACGGGCTCCTCGGCCCAAACAACCCCCTCCACGTCGGAGAGCTGCCCGCTACGGGCGCGGCGCCTCCCATGGACTTAACAAGCCTCGATTGTCTTGCGCCACAGTCTTCTCACTATTCCAGGCGACAGCCAGAAGAGGCGCTAATGAAAGTTAACTATTTAATCGTGCAATCGTTATGTCATGCCGAGCGAAGCGAGGTATAACTCGGCCAGGGTTATCGGAGCAGACCCGTCGCTTCGCTCAGGGTGACAACCAAGCAATACGCGGTTTAATAGTTAACTTTCATAAGCCATCTGGCTATCGTATGAAAGCCTAAGAGGCTGACGATCAGCCCTTGTATCTGACTCAACGCTTCCGGTATGACGCGCGTTCAGCGGCAGATGAGGACGGGAACCTGGCTCTCGCGCAAGACCTGGTCCACGGCGCTGCCTAACACCGCTTCGATGAGCGGCGTGTAGCCGTAGCCGCCCATCAGGATAAGGTCGCAGCCCTGCTCGGCGACGACGCGCGGGATGGCCTCGGCCACCGGGCCGGGCGCGGTCAGATAGGTCGCCTGAACTTCGTGGGCATCGAGATACTGACGGGCGCGGGCCAAGGTCTCGTCCGTCGCGGGGCCGTCGCCCAGGACGGTCAGCACGACCAGCCGCGTTCCCCCGTGCAGCCCCAGGTAGGCGGCGGCGTAGAGGGCCTCGGTGGCCTTGGCGCTGCCATCATAGCTGACCAGCGCGGCGCTGAGGGGCGAGACGGTGTGCGGGACGGCCAGGATAGGGCGCGAGCACAGCTGGACCAGGCCGCGAAAGCCATTGCGCAGGCGCGCCATGGGCGAGGCGCTCGGCGGGTGGGCCAGCGTCACCACCACCATGTCGTTCCAGCGCGCCCGCTCACAGATCGTCGCCGTCACGCCCCCCACCTCGATGACCAGGTTGCCCCGCACGCCCGCCGCCTGGCAGCGTTGGTCGAACTCGGCCCGAACCGCCCGCGCCGCCTCACTTTCCCGCGCTTCGGCCGTCTGGACAATGTGGAGGCCATTGAGCCGCCCGCCCTCACGCTGGGCCACCAGGATCGCCTGGCTCAGCGCGTCCCAACCGTCCGCCTCGCCATTGATCGGTACCAGAATGCTGCCGGCGAAGCGAACTTCCGGTTCGGATGCATGGCGGTCGCGCCGCCACTGGCCGGGTCGCGGCCCGGCCTCAAACACCGACGGCGTCACGGCCTGGATGAGCTTTCCGCCCAGGTTCGCCGCCGTCTGGACGGGCGACTTCCCGCGCGCGCTGGCGACATCCGCCGCCGCCGTGCCCACATCAATCGCCCAGCCCAGCGTCTCTTCCAGTTCCGCCCGCCGCCGCGAAATCCAGACGTACAGGTCGGTTTCCGTGCGGTTCGGAAAGTCGCGCAACATGCCCCGCTCGCGTATCACGTGCACGATGGGCAGGTAGACCTCCTCGTACCAGGCCGTTGCCGCTGCGGCCAGGCTCACCTCGCCCCCTTGCGCCTCGGTCATGACCCGCCGCTTGTCCTCGATGTCGTCCAGCAGCGCCTCGTACTGGCCCGGGTTCGTCACCGTCAGGTTGGCCTCGGGCCGCGTCTGGTCCAGGTCAGTGGCCTCAAAGAAATCGGTCTGCTCGGCCTTGAGGATCAGGGTATCGGGCGAGACATCGGGCGTCAGGGGGACGCGCGTCTCCACTTCGGTGACATAGGCTTCGATGTGGCTGGCGCCCTCGGCCCGCGCCACCGAGACGCGGTGGTTGCCGTCCAGCACGAAGTAAGCATCGCCCACCTTATAGACCTCGATGGGCCACACGCCTTGCGCCCCCTCCATCTCGACCTTGATCTTCGACCAGCGACCGACAGTGGACGGATTCCTCGGCAAGAACTGGCGCGTAAAGTCCTGGTAGCGGCCCACGCTGCCGATGATGGCTGCCACGGGGATCTCGTGCAGATCGCGCTTCCCAATCACGTGGCCTTTGAGCTGGCGCCGCACCTCTTCATAGGACAACAGGTCGTTGGAGCGGCCCGTCAACCGGGCCAGGATGTCCTGGATCGTTCCCTGCTGCCGCGCCTGGTTAAAGTGGTGGGCGGCAATTTGCTCCCGACTATCTAACACGCTGGCCATGCCATCCCCCTCCCTGCTCTCAAGTCGACAATGTATTCTTGAAGAACACGCCACCCTTGAGTATCGCCTTCAAGCACGGCTCCGGGTCCTGGAGACAGGCCAGGTTCTCTAGCGGGTTGCCGTCCACCACCAGCAGGTCGGCCCGCGCCCCCGCCGCGACGACGCCCGTCTGACCGACCTCGTTGAACAGCCTGGCGGCGTTGACGGTGGCCGCGCGAATAATGTCAATGGGCGGCTGAACCTGTGACCGAATGGCGAACTCCTCCAACTGGAAGCGGTGCATCTGGCCCAGCAGGTCGGTGCCATAGGCCAGGTTAACGCCGGCCTCGTGGGCCAGAGCCAGCGCCCGCGTCCCATTCTCCATCACGATTTGCAGCTTGCCGAGGAGATTCGCCGGCAGCCCCGCTTCGACGCCCTCGCGGGCCAGCGCCTCATAGGTCACGAGGGTCGGGACCATAAAGGCGTCGTGCTTCAGGAACAGGTCAATGCTGCTCTCGTCCACTAGATTGCAGTGTTCCAGCGAGCGCACGCCGCAGGCCAGGGCGCGGTTGACGGCGCGGGTGGTATAGGCATGGGCCATCACATACAGCCCCGCCATGTCGGCTTCCTCCACCGCCGCCCGCACCTCCTCCTCCGAGAACTGCAAGTTGGTGATGCGATCCGTCGGCGAGGCCACCCCGCCCGACAGCATGAGTTTGATATGGCTCGCGCCTTTGCGGATTTCCTCGCGGCAGGCGCGGCGCACCTCGGCTACCCCGTCGCAGATGACGCTCATGCCGTGGCCCCAGCCCATGCCCTCGACTACCTGCTCGCCCTTCGCCCGCTTGTCGCCGTGGCCGCCCGTGGGGGACAGCGAGTGGCCGCAGAAGATGATACGCGGCCCCTTGAGATAGCCTTCATCCACCGCCTGGGCGATGCCGAAGTCGGCCCCCGCCGCGTCCCGCACGGTCGTAAAACCGCGCATCAGCATGTCTTCGAGGATGCCCACCGCCCGCGCCGCCGTGTAGCTAGGCGGCATCCGCAGCAGTTGCGTCAGGTTGGCCGTCCAGGCCAGGACATGGACGTGGGCGTCGCACAGGCCGGGCATCACGGTCAGCCCGCGCACGTCCAGCGTCTCGTCCGCCGGCCCAGCCAGGTCATCCTCGTTCACCGGCTCGACGCGCTCGATGACCCCATTCCGAACCACGACGCGGTAGTCGGGCAAGAGCTTGCCCTGCACCACGTCCAGGACCGTCGCATGATTGAGAACGATTGAGTTGGCAGACATCGTAGCCCCCTTCGCTGAATTCTGGCTCTATAGTATACCCGAAACCGCGCCAAGGGGCAGTCTCATCCGTCCATCCTCTTCATCCGTGCTCTCGCCTCGGCATTGGACCAACTCCCCCCGACGGGTGTATCATGTTTTCCTATAGACTCTACCCACCCAGGGAGCAATCCAATGGCTGACTATCAACCCCAACCCGAACACAAATTCACCTTTGGCCTGTGGACCGTGGGCAACATGGGCCGCGACCCCTTTGGCGAGCCGGTGCGGTCGGCCCTATCGCCCGTCGAGATCGTCCACCTGCTGGCTGAAGTCGGCGCCTATGGCGTCAACTTCCACGACAACGACCTGGTTCCCATTGACGCCACGCCCGCCGACCGCGACCGCATCGTGCGCGACTTCAAGCAGGCCCTGGCCGACACGGGCCTCGTCGTCCCCATGGCGACCACCAACCTGTTCACCGACCCGGCCTTCCGCGATGGCGCGTTCACCTCGAATGATGCCCGCGTCCGCGCCTACGCCCTCCAGAAGACCATGCGCGCCATTGACCTCGGCGTGGAACTCGGGGCCAAGATTTATGTCTTCTGGGGCGGCCGCGAGGGGACCGAGACCGACGCCGGCAAGGACCCGCTCGACGCCGGCAAGCGCTTCCGCGACGCCCTCAACTTCCTGTGCGAGTACGTCCGCGACCAGGGCTACGACCTCAAGTTCGCCCTCGAAGCCAAGCCCAACGAGCCGCGCGGCGACCTCTATCTGCCCACGACCGGGGCCATGCTTGGCTTCATCGCCACCCTCGACCACCCGGAGATGGTCGGCGTCAACCCGGAGATGGCCCACGAGCACATGGCCGGGCTAAACTTTATGCACGCCGTGGCCCAGGCGTGGGACGCGGGCAAGCTGTTCCACATTGACCTCAACGACCAAAACTTCGCCCGCTACGACCAGGACTTCCGCTTCGGCTCCCACAACCTGAAGCAGAGCTTCTTCCTGGTCAAGTTCCTGGAGGACGTGGGCTACGCGGGCAACCGCCACTTCGACGCTCACGCCTACCGCACCGCCGACCTGGAGGACGTCAAGGCCTTCGCGCGAGGCTGTATGCGGACCTATCTCATCCTCAAGGACAAGGCGGCCCGCTTTGGGGCCGACGCCGAAATTCAAGCGCTGCTGGCCGAGATAGGGCAGGCCGACCCCAACCTCGCCGGCCTGCCGGGCCGCTACAGCCGCGACACCGCCGACGCTCTCAAGGCCCTCCAGTTCGACCGAGGCGCGTTGGGTCAGCGCGGCCTGCCCTACGAACGGCTCGACCAGTTGACGGTGGAGGTGTTGCTGGGGGTACGCTAGGACCAGACTGTTTTTGACAGAATTAACAGAATTACCTGAATGAACAGCACAGACTTGACGGTACAAGGTTTGTAAATCCCCCAAATTCTGTTAATTCTGCCAAGAAGGTTCTTGTAGGTGAGGGAGGTAAGGATGGACCGGCTGCACTTCGAGACCGAGCACGACCTGTTCCGCGAGGCGTTCCGCGAATTCCTGGCGCGGGAGGTCGTCCCGCATACCGAGGCGTGGGAGAAGGCGGGGCTGGTGCCCAAGGCGGTCTGGCGCAAGGCGGGGCGGGCGGGCTTCCTCGTCACCTGGGCCGATGAGGAGTATGGCGGGGCGGGCGCGCGTGACTTCCGCTACGACCAAATCGTAGCGGAGGAACTGGCGGCGGCCAACGAGGGCGGGCTGGCCCTCGGCCTGCACAGCACCGTCGTCGCGCCCTACCTGGACCACTTCGGCACACCCGACCAGAAGCGGCGCTACCTGACCGGCGCTGTCTCCGGCGATACCATTCTCGCCATCGCCATGACCGAGCCGGCCGCGGGCAGCGACCTGGCCGGCATGAAGACGCGCGCCGAGCCGAGGGATGGAGCCTGGGTGCTCAACGGGGCCAAGACCTTCATCTCTAACGGCATCAACGCCGACCTGGTTATCGTCGCCGCCAAGACCAACCCCCACAACCCGCGCCAGATCGGGCTGTTCCTGGTCGAGCCGGGCATGATGGGCTTCGAGCGCGGCCGCAAGCTGGAGAAGCTGGGCCACCGCGCCATGGACACCGCCGAGCTATTCTTCACTGACGTGCGGGTGCCGGCCGAGAACGTCCTGGGCAACCCCGCCGAGGGCTTCCACTACCTGATGCAACTGCTGGCCGACGAACGGCTGATTGAAGCCTGCACCTCCATCGCCATGGCCCGCGCCGCCTACGACATGACGCTCGGTTATGTCAAAGAGCGCACGGCCTTCGGCCAACGTATCGGCAGCTTCCAGTACAACCGCTTCCGCCTGGCCGACATGAAGACTGAGATTGACATCGGCCAGGTCTTTGTGGACCGCTGTGTCATGGACCACAACGCGGGCCGCCTCAGCGCCGAGATTGCGGCAGAAGCCAAACTCTACACGACGGAGCTGCTGGGCCGGGTGGCCGACCAATGCGTCCAGCTTCACGGGGGCTACGGCTTCATGCTGGAGTACCCCATCACGCGCCTGTTCGCCAGCGCCCGTGTCCACCGCATCTGGGCCGGCAGCTCGGAGATCATGCGCGAGATTATCGGGCGCTCGC
>JAHCIP010000012.1 GCA_026129165.1 Anaerolineae bacterium
GCGGCGGAAGGTCAGCGTCGTCCCGTTGAAGTGGACAGCGCTTAAGCCTTCCTGCGGCCCGTTATCCAGTTTCAACTGCCCCCACAGCAGGTCGGAGTAGGACGTGCCAAAGGTGAGGGTCAGCGTTCCCGTGAAGCCGTTGGCGTTGATCTGCCAGGTGCGATCAATATTCGTATCCTCAAAGACTCTAGCCCGCACAAACTCCATCTTCTGCTTGAGCAGGTCCGAGCCGCCGTTGAGGTCAGCATAGGCCAGGGACCACAGTTGGGTGCGGCCGCCGACATAGGCGCTGACGGTCTCGACATAGTCATGGCTCCAATCGCCGTTCTGCGCGGCGTAGCTGCTGACGAAACCCGGCCGGGTTGGCAGCGCTCGACTGTCGCGGCGGAAGCCCACCTGGTTGTAGGCGCTACGCGTGGCGTCGCTGTAGGGCGTCCGCCCCAGCGAGACGTTGGCGAACGAGCCGTGGCCGAGAATCTCGTGGGCCACGTTCCAGCGGCTCGTCTCCGTTGACAGATAGATGATGTGGCACACGTTGCCCACTTCCCAGTCCGCCCGCTCGCGGCAGCCATCCTGGTAGGTGCCGCCCTGAGCCAACTGGGGGGTGGCGCTCCAGTCATAGCGCTGGCCGCCCGAGGTGAACTGGCCGCTGATGCCGAGGGGTGAAGAGTAGTCTGCGACCGTTCCGGTGTAGGTCTGCGCGCTGCCAGGGCGGCGGAAGCGGACCTGCCGCGTGGCCGGGTCGTAGCTGATGCGATCCAGCCCCTCCCAGGCGACAGAGGTATCGTCAATGGCGATATCGGTATTTTTCGCCGTAGCGAGCTTGAGCCGCCCCACCCAGTCGTCGCCCAACGTGAGCGACAGATGGCCCTGGGCGCCATTTACAACCAGGTCAAGTTGAGACGTGCCGCGCTGCTCATCGCGCACGGTCCCTGACGCGGACCAGGCATAGGTGCGGCCGTTATAGGTATAGGTCCCGCTGAGGCGGTCGCCCAGGCTACCGTCGTGACGCGACCCGCTGATAGTCCCGCTAAACAGTTGCTCGGCCCCGTTCGCCAGCCGCCGGCGGAACGTGATCTGGGTCGCGCTCACCTTCGTCGCCCTGTAGACGGGCGTCCAGGCGCCGTCGCCCAGTTCCAGCCGGCCATAGCCATTCTGACGCGACATCAGAATCAGCCAGCCGCGATAGCCATTGGCGGTGATACTCCAGCGCCCGGTGACACCGTCCTGGTTGACGACGCCGCTGAAATCGAGCGTCCAGGGGTCCTGGTTGTTGAAGATGGCGCGTAGGTCGTCCTGGGGGAAAGTGAGTAACGCCTTGCCCACCTCGCGGATGTTGCGCAGCTTCTCCGGCGGATAGGCCAGGTCAGGGATGGCGTAGCGGTCCCGTTGGTCGGCCGCCACGGTCTTCAACAACCCATCCGGCCGCCACAGGGCGCTATTGGCCTCGCGGTAGCAGGCCGGGTTATACACATCGTCGCACACGCGGTAGGTGTTGAGCTTGAACTTAAAGCTGCGAAGATAGGCCACAATGTCCTGGTTATCCACCTGCCCATCGTGGTCGTAGTCGCCCAGTTCGACCAGCCCTTCCAACCCCTGCGTGCGCCGCGCCTCCCAGGAATACGTCTGCCCATTGTCGCTGAACGTTCCCAGGACGCGGTCGCCATAGATCACGCCGCTATAGGTCTGCGAGGCTGAGGGGCGCACGAACTGGAACGTCGGCGGGCCGGCGTTCGCCCAGGTAACAGCCTCCCAGCGCAAGGCCAGGTCCAGCTTCAAGGCGCCGACACACGCCCCGCTACTCTCATTGGGCGTCACGCGCAGCGTCCCCAGCGCGCCATTGGCATCCAATTGCCAGTAACCCAGGTAGGGACACGCGCCGGCCGCGGCGACACGACTTTGCCCTGCCTGCGCGCCCATCAACAGACACAAGACAACCACGACGCTTCTCAACCAACTCTTCGAGACTCGCATTGTCAACCTCCATGTTGATACTCTAACCACTTGGTGGACTGGGGTCAGTCTACCAACCTAGAGGCTAAAACCTCAGCTAAGGGCAAGACTAAAAGAGGGTTAAACACCGGCCCGTATGGATGGCTTATGATGGACGAAACCCGCTTTGAGGATGGCAATACGTCGGTGGTGGTCCGCGTAGGTACTACGGTGCGCCGCGCAACGGGGGCCTGGACGCCAGCCGTCCACGCGCTCCTGCGCCATCTGGAAGAGGAGGGGTTTGACGGGGCGCCGCGTGTCCTGGGTCTGGACGAGCAGGGGCGTGAAGTCCTGACCTTTATCGAGGGGCAAACAATGCCAGCGTCTTTGGAGGGCGCGCGCTCCGAGGCCATCCTGATCCAGGTGGCACGGCTCTTGCGGCGCTACCACGACGCGACGACCTCATTTCAGCCGCGCCTGGCGGCCCAGTGGCGCTTTACGGTGGGCGCGCCGACGCAAGGCGATGTCATTTGCCACAACGACGTAGGGCCGTGGAATGTCGTCACACGGGACGGGCAGGTGGTGGCTCTAATTGACTGGGACTTCGCCGCTCCCGCGCCTCGCGCCTGGGACATTGCCTATGCCCTGTGGCGCTTCGCGCCGCTCTACCCCGATACTCAGTTCGGCTCGCCTAGCGAGCGCGGCCGACGAATGCGGCTCTTCTGCGACGCCTATGGTCTGACTGACCGCGTCGGCCTGCTGAACGTGGTGGAGCGTCGCATGGAGGTTCTATATGATACCCTGGCAGCCTGGGCAGCGGCTGGAGAGCCAGCCTTCGTCAAGATGTGGAAAGAAGGACACGGCCAGGGGATTCTGAAGGACATCGCTTATGTGGGGACCTACCGAGACGAGCTAGAGCAGGCATTAGCGCCGGGTTGACTATAACTCGCAAATGGCGTACAATTGTTCTGAATCGAGAACGATTGAGCAAGGAGGTTAGTGATGAAACTAGACTTTGACCACCTGTGGCTGGGGACGATGGCCTGGGCGTTTGATACCTGGGTCGGCAACTTCTACCCACCCAAGACCAAGTCGGGCGACTACCTGCCGGCCTATGCCATGCAGTTTCCGGCCGTCGAGATTGATTCAACGTTCTATGCTATTCCGCGTGAGAGCGTCGTCATGGGCTGGGCGGCCAAGACGCCGGACGAGTTCCTGTTCTGCCCCAAGTTCCCGCAGCTCATCACCCACGAGAAGCGCCTCCACTACGCCGAGCTGGAGACCGACGCCTTCCTGACAACGATGCGGCTGCTGGGGCCGAAGCTCGGGCCGCTGGTCCTCCAGTTCGACTACACCTTCCAGGCCGACCAATTGCCCGCGCTGACGGGCTATCTGGACAGCCTGCCTAAAGACCTACGCTACGCCGTCGAGGTCCGCCATCGCTCGTGGCTGAAGGAAGACCTGTATCAGATGCTCGGCGCGCGTAACGTGGCGCTGGTCATGTCAGACCTATATTATATGCCGCGCAAACCCGTCCGCACCGCCAATTTTGCCTATATCCGCCTCCTCGGCGACCGCCGCCAGATACCACGTGACATGGGCGAGATCGTCCAGGACCGCACCGGCGACCTGGTGTTCTGGCGGGACCAGATCCTGACCTTGCGCGACGAGGGCTATGAGGTCTTTGCCTTTGCTAACAACAAGTATGAAGGCCACGCCCCCACGACAGTTCGCCGCCTGGCCGGGCTGCTGGAAGAGGGCGTGACGCCGCACGAGGAGGTCGAACGTGTCGCACATCAGTGAGTTCCGGGCTGCCAAAGACGAGTTCTTCCGCGACGACGAGCAGTCGCCGCTGAGCCAGGAACAGCAGGCCGACTTCCAGGGGTTAAACTACTACCCCGAAGACGCAGCCTACGACGTGTTGGCGTCGGTCGAGCCGCTGGACGCGCCAGAGCCGGTGACCCTCATCACCAGCCGGGGCACCGTCCAGCAGTTCTACCGCATCGGCCACTTGCACTTCAAGATGGACGGGACGCCCCAGCAACTCACCCTGTTCCAGGACGCGGGTGGGCAGTACCTGTTCCTGCCCTTCACCGATGCCACCAGCGGGACCGAGACCTATGGCGCGGGCCGCTACGTCGAGGTCGAAGACGGTGGAACCGACGGCGAACGGCAGATGGTGCGGATTGACTTTAACCAGGCGTACAATCCCTACTGCGCCTACAACGAGAACTGGGTCTGCCCTATCCCGCCCGCCGAGAACCGCCTGACGGTCTCCATCCGTGCTGGCGAGAAGACGTTCCACGCCGAGGAGTGAGCGGCATCCCCGAATAACCTTCCGAAGGTTTCCGAACCTTCGGAAGGTTGAAGTCGCCAACCCCTGACAATTTTTGACCCCTTCCCCCATGTGACGCTATAATTCTCCGTTGCGGGCCAGCCACGGCCTGCTCAACTTGTCTTTCCCCTGAAAGGTGCCGTACCGATGCGCGTTGTCATTACTGGCGGGGCCGGCTTTATTGGATCGCACCTGTGCGACCGCTTCCTGGCCGATGGTCACACTGTGGTCGCACTCGATAACCTGGCCACTGGCTCGATTCGCAATATCGAGCACCTGGCCGGCCACGAGCGCTTCCGCTTTATCAAGCAGGATGTGACGGAGTTCCTCTATATTGATGGCCCGGTGGACGCGGTGCTCCACTTCGCCTCGCCTGCCAGCCCCATCGGCTACCTGGAACTGCCCATCCAGACGCTCAAAGTCGGCGCGCTCGGTACGCACAAGGCGCTCGGTCTCGCCCGCGCCAAGGGCGCTCGCTTTCTGATGGCGTCTACCTCCGAGGTCTACGGCGACCCGCTCGTTCACCCCCAGCCCGAATCGTACTGGGGCAATGTCAACCCGGTCGGCCCGCGCAGTGTCTACGACGAGGCCAAACGCTTCGCCGAGGCCATGACAATGGCCTACCACCGCGAGCACGGCCTCCAGACGCGCATCGTGCGTATCTTCAACACCTACGGCCCGCGCATGGCCCTCGACGATGGGCGCGTCGTGCCCAACTTCATCGGCCAGGCGCTACGGGGCGACCCCATCACCGTCTTTGGCGACGGCCAGCAGACGCGCTCGTTCTGCTATGTGTCGGACCTAGTCGAGGGGCTGGTGCGGCTGCTGAACTCGAACGAGACCTACCCGGTCAACCTGGGCAACCCGGCCGAGATAACCATGTTGGAATATGCCGAGGTCATCAAGCGGCTGACGAACAGCAGTTCGCCCATCGTCCTGGTCCAGCCCCAGGCCAACCGCACCACGGACGACCCACAGCGGCGGCGGCCCGACCTGACCCGCGCGCGGGACATCCTCGGCTGGGAGCCGACGGTGAGCCTCGAAGAGGGCATGAGCCAGACGATTGAGTACTTCAAGCAGCAGTTGGCCCGCACGTAAACCAAGGCCATGAGAGAAGCCACATTGCGCCGACCGAGGTCGGGCCTGAGAGGCGCTGCGCGCCGGGCGTCCCTCTTCAGGGACGCGGTGATCTCCGTCCGCGCAGGCGGACGGCCGGCCAAAGGCCCCCTAGCCCCGACTTTAGTCGGCGGCTGCCTGACCTGAGGCCAGGATGACCGCCCTTCTCAGGCGATTCCCGTTGGATCTCAGCGGCCTGGGGGCCGTTGCCCTGGCCCTGGCCGTCGGTCTGGCCTGCGCCCGCCTGCCCGTTACTACTACCGCGCTGCTGCTGATTGGAGTGGCAGGCGGCCTGCTGACGCTGTTGTGGCCCGCCTGGGCATTCCTCCTGCTGCCACTGGCCGTGCCGTTTGGCGAGCTGCGGACGTTGAATCTTGGGGGGCTGGCGGCGGGTGGCGTCGAGGCGCTGCTGGCGGGTGTGGCGGGCGCGTGGCTGCTACGAGGTCTGGCGCGTCGTCGCGTTGTGATCCCACGTGGCCCGCTGGTGGTCCCTTTTTTGCTGTTTATCGGCGCGCTGCTGCTGTCGCTGCCCAATGCGACCGCCGTTCCGAGTGGCCTCAAGGAAGTCGTCAAGTGGGGCGAAATCCTGGCCGCGTATCTGCTGGTCCTCGCCTTTGCTGACGAGGCGGGCCGCCGCCGAGGCGTTTACCTGGCCGCGGTGGGTGGGGCTATTATCCTGGGCGCGACGCTCGAAGGGCTGAGCGGAGTCGCCCAGTCGGTTCTCCGCCTCGGCCCGCCGAGTTACGCCATTCTGGGCGGCCGATTGTGGCGAGCGTTTGGCGAGATGGGCCAGCCCAACCCGTTCGGCGGCTATATCAACCTGACGCTGCTGCCGGTCCTGAGTGGGTTACTCGGCTGGGTGTTGGTTGGGACGGGGTCTTTCGGGGCTGTCCAGAGACCCTCCCACAGGTTGCTGAACCTTCGGGAGGCTGGGTGGGTAGTTATTCCTCTCCTCGGCGCGGGGGCGGTCCTGGGCCTGGCCCTGGTCCTGAGTTGGTCACGCGGCGCCTGGTTGGGCGCGGCGGTCGGCGGGGGGGTCGTCGTCCTAGGCTGGCTGCTGCTCACCCTCGGCTGGCCTCCAACGACTCAAGCGGCGGCGACACGACGGCGGGCCGTCACAGCCCTATGGGGCGTGGGGCTGGGTGGGTTACTCGTGCTGCTGGTCAGCGCGACGAACCTGGTCCCCGCTAGCGTTCAAGGCCGGCTGGGCAGCGTGACGGAATACTTTGGCGGCTTTGACGTGCTCAACGTTGAAGTGACCGACGAGAACTTCGCCGTCGTCGAGCGTGTGGCCCATTGGTACGCGGCGGCCGGGATGTGGGCCGACTATTTCTGGACCGGGGTGGGCGCGGGCAACTATGCGGCTGCCTACCCGGCGTACCGCGTGCCGCGTTGGATCAACCCCCTCGGCCACGCGCACAATGTCTACCTCAACCTCGGCGCGGAGACCGGCCTGATCGGCCTGCTGGCCTACCTGGCGCTACTGGTGGCGGCCCTGAGACGCTCGCTCCAGGTCGCCGCGCGCCGGCGCGATGCGGCGCGGCGTGGTCTGGCGCTCGGCGTGCTGGGGGTATTAGTGGCGCTGAGTATTCATCAGCTTTTTGACGTTCTTTACGTTCACTCAATGGGAGTTCACCTTGCGCTTCTTCTCGGCCTGGTTGATGCGGCCGACTCCGACGCCGCCTGAGACCGCCAACCCAATCCACCACCTGCGCTACCGGGTGTATACGCACCGCCGCGAGGTCAAACGCTTTATCAAGTTTTCCATGGTCGGCACGCTGGGCGCGATCATTGACTTCGCCGTGCTGAACCTGCTCATCCTCGGCTTTGGCTGGGGCAAGGCGGCGGCCAACACCGTCTCGTTTACCGCCGCCGTCCTGAGCAACTTTACCTGGAACCGGCTGTGGACCTACCCCGAGTCGCGCGAGCGCCACGTGGCGTCCCAACTCGGCCAGTTCGCCCTGGTCAACCTCATCGGCCTGGGCATCAACCAGCTTGTCTTCCTGAGCCTGGACCACTGGGTGTTTACGCCCTGGTTCGGCCCGCTGGGGTACAACCTCGCCAAGGCGTCGGCCATCCTCATCGTCCTGTTCTGGAACTTCGCTGTCAACCGTCTGTGGACGTTCCGCGGGTTGTAATTGACTACACCGCCGGCGCGCAGCAGGGGGCGGGCATTGGCCGCTACACCCGCGAGTTGGCGCGCGCCCTGGCCGGCCTTGACCCGGCTACCCCCTACACCCTGCTGGTGCGCGGCGGGGTCACAGTGCCGGGCGCTATAGATGGCTTTCCGCCCAACTTTCACCTGCGCCGCATCCCTCTCGCCAATATCCACTTTATCCGCCTCTGGCGCCTCGGTCTGCCTCTGCCGGTGGACTGGCTGGCCGGCCAGGCCGATGTCTACTACAGCCCCGACTTCATCCTGCCGCCCCTGACCCGTGGTCGCGCTCTGGTCACGGTCCACGATCTGACCTTCCTCCGCGTGCCGGAGACAGCCGAGCCGCGCCTGCGCGCCTTCCTCATGCGCGCCGTGCCCCGCTCCGTGGCTCGCGCCGACCACATTCTGGCTGACTCGGCCCACACCCGTCAGGACTTGATGGACCTACTCCACGTCCCGCCCGATAAGGTCAGCGTCGTCTACCCCGGCGTCTCGCCCCACTTCCGTCACCTGGACGACTCGGAAACCCTCGCCGCTGTCCGCGCCCGTTATGGGTTAGACGGCCCTTTCATCCTGGGGTTGGGGACGCTGGAGCCGCGCAAGAACCTGGCCCGGCTTATCGAGGCGTTTGCCCGGCTGCCGGCGCGGGGTCTACCGCACACGCTGGCCCTGGCGGGCGGGCGCGGCTGGCTCTATGGTCCGATTTTTGAGCAGGTGGAACGGCTGGGGGTCAAGGAGCGGGTGCGCTTCCTGGGCTATGTGGCCGACGATGATCTGCCCGCCCTCTACAGCCTGGCGGATGCCTTTGCCTTCCCGTCGCTCTACGAGGGGTTTGGCCTGCCGCCCCTGGAAGCGCTGGCCTGCGGGACGCCGACGGTAGTCTCCAACACCTCGTCGCTGCCCGAAGTGGTCGGCGAGGCCGCCTTCCAGGTCGCGCCGACCGATGTGGATGCGCTGGCCGAGGCGTTGGTCCGCCTGGTGACGGACGAGGCGCTGGGGGCGCGGCTGCGGGCGGCCGGGCCAGCCCAGGCGGCGCGGTTTACCTGGTCGGCGGCGGCGGCGGGCCTCAAGGCTGTGCTGGATCGGTTGTCTCAGCCGACCCGCGACGCTAAAGCATCGCGCTAGACAGACGAAGTCCCAAGGGGCTACATTTCTGAGCCCCTTGGGACTTCGTCTTAGTAGCCCATAGGCTTCAGCCCTGGGCGGACTTGTTACTCCAACGTGAGCTTCTTCCGTTGGCGGCTGACGGATGAAGGGTCCAGAGGGATGGAAGGAGGGGGCACGGTAGGGGCAGGCGGCGCGGCGGCCGCGCCGTTGGTCGCAGGCGGCGTATCCATCGGGTCAAGCTGAATCTTGCCGCGCTGTGTGCTGACAGGCTTCTTGTCCTCGTCCTCCTCCAACTCATGAGTCAAATGCTCGATAGCGGCGCGCAGCAGAACCAGGAGCGCGGCGCGTATCTCTTTACGCGCCTGGTTGGTATGCTGCCAGAACTCCGGCGGCAGTTTGTGGTAAAGCCGATCTATGAGCATATGGCTCAAGAAGTGTAGCTCATCCCTCGGCTCTCCGCGTACGTCCTCGAGGCGGCGATCTGTGTGGTGGTCCATGGCGATGTCCTGGGCCGGCGTTTCACACCCCAATTGTACCTCAAGTCGTCTTTACGACCAATCCCGGCCCGACCTATCCCCTCAGCCTCCCCTTCCCTGCGAAGGAAGGTGGAGCCAATCAGGGTCGCCCCGTCCCTCCTTTGCTAAAGGAGGGACGGGGGACGAGTTTGTCTCCCCATTCCACGCCTTTGAAGGAGCCTTGGCCCTACCCAATACGGCTCTTGACAGGCTTATGCATCTCCTGTATAATGCCTATAGCCTATAGGGTATAGGCTCTGTCCAGCGACGAGTTGTCTTAAAATCGGTCTTGCGTTACAATGGGCCACGTGATGCCCGGCAACCCCTGGGTTGCCACGGCCATGTCGCCAACCTGGTAAGTCAGACCAGACCCATCTTCCCGACTGAAGATGGGCACCCTCTGACCGGGACTCGAGGAGGAGGCTCACAATGGAAAAAGAGAATGGCTCTCGGAAAATGTCGCGCCGCCAGTTCCTCGTGCTGGGCGGGACGGGGCTAATCACCCTGGTCGCGGCAAGCTGCGGCGGCACGTCCGCGCCGACCAGCGCGCCAGCGGCGCCGGCCAGTGGTGGCGCGGCCCAAGCCCCGGCGAGCGGCGGGGCAGCAGCGCCAGCCGGCGGGAACGCGGCAGCGCCGGCGCCCGCGAAGGTGCAGGGGACGGTGGAATATATGGCCTGGGGCGACCAGGCCGATGTGCCGGCCTGGGACAAGCTGGCTCAGACCTTCATGGAGAGGAATTCGGGCGTCAAGGTCAATGTGACGTCAGTGGCCGATCCTGGCAACAACATGTACCCCAAGTTCCAGACGGCTATTGCTGGCGGCACGCCGCCTAACCTGGCGGGGTTCCAGGGCTGGGAGTGGCAGGTCTACGCCGACAAGGGCGTCCTGGCCCCCGTGGACGACTACATCGCGCGTGACAAGTTCACCTGGGCCTACCCCACCGACTTGGCGACCGTGGACCAGAGCTGCCGCCGCAAGGGCAAGACCTATCTCGTGCCGACGCAAGTGGCGACCATGGTCATGTTCTATTCGAAGAAGGTCTTCGACGACGCGGGTATCAAGTACCCAACAGACGACTGGACCTTTGACGAGTTCGTCGAGATGGCGAAGAAGCTGACGAATACCAGCGGGGCGGCGAAGAAGTTCGGCTTCCAGCCCAACGGCAATTGGTTCCGCGACATCGGCTTCATGATGCTGACGGGCAAGCGTGAGTTCGACACCATCATTGACCCCAAGAAGGCTCAGTTCAACCAGCCTGAAATCGTCAAGATGGTGCAGACGATCGCCTCCGACGTCATCTACAATCTGAAGGTGGCCCCCTCGGCCTCCGATACCCAGGGCGGCGCGAACACCATCAACACCGGCAACTGCGCTCTCAAGTACGAAGGCCCGTGGTTCTTCCCGCAGCTCAATTCCCCGGATCTCCGCACCCAAAAGAAGGAAGTGCCCTTCGATGTGGTGATGATGCCCAAGGGCGCTGACACCAAGCGCGCCCATCGCGGCTGGTCCGAGGGAGTCATCCTGCCCAAGTCCAACAACCAGGACGCGGCGTGGGCCTTCGCCAGCTTCATGGCGGGCGAAGAGGGCAACAAGACCTACTCCGAGATGTCGGGCCGCATCCCCAACAACCCCAAGCTCATCGAGAGCTTCTGGCTGCCGACCATCAAGGACCGCTTCGGCGTCACCAACGGCAAGGCGTTCCTCGAAGCCTTGAAGAACACCCAGATTGACGTCGTCAGCGGCGTGCCGCGCAGCAAGATGTGGAGCGAGGTCGTCAAGCCGGTGGGCTGGGATCCCATCATCGCGGGCAGCAAGAAGGCCGAAGAGGTGATGCCGGAGGTGGATAAGAAGCTCAACGCCCTCCTGGACGACTACTGGAAGAGCAACCCGTAACCCTGGACGGAGGACGGAGGACGGAGGACGAAGGACCAAAGACTAAAGACCAAAGACTGACAAACGTTCTTGGTCATTGTTCCTTTGTCATTCGTCGCCTCTCCTCCGTCTTCCGTCTTCCGTCCTCCGTCTTCCGTCCTCCGTCGTCCCTCGATCCCCAAGGAGAATAGCATGGCCATCGCCATCAAACCGCCTCGCTGGCAGCGGCCCCGCGCCCAGGAATGGCGCGAGTGGGTGGAAGGCTACCTCTTCGCGTCGCCCTTCATCATCGGTTTCCTCGTCTTCGTCGCCTATCCGATGGCCTACTCCCTCTGGCTCGCCTTCCAGCGTTGGGACGGCATTCCCCTGACCCCCGCTCGCTTCATCGGTCTGGCTAACTTCCAGAAAGCCCTGACCAACGAAAACGCCGTCCTCAGCCTCTACAATACAGCGTACTACACCTTCCTGGCCGTCCCCTTCCAGTTGATTATCTCCTTTGTTCTGGCCCTGGCCCTGACCCAGAATATGCGCTTCCGCGACCTGTACCGCGCCGGCTTCTATATGCCCATCATCGTGCCCGCCGTCGCCAGCGCCATGGTCTGGCAGCGCGTCTTCCACCAGGACTTCGGTATCCTCAACGAGGCGCTCGGCTGGTTCGGCATCCCGGCCCAGAAGTGGCTGTTCGATCCCAGCCTCGCCAAGCCGGCATTTATCTTTATGTCGTTTTGGATGATTGGCCGTCAGATGGTCATCTTTATCGCCGGGCTGGGCAATATCCCCCAGACGTTGCTCGAAGCGGCCAGCCTCGACGGCGCCAATGCGTGGCAGAAGCTGCGCCATGTGACCATCCCGATGATGACCCCCCTCATCTTCTACAATATGGTCATCGCCATCGTCAACTCGTTCCAGATTTTTATCCCGGCCAAGATTATGACCGACGGCGGACCGCAGAACGCGACGTTGTTTATGGTGCTGAACATCTACCGCCAGGGCTTCCAGTCGTTTGACCTGGGCTATGCCGCCGCGCTGGCCTGGGAACTGTTCGTTATCGTCATCGGCTTTACCATCGCCCAGTTCTACCTGTCCAATCGCTGGGTGTATTACGAAGTGGAGAAGTAAGGAGACGTCATGGCGACCCCACAGGCTGTCCCCACTCGTGTCTCGGCCGTCCAGGCTACCGGGTTGCAGAAGCTCCTGGGCCGGCTCTGGCTGCCCCTACTACAGATTCTCATGACCCTCCTGCTCATCAGTTTCCTCGCTCCGACGTTCTGGATGATTTCCTCGTCCCTCAAGGTCTCGACGGAAATCTTCGCCCACCCCATTGTCTGGATTCCGAAAGACCCGCAGTGGAGCAACTACGAGCGTGTCTTCCAGATCCAGCCCATGGCGCGCTTCATCCTGAACACCCTGGTCGTTACCTTCTGGGCGGTGCTTGGCACGGTCATATCGTCGGTTCTGGTGGCCTATGCCTTCTCGCGGCTGCGCTGGCCGGGCCGCGACTTCTGGTTCGCGCTGCTCCTGGCGACGATGATGCTGCCGGAGATCATCACCCTGATTCCCCGCTTCATCATGTTCAAGAATTTCGGCTGGATCAACACCTTCTTGCCGCTGACCGTACCGTACTGGTTCGCGGCGACGCCGCTCTACGTCTTCCTCATCCGCCAGTTCTTCAGTGGTATTCCATTTGAACTGGAGGAGGCGGCCCGCATTGACGGCGCCAACCGCCTGCAAGTGTTGATGCGCGTGCTGCTGCCCCTGTCCGGCCCCGTCCTGGCGACCGTCGCCATCTTCGCCGTCCTCCAGCACTACAACGACTTCATGAACCCGCTCATCTTCATCAACAGCCGCGACAACTGGACGCTGGCGCTGGGCATGACCACCTTCAACGACCCCAACGACCCCAAGTGGGAACTGGCCTTCGCCGCGGGCACGGTCATGGTCACGCCCATCCTGATCCTATTCCTGGTCGCGCAGCGCTACTTTGTCCAGGGTATCGCGCTGACGGGCTTCGGGGGCCGCTAACATGACCACGCCCAAGCTCAGCATCCAGACGCGGCCCTGGGGGCCGGCGATGAATCGCGAGCGCCTGGGGGATGTCCTGGCCGAGGTCGCTCAGGCGGGCTACGCCGGCTTTGAGATTGGCGCGCAGCACCTCGACCTGGGCCGGCCCGAAATTCTACTTGACCTGGCCGCGAGCTACGACCTGGCCGTGGTGGGTATCCACGTCGGCGGCGACCTGACGCAAACCGAGTGGTCGGCTGAGCAAATCGAACCCCTGAAGCGCGCCGCCGAGTACGCCGCCCAGGTCGGCGCGCCGTTCCTGCCCTTCAGCGGCCGGCCCAAGCCGGGCAAAACGCGGGACGACTTCCAGCGCGGCGCGGACATGCTCAATCGCGTCGGCCAGATTGCCGGCGACCACGGTCGCCGTCTGTGCTACCACAACCACAACTGGGAAATCGCCGACGACTGCGCCGAACTGGCCTACCTGGTCACCCACACCGACCCAAACCTGATGTCGCTCTGCCTGGATGTGGCCTGGGTGCTGCGCGGCGGCGGCTCGCCGGCCGAAGTCGTGCGCCGCTTTGCCCCGCGCATCGCCTACCTGCACGTCAAGGACACGCGGGGCGACGAGTGGCTGGAAGTGGGCCAGGGCGACATGGACTTCGACCACCTGCTGCCGGTCCTCCAATCGCTCGACCTCCCCTGGTGGACGGTGGAGCAGGACGAGACGCGCCGCGCCCCGGTCGAGAGCGCCCGCCTGAGCCGCGACTACCTCCGCCAGCACGGCCTCTAACACTCATCACCGCGAAGGGCGCAGAGAAATATATCAAAACTCTCTGCGCCCTCTGCGTCCTCAGCGGTAAATCTCTTCAGGATATGCCCATGTCCCTCGACGCCCTGCTCACCTCGGCCGACTTTTTCAGCGACCCCTACCCCGCTTATCACCGCCTCCGCGCCGAAGCGCCGGTCTACTGGAGCGAGGCGTGGGGCGGCTGGGTCTTGACGCGCTACAGCGACGTGGTCGCCGTGTTCAAGGACCCGCGCCTGTACTCCAGCGCCGGCCGCGTGACCTACCTGCTGGAGCAACTGCCGGACGATGTCCGCCGCGCCGCCGCGCCCCTGGAAGCGCACTACGAGGTGGGGTTGGCCCACTCCGACCCGCCCACCCACACGCGGCTGCGCGCCATTCTCAACCGCGCCTTCGCCGCCCGCCGGGTCGAGGCGCTGCGCCCCCGCATCCAGCAGGTGGTGGACGAGCTATTGGAGGCGGTCGAGGCGCGGGGCGACGGCCAGATGGACATCATCGCGGACCTGGCCTACCCGCTGCCGGCGACGGTCATCGCGGAGATGATTGGAGCGCCCACCGAGGACCGCGACAAGTTCCGCGACTGGGCCATCGGCATCAACGAGCTATTCAGCCACGCCGGACGCGTGACGGTCGAGGGGGTGCAGCGGGCCCAGACCAGCCTGCTGGAGATGCGCGAGTATATCCGCGCCCTGGTAGAGGACCACCGCGCCCGGCCCCGCGACAGCCTGCTGGGCCTGCTCGTGGTGGCCGGCGACCAGAGTGAGACACTGACCGAGGCCGAACTGGTCGCCACGTGTGTCACCCTGTTCGTGGCGGGCCACGAGACGACGACCAACCTCATCGGCCTCGGCATGCTGGCTCTGCTCCAACATCCCGACGCGCTGGCCGAGTTGCGGGCGCGGCCCGACCTGGCCGAGAGTGCGGTCGAGGAACTCCTGCGCTACGACACATCGGTCCAGCGCGGCTGGCGGATTGCTCGCGCCGATGTGGACTGGGACGGCCACCGTATCCGCCAGGGCCAGATGGTGCTGCCCATGCTCGGCGCGGCCAACCGCGACCCGGCTCAGTTCCCCGACCCCGACCGCCTGGACCTGGGCCGCCGCGACAACCGCCACGTCGGCTTCGGCTTTGGTATCCACTTCTGCCTGGGCGCCCCCCTGGCCCGCCTCGAAGCGCCCCTCGCCCTCAACGCCCTCCTGGCCCGCTTCCCCCGCCTCGCCCTGACCGGCGCTCCCCTCCAGTGGCGGCAGGACGTCGCTCTGCGCGGCCTCCTCGCCCTCCCTGTTACGTATTAAACTCGTCGCGCCTGTCTTGCCGGTCCAGCCTGGCGCGTGTACAATATCAGGCAGCATCGATAGAAGGCCGCACCAGGATGGTAGCTATGATGACGACTGTCCCGTTAGAAGAGGCAAAGGCGAATTTCGACGAGTTGGTGGCACAGTTGCAGCCTGGTGAGACCATTACGCTGGTAGATGACCAGGGCCAGCCTGTCGTCGCCATGACCTCGCTGCAGCTCCCGCCGAAGCCTGAGCCACTCAGCCCGGAAGAGTGGATGGCGGCCTGGGAAGAGTTAGCTAAAGAGGTTAGCGCAGCTTGGCAAGGCGAGACGGATGCCGTCCAGGCTATCGCCGAGATGAGGCGGTAGTGCTTACCATTGATGCCAGTGTTTATATAGCCGCCGCCCTTGCTACCGACAAATATCATACTGATAGTGTCTTGTTTCTCGGCAAGACGCGGAGGTTGAGTACGGACATTGTGTGTCCCGCTTTAGTCCTACCCGAGTGCGCGGGAGCCGTAGCCCGGCGAACCGGGCGGGCATCACTCGCTCAGCACGTCCTAACCCTTATTGGTACGAGTGCCAGTCTCACCCTAGCCCCGCTCGGCGAGACGCTGGCGCGCCAGGCGGCTGATATAGCCCGTCTCTATCAACTACGTGGCGCAGACGCCGTGTATGTGGCGGTTGCACAGGCTTTCGGCGCGACGCTCATCACCTGGGATACCGAAGTACTCCAGCGCGGCCAAGCGGTTGTTGTGACCTTAACCCCAACCCAGGCGGCTGTCATCCTCTAGATACTGCATAGGTATCATGCCCACGCCACAACTCTTACACAACACCATTGCGACCGCCGCACTCAAACGCGGCTTTGACCAGATGGCGCGGCTGCTGGCCCTGACCCTGGGGCCGACGCAGGGCAACGTCGTTATCCCCTCTAACCTCAACGGCAAGCCCGAAGTGCTCAACGACGCCGCCACCATCGCCCGCCGTGTCCTCCAATTGCCCGACCGCGCCGAGGACGTGGGCGCGATGATTCTGCGCCACCTCGTCTGGCGGATGAACCAGCGGGCCGGCGATGGCAGCGCGATGGCGGCGGTGCTGGCCCAGGCGCTGCTGGCCGAGGCACACCGCGTGGTGGTGGCGGGCGCGAACCCGATGCTCGTCAAGCGGGGCGTGGACCGCGCGGCGCGGGTGGCCCTGGCGGCCTTGACGGAGCAGGCGCGGCCCGTGCGCGACGCCGAAGACCTGGCGCTGGTCGCCTTTAACGTGGTCAACGACCCCAACCTGAGCAACGCGTTGGGCGAGGTCTACTGGCGCATCGGGGCCGACGGTCATGTGACCATCGAAGAGTACGTCGCGCCCTACCTCGCCTGTGAACTGGTCGAGGGCGGCCGCTGGAAGGGACGCCTGGCCTCGCCCTACTTTATCACCAATCACGCCAACCAGTGCGCCGAGATGGACGCCGGCCCCATCGCCCTCGTCGCCGGAACCCTCAGCGCGCTCGAGGACGTGCAGCCCTTCCTGGAACTGGTGGCCCAGACCGAGGACAAGCGTGGCGTTCTCATTGCCCAAGACATCCAGAGCGCGGCCCTGGCGACACTGGCCGCCAACTTCCAGCAGGGCCAAGTCAAGGTGGTCGGCGTCGAGCTACGCAGCCCCGACACCCAGCGCCGCGCCGACTTCGAGGACCTGGCTGCCTTGACCGGGGCAGCCGTCCTGTTCGCGGACCTCGGTCAGTCGCCGCGCCGTCTGACGCGGCACGACCTGGGCACTGTCAGGCGGGTCGAGGCGGGCGCGGACGACGTAGTCATCGTGGGCGATGGGGAGCATAGCGCGGCGGTGGCGCGCCAGGTCCAGACGCTCCAGGCGCGGCTGGCCCGGCTGCCCGAAACCGACGAGGGGCGGGCCGACCTGACGCAGCGGCTGGCGCGGCTGAGTGGTCAGACGGCCAGCCTCAAGATTGGCGCGTATACCGAGACGGAACGGGCCGCGATCAAGCAGCGGGCCGAGAAGGGACTGCGGGCGCTGCCACTGGCTTTACGCGAGGGTGTGGCCCCGGGTGGGGGCGTAGCCTACCTGAACTGCATCGAGGCGGCGCGGGCTGTGCCGGCCGAGGGCGACGAGGCGTGGGGCGTGGCGGCCCTGGCGCGGGCGCTCGAAGCGCCGTTCCGCCAGTTGGCCGCTAATGCCGGGGCCGCCAGCCCCGGCGCCGTGCTGGCCGAGGCGCGGCGGCAGGGCCAGGACTACGGCTACGACGCTGAATATGGCGAAATCGTGTCTATGCTGGACGAGGACATTGTGGACCCGATGGGCGTGCTGCGCCAGGCGCTGGAAGTGGCGGTCAGTGGGGCGATGATGGCGCTGACGGTGGAGACGATTGTGCTGCACCGTGAGCCAAAGACGGTGTATGAGCCGTAGGGATGACCTATTCAAGGGTTTGGGGGATGGGGCGGACCGGCCGTATCCAGGCTCCGTGCCGGGCGTCTTTTTAGTGAGGCGGTCTTGCCATACCGACCGGCCTCATATTGACAATAGAGACACAAACGACTGTAGCTGGGTGTACCGAGGCTACAGTCGTTCTGTTGCCTGATCTTGTATCAGGTAAGGGGTAGGGGCGAATCTGCGTGTTCCCCCCGGTGGATAGGTTCGTCCCAGTGGGCAGGGCCGACACATAGGTCGGCCCCTACGGTACATCAGGTTGCGGTCGTCCGCAGGGCGCGGAGCGGCTGGTGTTGCTCGGCGATGAGTTGGAGCAGGCGGGCCAGCATGGCGACGCGCGGCGCGATACTACTGAGCACGAGGTACTCGGCGGGGCTGTGGTCTTCGCCGCCTACCGGCCCCAGCCCGTCCAGCGTCGGGACGCCCTGGCTGGCGCAGTAGTTGGCGTCGGAAACACCGCCCGACAGGTTTTCGCCGACCGTGAACCCCATCTCTCCCGCCGCAGCCTGGGCCAACGCCGCCAGTTGCGCGCTGGCCGGGGTGCGAGGCATGGGTGGGTTGTCCGGCCCGCCGGTGGCCTCGACGCGTGTCCCCGCTACGGTCGGCTGGGCCGCCAGGTCGTGGATGCGGCGGTCTACCAGGGTCAGGTCGTCGTGGGTCAGACCGCGCACGTCCACCTGGGCGCTGGCCTCGGCCGGCACGACATTGCCCTTGCTACCGCCCTGGACGACACCGACGTTGACTGTCACACCCGGCCGCACCCCGTTGAGGGCGTGCAGGGCGACGGTCTGGTGAGCCAGTTCGAGGATGGCGCTGGCGCCTTTTTCGGGTTCCACGCCGGCGTGAGCAGCGCGACCCGTCACGTGGAGGCGGTAGAACGCGCTGCCTTTACGGGCCGTGACGATGTCGCCGTTGGCGCGGCCCGACTCGAGGACGAGGGCGGCGTCGCAGTCGCTGACAAAGGGCGGGTAGAGCGCCCGCGAGCGCGGTGAGCCAACTTCTTCGTCCGAGTTGCAGAAGAAGCGAATTTCGTCGTAGTCGTCCCAGCCGAGGCTCTGCAAGGCGCGGATGGCATAGATACCGGCCAGCAGGCCATTCTTCATGTCGGCCACGCCCGGTCCGAGGATGCGGTCGCCCGCCTGGCGCATGGGGCGGCTGGCAGCGGTACCGACGGGGTAGACAGTGTCCAGGTGGCCGATCATAAAAATACGCGCCGCGCCCGAGCCGCGCACCGTACCGAGCAGGCAATCGCCGTAGTCGGCCAGCGGGAACGTTTGAATCTCGGCGCCCAGGCTGACAAAGTGCCGCTTCATCATCGCGCCTACCCGGTCCACGCCGGGCTTGTACTCGGTCCCGCAGTCGAGGTTGACCACCTCGCCCAGGTCGGCTAGGAAGGCGGATTGTTGGGCGAGCATATGGGCGAGCAAAGGATGAGGCATACGGGTCTCCATAGAGGATATAGCGTCATCAAGTGTACCCCAGCCGACCGGTCTCGGTCAACTTCGTAACAGGCGGACAGGGGGAGCGTTGTGTGATATGGAGAACCGTGGCCATCGCATGGGATGAGGAGTGTCAGGGCGTGACAAAATTTAACCGCATGGTCGTAGGCGTGACGCTCGGGCTTGTCCTGGTCGCGGCCGCCTGGCTGAGCCTGGGTGTCCGACCCGCGCAGGCCACTCTGCCCGCCGACACCGAGGGCGCTGCCTCTGTAACCGCTGTCACGGCCAGCGCGACGTATAGTGGGACGGTCAACTTTTTCGGCCTGCCCTCGCAGGCGGGCCTATATGTGACTGCCTGGGTAACGGATGTGCAAATCGCCGGGCCGGTCATGACGACCCTGGGTACCGACAACGGCCGGACCGTCACCCGCTACCAGATAACCGTCCAGGCGCAGCCTGGTCAGCATATCGTCTTCAAAGTGGATGGTCACTCAGCGGTCGAAACGGCAACGTTCGCCCCTGATACCGAGACCACCTTAAACCTGACTGTCCGCACCATTGATGCCTGCGCCGCGGTCTATTACGACCCGACTGGCGCCCCCGCCCCTAACGCCATTCTTACGTTGCAGCGCACGGGCACCAATCCCACGGTCGTCGAAACGTTTAAGACGACGACCCAAACGCAGCCCCACTGTTTTATGGGCCTGGAGCCGGGGCAGGGCTATCGGTTGACGCTGACCCCGCCGCCCGGCCAGGTTATCGTGCGGCCCGGCTCACAAGTCAACTTCGTCGCCACTCCGCAATCGGGTCACACGGCGGCTCTATTTGCGTTCTTCACCGGCCCGTCCAACATCACCCCTTCCGCCACCCCTAGCGCCACCGATACCGCGACGCCGACCGACACCCCGACCCCGACCGCGACGCCAACATTCACCCTCACCCCAACGCCGACCTGGACTCCAGTGCCCGGGGGTAAGATTTGCGCCCTGGTGTTCGAGGATGTCACCGGTAACGGAAGTTACGACCCCCCGGACGATCCTCTGCTGGCCGGAGCTTCGGTCTGGATCTCCTACAGCCCGAGCGATACCATTACCTCGACCGGCACCATCACCAGTTGGGTCACGACCAAAAGCCCCCGCTGCGCCGGCCCCGACGGCCTGGAGATTGGCAATACCTACTGGGTCCACGAGTCGCCACCGCCGCCTATCGGCCTCTGGCAGACGACGGTGAGCCGGGTGTGGGCCAAAGAGGTTCTGGCCGATACCAGTTCGCCCGTGATTTTTGGCGAACGGCGGCTGGATGCGACGTTAACCCCCACCGTTCCCCGGCCCACAGAGACCGGGTTACCGCCCACCGCAACGCCGACCTTTACCGCCACCCCGACCCCCACCGCTGGCAGCGCGACGGCCACCCGTACCCCGCCCCCGACGCCGACCTATGCGCCGTCGGGGCTGTGCGTGTTCATCTTCAACGACGTCAACCTGAATAATGCCTGGGACTTTGGCGAGCCGTCGCTGCCTGGGGCGACCTATCGTGTCAGCAGCACGACGCCCGGCGGCTTCCCTGACCGCATCCACAGCTTCACCGGCGCGGAGATACAGCCCATCTGCGAGCCTGACCTTGACTCTGGCGAGTATCGCGTCTACGCCGTTCCGCCCATCGGCCAGCCGTCCTGGCGGCGGGTGTATGCCTCGACCGAGTACTACGTCACTGGCACGACGCCACTGCCGCCCATCGAACTGGTCAACCCTAACGTTCCTAATCTCTATCAGATCGAAGTCCTGCGGGGGCGGGTCGCCTTCTTCGTCGGCTATATTCAACCCACGGCCACGCCCCTGCCGACGTCCACAGCGACCACCCCGCCCACCATCACACCTACACCGACATTGACCCCTACCCCGACGGACACGGTACTGCCCACCGACACGGGGACGCCGACGGCGACCGCTACCGAGACGGGGACGCCGACAGCGCCACCCCCCGCCACCGCTTCGCCCAGCGCGACCGCCGGCGTGACTGGGACGCTATCGGTTGCGCCCAGCAGTACATCCAGTGCGACCGCCGGGGTAGCGTCCACGGCGACGCCCACTGTCAAAGCCCTGACGGTCACGCCTACCGCCTCAGCCACCGCGACCGCTACTGGAGGGGCGGCTTCGGCCACCCCCTCGACTACCTCTCTGGCGGCGAGTACGCCCACGTTAACGCCTGTTCCGCTGACAGCGACGGCCTCCGCCACAGCGACGGCCACGCCCACCCGCACCCTAACCCGCACCGCATTGCCGACGGGGACAGCCACGTCTCTCCCGCCTACTGTCACCAGGACGGCCTCACCTGTCGGGCCTTCCCCTATCGCCCATCTCGCCCTGCCGACGACGCGGCAAGACACCCTGATTGTCGTCGTTCCGACGACGGGCGGCTGCGCTGACCTGGGCCTGTTGGTTCAAAACGGGTTCTATATCGGCGATAACCCGACCCACTATAGCCTGTTGGGCACGGTAGAAGACCTGATGAACGGCTGGTGTACGTTAGGCGTGGACCCGCCCACCCAGCAGAGCGCCGAGCAGGGGACGGGGTTGTACTCCGCGCCCCTCCCTACCCGCACGCCTACCATCACGCCAACGCCGACGGCCAGCGCGACCAGCGAGCCATCGCCGACACTGACCCTCGCGCCCTCGCCCACTGCCGAGGTCGAGCATATCTACCTGCCGCTGATTATCGCGGGGGCCAAGCCTGGCGGCCTGGCCCTGGCCGCGCCCCTACCCACCCAGTCCTGGGCCGCGACGGTCCTGGCCTGGGCGGGGCGGCTGGTGGGGCCGAGGGTAGCCGAGGCCGCGCCGCCCGCTCAGGCGACGGTGATCCCCAGCCCTGGCCGGGTGCGCATCGTCCCGGACAACCAGACGGTCACCCAGGGCACGCCGCTGACGATTAACGTCTATGCGTCTGAGGTCTCGGATGTCTACGCGGCGGGGTTTACGCTGAGCTTTGATGCCTCGCGGCTGGCGGTTGAGGACGCCGACCCAAGCACGCCGGGCATCCAGGTCACGGCCGGGCCGTTCCCCGCCGCGCCGAGGGTCACGCTCGTCAACAGCGCCGACAACAATAATGGCCGCGTGACCTATCGCGTCAGTGTGGTGCCGCCAGGGGTGCCCGACGCCGGCGATGGCGCGATAGCCGCGATTACTTTCCGCACCCTCGCGCCGGGTACCGTCACCTTTAGCCTCTCCAATGTCGAAGTTAAGACGGAGACAGGTGCGCTCCTGGGTGTCAGCGTGGACAATGGCTCGGCCACCATTGCCGCCCCAACCCCCACCCCGACGGCGACCGTGCCTGTCGTGCTACGCCCCATTATCCGCCTGCTCCCCGCCGCCAACGAAGTGGGGCTGGGCCAGGAAGTGACCCTTGAAGCCTATCTCGAAGACATCGCCAATATCCAGGCCATCACCGTGACCATTAGCTTTGACCCGTCCCGGGTCGAGGTTAGGGATGACGACGCGACGACGGCAGGGGTCCAGATTACACCGGGCGTCTTCCCCGACCCCGACCGGGGGACGGTCGAAAACCGGGTGGACAATGCCCTGGGCGTCATCACCTACAGCGTCCGCCTGAACCCGGCGGACCCACCGCCGGCGCGGATCAACGGTCGGCTGGCAAGTATGACTTTCCTGGGCAAGGCGCTCGGCACCACGGCTGTCCGTTTTAGCAGTGTCTCCATTCGCACCACCGCGGGGGACCTGGCCAATCTCACCCAGTTCCAATCGTCTATTACTGTCAAGACGCCACCCACCGTCACGCCGACGCCTACCAACACACCCGAACGCACGCAGCGCCAGTTCCTGCCGCTCATCGTCCGCTCCGCCTTCTCCGAGCCGGCGCGGGTGATGCCCGTGCCGCGCCTGACTGAGGCGCTGGTCGGGGAGCAGTTCGCGGTGGATCTGGTGATTGATCAGGTCGTCAACCTGTTTGGGGCGGAAGTCGTACTGACCTTCGACCCGAATGTGGTGCAGGTGGTGGATGGCGCGCCGTCCCAGAATGGGATCCAGATTATCCCCGGCACGTTCCCCGACGCTCGCCAGGGCTTTGTGGCCCGCAATCAGGTGGACAATAGCATTGGCCGCATCCACTACTCGGTCACGCTGCTGGCGCCCTCGCTGCCCGTCGCCGGCACAGGCAAGCTCGCCACGGTTCTGTTCCGGGGGCAGCGCCTGGGTGAAACACCCCTGACCTTCATCTCCACGCGCTTCGTCAGCGCCGCCGCCGCCGCCATTCCGGGCGAAGGGATTGACGGCACGCTGCGCATTGTCGAGCCGCCCACCCCAACGCCGACCTCCACGCTGACACCCACCCCGATCCCCTCGGCGACGCCCACGCGGCCCCCGACGCTGACGCCGACGAGCACCATCACGCCGACCCCTAGCCGGACGCCGTCCCCGACCCGTACGCTGACCAGTACACCCGGGCCGTCGCCGACGCCCACCAATACATTGACGCCCAGCCTGACGCCCACCGTGACCCACACGCCAACGGTCACACAAACACCGACCGTCACGCCAACGCCGACCGCGACGCGCACGCCAACCATCACGCCGACGCCGACGCAAACGTTGACGCCCTCTATTACGCCCACGCCAACAGAGACGCGACCGTCGACCATCACGCCGACGCGCACGGCGACTGTGCCTCCCACTATCACGCCGACGCCAGGGGCGGCCTGCCTGAACCTGCTCCAGAACAGCAGCTTCGAAACAGCGGGCAGTACATCGGGCGAGGCGCCGCCGTGGATCTTCCCCGGCCAGTTGAGCCGGCGCTCCGGCTTCCGCCCGGCCCATAGCGGTCAGTGGTACGCCTTCCTGGGCATCCCCACCCAGAACCCGGACGACCGGCCCACGTTCGCTAGCGTCTGGCAGGTGGTCCGTGTGCCAGCCGACGCGCGCGAGGTTCGGCTGCGCTACTGGTATTGGCCCGGCAGCCAGGACAACAACGTAGACGACGACCAGCAGATGGCGATGATCTACAAGGGGAATGTGGCCGACGGCTACCCGGTCAACTTGGGCGTGTTGATGCGCGAGAACCGCGACGGGACCGGCTGGGAGGAACGGTCGTTCGACTTGCTGACGAGCCTGCGCGACGACATCCGAGGCCAGACGGTGTCGGTTTACTTCACGGTCTTCAACAACGGTGACGGCCAGCGGTCCTGGCTCTACCTGGACGACGTCAGCCTGGAGGTTTGCCGTTAAGGCCGAAGCGGTGTCATAATTACGCTGAGACCCGACAAGGCGCCCCCGCCTGCCCTATCGCCCGAGTACGGGCTACAGGCCAAAGGTAGGGTACTCGGGGTATGTCGTGTCTCTACGTAATCACTCAGGGGACACCATAGGTATCACCATGCTCAATTCGCAACTCGAACAAGACCTGCGCGACGGAGCCGAGTACCTGAAGACGGCCGATCCCATCCTGGCCGACCTCATCCAAGCCGTCGGGCCGATTCACCTACCGCTGGACACCGACTACTTCAGCGCGCTCATTGGGGCCATTATCGCCCAGCAGTTATCCGGTCGTGCCTCGGAACGCATTCGCGCCCGGTTTATGGACCTTTTCGACCTCCACCGACCGTTCACGCCGGCCAATGTGGCTGCCCTGTCGGACGAGACGTTGCGAGGCGTGGGACTGTCGGCCCAGAAGGCGAGTTATATCCAGGACTTAGCTACGCGGGTGGCAGAGGAGTCGCTGGACCTGGCGGCCCTGGCGAGCATGGACGACGAGGAGGTCATCTCGCGGCTGCTGCCGGTCAAAGGCATTGGCGTCTGGACGGCCCAGATGTTCCTGATTTTCAGCCTCGGCCGGCTGGATGTCCTGCCGACCGAAGACCTGGGCCTGCGCACCGCCGTTCAGAAGGTCTACGGCTTGCCCCATCTGCCCAAGAAGGACGACCTGGTGGACCTGGCCGGACCGTGGCGGCCCTACTGCACCGTCGCCACGCTCTATCTGTGGCGCGGCCTGGGGACTAATGAGCAAGAGCAAGCCCGAGACTTTTGACAGAATTTACAAAATTATCAGAATATAGCGCATGGATTTAACCTCATTTGAGGCCCAAATGTAAATTCCCCCAATTCTGTAAATTCTGTCGAGTTATCCCTCTATAACCTAGGCGGCCAGTACGGCCAGGTCTTGCCCCAAGCATTGGAGCGCGTCGGCGACGGCGGCCGGTTCGACCAGCATGTGGAAGTGGCCGCCCAGGAGGCGGTAGTAGGCCCAGCCCGCCTGCCGCGCTTGCCGCCCCGGCGTGAGGTAGGCCGCGCTCAACTGGATATAGCCACACGGCGCGTCGGGCCACCCATCTGGCGCGGGCAGCGGTTCCTCGTAGACGGCCAGGGGTAGCGGGCGTAGCTCAGCCACGAAGCGCCGCCGTAGCATGGGGTCGGGAAGCACCTCGCGCAAATCCTCCTCACGCCACGTGGGCAGCCAGCCGTCCCGCGCCGCCGCCCGAAATTGGTCCGCCTCTTGGGGCGAGGCGAACAGGTCCAGGCGGCTCGCCCCAGCCTGGGGCAGATCGCAGTCCACCAACAGGTAGGTCGATATAGCTTGGTCAAGCGCGACGGCCACCGCTGGCAAGAGTGGCCCCGCGCCACTGTGGCCCACCAGGACCAGCGGCTGGTCCCCCACCCCCTCAACCGCCCGCGCCACCTGGGCCACGTGCTGCCGCCAGTAGGGCGGCTCGCCGTGTGGATCGGTCGTCAGCGTCGGCGTCACTACCCCAACGCCCCGTCGTTCCAGTTCCTCGGCTACCAGCGCCCAGGTCATGGGTCCTACCAACGGGCTGTGGATCAGTACATACGTCGTCATACCGCATCCTTCGCTCACCCCAACCTCGTTTTTATCTCGGAACACCCCCTTATTATACAAGAACAATCGTTCTGAGTCAAACACGGTGGGCCAAACCTCGAACGGCGTCGACCGACTCGTAGCCATGCGCCGTGAGCCAGTCATCCAGCTCGCTGCCGATGCGGCCCAGGACGCGCGGACCGTGCAGCGCGATGGCCGTGCCCACGCCCACCGCCGTCGCCCCTGCCATGAGCATCTCCACCGCGTCGCGCCCGGTCATCACTCCGCCCATGCCGATGACGGGGATCTTCACCGCCCGCGTAATCTCGTAGACGCAGCGCAGGGCAATCGGCTTGAGCGCCGCGCCCGATAGCCCACCCGTCGTGTTGGATAGACTGGGCCGCCCCGTCTCAATGTCTATCAGCATGGCCGGCATGGTGTTGACCGCCGTGATGACGTCCGCGCCCGCCTCTTCGACCGCCCGCGCCGCCTTCCCAATGTCGGGGGTGCTCGGCGAGAGCTTGACGCTGATGGGGCACGTCACCGCCGCCTTGACCGCCGCCGTCGTCGCGGCGATGCCCTCCACCAGCCGCGCCGGGTCTTTGCCCAGGTTGGGACAAGAGGCGTTGAGTTCCAGCAGCGCCGGGCGCAGCGGAGCGACCTGTCGGGCCAGGGCCGCAAACTCGTCAGGCGTCTCGGCGTAGACACTGGCGATAGTCGGTACGCCCCAGGCGTCCAGCCGCGCCTGCGCCTGCCCGAACAGGTCCAGCCACTTGTGGATGCCCGGATTGGGCAAGCCCAGCGCGTTGAGCGCGCCGTCGTCCCAGGTGATGAAGTTGGGTGAGGGGTGGCCGAGGCGCGGCTCGGTGGTCGCTGTCTTGACCGTCACCGCCGCCGCGCCGCCCTTCGCTACCGCCTCAATCTCGGCCACCGACGCCGTCCACGGCCCGCACGCGGCGATAATGGGATGGTCGAGGGTCAGGCCGGCCAGGGGGGTGGTCAGGTCGGTGGGGTGGTGGCTAGTGGGTGAGTGGGTAGTGGGTGGGGTTTCCATAGGCAGCAACCTTTTTTACCGCACAGGACACAAAGAATTGTCTGACACAGGGCGTAGGGGTAGCCCCCCGTGGCTACCCACGCTCCCTAATTGCCCGCTGGGCCTCGTCGGTCAGGCGGCCAGCCGCGGCCAGCGCGTCCACCATCTCCGTCAGCCGCAGGACGGCGTGGACGCGGTAGCCCTTCGCTTCCAGCGGCTCGCGGCCGCCCTCCTCGCGGTCAATCAGCACGACGATGTCGCGCACCTTTAAGCCCGCCGCTTCGAGCGTGGCAATGGCTTCCAGCTTCGAGCCGCCGCTGGTGATGACGTCGTCCACGACCACCGCCGTCTCCCCCGCCTTAAAGCGGCCTTCGACCGGCTTGCCTGTGCCATAGGCCTTGACCTCCTTGCGCGGGTAGACCAGCGGGCGCTCCAGGTGCAGCGCGACGGCCGTCCCGATGGGCAGGGCGGCGTAGGGGATGGCGGCAAGGCGGTCGAAGGCCAGCCCCCGCAGTAGCTCACCGTAGGCGGCCGCCACCTGCTTGAGCAGGGCCGGTTCCGACACCAGCAGCCGCAGGTCAAAGTAGAACGGCGAGGTCCGTCCCGACGCCAGGGTAAACTGGCCGAAGCGCACACACCCTGCATCAAATAGCGCCGTCGCCAACGCCTGCGTTTTTCCCTCCCTCTCCCTCTGGGAGAGGGTTGGGGTGAGGGTCTTAGACCTGGCATCATTGATGGCATTCACTAACGCCTGCGCTTCGGCGCGCGGGTCGGCGGCGCGGGCGATACCGCGCGAGACGGGCAGCAGCAGGCCGAGGCCGCGACGGTCCACGCCCGCCACGACCGCCGCCGCGAGGTCGCCGCCCTGCGCGCCCAGGCCCGGCGCGAGAATGAGGGCGTCGGGGACGGCCTGACGGACGGCGCGGAGTTCGTCGGGGGCCGTCGCGCCGACGACGAGGCCGACGTTGCCGCCCATCCCCCAACTTTGCACCTGGCGGGCGACGCGCAGGTACAGGGCTTCGCCGCCTACGTCGAGGGATTGGAACTCGACGGCGCTGGGGTTCGAGGTGCGGCTGAGGATGAACGCCCCCCGGCGCGGGTCGGCCAGGTAGGGCGCGAGGGCGTCGCGGCCCTGGTAGGGGTTGGCGGTCACGGCGTCCACGCCCCAGCGCTCGAAGGCGGCGCGGGCATAGGCCGCCGATGAGTTGCCCAGGTCGCCCCACTTGGCGTCGAGGATGGTGGGGATGTCGGGCGGCAGGCGGCGCAGCGTCTCTTCGAGGGCGGCCACACCCGCCGCGCCATAAGCCAGGTAGAAGCCCAGGTTGGGCTTGTAGGCGCACACCAGCCCGGCCGTTGCCTCGATGAGTCGGACGTTCGCCTCGACCAGCCCGCTCGCGTCGGCCCCGGCCGGCAGTTCCGGGTCCAGCCCCAGGCACAGTAGGCTCCCGGTACGCTGCATGGCATTTTCGAGTCGTTCTCGGAATGTCTTATCTGACATAATCCCTATTCCCTACTCCCCAATCTTCCCCAGCACGGCCGCCAGCAGCGCCATGCGGATGTAGAGGCCGTTCTCGACCTGGCGGAAGTAGGCCGCGCGCGGGTCGTCGTCCACCGCCTCGCTAATCTCGGTCACGCGGGGCAGCGGGTGCATCACAATCATATCGCGCCTGGCGCGGGTCATGACCTCCGGCGTGATGGCGTAACTGTCCTTGACCGCCTCGTACTGGCTCAGGTCGCCAAAGCGCTCCTTCTGGACGCGCGTCACGTACAGCACATCCGCCGTCTCGATGACGTCGGCCACGTCGTCGCTCTCGGTCACGGCGATGCCCCGACTCCGCACGTCGTTGATGAGCCGCATGGGCAGGCGCAGGATTTCGGGCGAGACGAAGTCCAGCGTGACCCGGTACTGGGTCAGGAGTTGGGTCAGCGAGTGGACGGTGCGGCCAAAGCGCAGGTCGCCCACCATGGCGATGTTCAGCCCGTCAATGCGACCCAGTTCCTCCTGGATGGTGAACAGGTCGAGCAGCGCCTGGGTCGGATGCTCGCCCGCGCCGTCGCCGGCGTTGATGATGGGGACGTATATCCGTGTCAAAGTCAATGACATTAACCTGTAACGCTTCACCCATCGGTGAAACCACGCGAATAGAGAACCTGCATCCGGCAACCCTTCTAAATGTCACCTAAACGAAGTGAAGGGTCTCGTCTCTAGTAAGATGCTTCACTTCGTTCAACATGACAGTCGGACGCTCTGTTCTGATAGAGAGGCACAGCCTCGTGATGGGGTGTGACAACTGACTGGCGAGGTGGTTTGTAGGTGCAAGGTTGCCCTGCCCAGGCCGCGACAACCGTTCGGACGGGAAACCCGCGCCCTACCGCGACCCCACCTCTCCAACCATCAATCATCAATCATCAGTCTTTAGTCATCAGTCTTCAGTCTTCCCCAGCACCGCCGCCAGCAAAGAATATGCCGGAATCTGGGAGCGGCGTTTTCGACCTGGCGGTAAGAGCGGCGCGGGGTCGTCGTCCACCGCCTCGCCCCAATCTCGTTGCGCGGGGGCAGCGGGTGCATCACAATCATATCGCGCCTGGCGCGGGTCGCGACCTCGGCGTGATAGCGTAACTGTCCTTGACCGCCTCGTACTGGCTCAGGTCGCCAAAGCGCTCCTTCTGGACGCGCGTGACGTACAGGACATCTGCCGTCTCAATCACGTCCGCCACGTCGTCGCTCTCGGTCACGGGGATGCTGCGACTCCGTACGTCGTTGATGAGACGCATGGGCAGGCGCAGGATTTCGGGCGACACGAAGTCCAGCGTGACCCGGTACTGGGTCAGGAGTTGCGTCAGCGAGTGGACGGTGCGGCCAAAGCGCAGGTCGCCCACCATAGCGATGTTCAGCCCATCAATGCGGCCCAGTTCCTCCTGGATGGTGAACAGGTCGAGCAGCGCCTGGGTCGGATGCTCGCCCGCGCCGTCGCCGGCGTTGATGATGGGGACACGCGCCGCCCGCGCCGCCGCCTGGGCCGACCCCATCTCCGGGTGGCGCAGGACGATGACATCGGAGTAGCGTTCGAGGGTCTTGACCGTGTCGGCCAGCGACTCGCCCTTAGACACCGACGAGAACTGGACGCCCTGAGTAATCGGGATGACGCTGCCGCCGAGGCGTTCCATGGCCGCAATGAACGAACTGCTGGTGCGGGTGGACGGCTCGTAGAACAGGCAGGTCAGTATCTTGTGGCGGAGCAGGTCGAGGCCGCCGTCGCCCTGGACGGCTTGACGCATGGCGTGGGCGTGGCCGAACAGGTCTTCGAGCAAGGGGCGCGAGAACTGGTTAACGGATAGGATGTCCTGTCCGACGAGGTCGCGCACGCTGGTCAAGGTGGTCATTGGGGTCTGGGTCACGGCCATCATACAGAGTCCTCCTGGCTTGGGTTCTAAGCTGAACATGAAACGTCCGAAGCGGGTTAGCTTCGGACGGGAATGGGTTACACGGTAGATTGAACCAAACGGCCACTGCCTTCAGGGGCAAGGACTTGGCCGTCCTCAAAGGCGAGACGGCCCCGGTAGGTCGCACGACGCAGCCGCCCCTGCACGGCCATGCCCGCGAAGGGGCTCCAGGCCGGGCGGGTCTGGAAGCCGTGGTCGGGGATAGTCCAGCGGTCAGCGGGGTCTACTTCGATCCAGGTGTCGGGCGGGTTGGGCAGCCGATAGACGCGGCGCGGCCCGCTGTGCATGAGTTCCACCAGGCGGTCAAGCGTCAGGCGGCCCTCGGCTACGGCGGTCAGCATCAGCGGGAGGGATGTTTCCAGGCCGGGGACACCGGGCGGCGGGGTCGGTTGGGCCTTCTCCTCGCGGGTGTGAGGCGCGTGGTCCGTGGCAACACAGTCGAACACGTCCAGGTGTTCCCACAGGCCGGCGCGGTCGTCGGGGGTCGCCAGGGGTGGGCGCATCAGGCCCAACGCGCCCAGGCGGGGCAGGTCCGTCTCGTCCAGGAACAGGTGATGCGGGCAGACCTCGCAGGTGATGGGCGCGCCCTGCGCCTTGGCCGCCTGGATGAAGGCAATTTCCTCGCGGCGGCTGATGTGGCACAGGTGGAGGCGCTGGCCGTGCGCCCACGCCAGCCCGACGGCCAGTGGCACGCTCAGTTCCTCGGCGTGGACGGCGATGACGCGGCCACGCGGCCAGGCGCGGAAGTGGGCCAGCAGGGTGGCCCAGTCGTTGACCCGCAGCGGGCCGTAGGTGGCGTCGAGGTAAATCTTGAGGCCGACGGTCTGGGGCGCGAGGCGGGCCGCTTCCTGCGCGTTGCCCTGCGCCGCGCCGACAAACAGCCCCACATCGCAGCGGGCGGTGGCACGCACGGCCTCGGCGGCGCGCGTCAGGGTGGCCTGATCTATCGTCGGCGGCTTGGTGTTGGGCATCCCCAGCACCGTCGTCACGCCACCGGCCAGCGCGGCGGCGGTGCCCGTGGCGTAGGTTTCCTTGTGCGTCTCACCCAGGTCACGCAGGTGGACGTGGGGGTCCACCAGGCCGCGCAGTCTTACCGTTGCCACAGGTTACTCCCTCGGCCCGGCACAAAAAACGCGCCCTCCCAGGTGAATCCTGGCTGGCGCGGGTTGGGTGGTGTCGTCCGGGTGAAGTTTGTCATCATTCATCCGGAACAGAAGTATACACGGCTTGGGGGCAGCGTGCAAATCTAACACGGACGAGCCGATGAGCGCCGAGTTGAATATGGCACACTTGAATTCAGTCTTAAGAGAGACGAACTCTGTGCAAGGCCCGTTACAACTGTCACCCTGAACGAAGTGAAGGGTCTCGCCTTTCGTAAGGCGAGATGCTTCGCTTCGCTCAGCATGACAATCGAAGGTGTTCTTCGCTTGGCGTAAGCCACTTCTCTAGGGAAGTGTTAGTATGTGATTCTTTGCTCCGTGTTCTCCGCGCCTCCGTGGTGAACCCCTTTCGGCGCAGCCTCAGGCAAGGTTATATATTCTGGCCGCCGTTCCGCCCCACACCGCCGCCTGCTCGTTCTCCGACAACCCCGCGACAAACTGGGCTACCAAGTCGTATACCTGCTCATAGCTGCCGTGGAGGAGGCAGACCGACCAGTCGCTGCCGAACAGCAGCCGACGCGGGCCGAACATCTCCAGTACCGCGTCGAAGTAGGGGCGAATATCCCCAGGCGTCCAGTCGGGCCGCGCCTCGGTAATCATCCCCGACACCTTGCACACGACATTGGGATACTCGGCCACACGCCGCAGGTCGCTCTGCCAGGGTTCCATCTCGCCCCGCGCGATCAGAGGCTTGGCGAGGTGGTCCACCACCCACGTCATATTGGGAACGGTCTCGAACAGGCGCGGCAGGTGGGGCAGGTGCGGCGGGCGGACCAGCAGGTCGTAGGGCAGTCCCTTGTCGGCCAACGTGCGCAGCCCAGCCACCACGTCGGGCCGCAGCAGCCACTCGTCATCGGGTTCGTCGTGGACTTGGTGGCGGACGCCCACCAGCGGCCCCTCGGCCCGCAACTGATCCACCTGGTCACCCAGGTCGGGCGCGGTCAGGTCCAGCCAGGCGACGACGCCCTTGATAAAGCCAGCCTCCCGCGCCAACCCGAACACCCAGCGCGTCTCCTCGACCGCGTGGGTGGCCTGGACGAAGACCGTCCCGTCTACGCCGCAGGCCGCCAGGTGCGGCGCGAGGTCGGCCGGGCGAAAGTCACGGTAGAGAGTGGTCAGGCTGGGCGACAGCCACGGATAGTGGAGCCGCCCTAAGTCCCAGAAGTGCTGATGGGCGTCAATTTTGAGCATAGATGATCGCTCCGGGATTAGAACACGGATGAAGAGAATGGACGGATCGAAGCCACCCGCATCCATCTATCCTCTTAATCCGTGCTCTGTTATCCTGATACAAGGATAATGTTGGCATAGGGCGTGGCGTCGCCGGTGCGGATGGTAGCGCGGGCCGTCGCCGCCAGGTGTTTGAACTCGACGTGGGGCAGCGCCTCCAGCGGAACCTCGCCCAGCAAGTCGCGCAACTCCTGGACGCGGCCGGGGCTAACCTCGGTCATCTCCTGGCTGATGAGCACGCGGTCCAGGGCGCACTCGGCGTGGACCGCCCGCAGAACATCCAGCACGGTGGGCAGGTTGTCCACCAGGGCCAGGTCAATGCGGCGCGGCCCCTCTGGTACCGGGAAGCCCCGGTCGCAGACCGTGATGAGGTCGGTGTGCCCCGTCGAGGCCAGCAGGTGGCACAGGTCGGGGTGGAGGATGCCGCCGCGTTTCATGGCGTCTCCGTCTCCGTCAGGGGGATGCCCAGCAGACCGTAGTAGCGCCGCTTCTGGTCGAGCGTCACGTGGTCGCGGAAGCTCGGCGCGGGCCGCTTGAAGTACAGGGTCGGGACGCCCTCGGCCGAGGCGACCACCGCCACCAACTCCCAGCCCGCCCGGCCCAGCGCCGCCAGGTCCGCCGCCCCCTCGACCACCTTGTAGTCCCACGCTGGCATGGTTTGCCTCCAGTTGAGGCTCCCCTCCCCCAGAGGGAGAGGGGTTGGGGGTGAGGGTCTCACTCCGCCACGGCCGCTAAAGACCCTCACCCTGCCCTCTCCCACAGGTAGAGGGTAAGATGGTAAAGGTTGTCAACACCCCTGGAGAATATATAATAGACCCATTCTTGTCAACTGCGAGGGAAAGCCAATGACCGATATTCAGCCTGTCGTCGCCCCTGTGTGGGAGCCGTCCGGGGGCATGCCCGCCCTCAAGATTACCAATGTCAAAGCCATCTGCACCGCGCCGGACGGCATTCGCCTCGTCGTGGTCAAGGTGGAGACGAGCGAGCCGGGGCTGTACGGCCTGGGCTGCGCTACGTTCACCCAGCGGCCGCTGGCCGTGGTCACGGCGGTCGAGGAGTACCTCAAGCCGTTCCTGCTGGGCCGCGACCCCAACGACATCGAGGACATCTACCAGTCGGCCTATGTCAGTTCGTACTGGCGCAGCGGCCCGGTCCTCAACAACGCCCTGTCCGGCGTGGACATGGCCCTGTGGGACATCAAGGGCAAGCGGGCCGGCATGCCTGTCTACCAGCTTCTCGGCGGCAAGAGCCGCGTCGCTGCGTCGCTCTACGCCCACGCGTCCGGCGCGAGCCTGGAAGAACTGGAGGACGAGGTCCGCCGCTTCCTGGACCAGGGCTACCGCTACGTCCGCTGCCAGATTGCCGTCCCTGGCTACTCGACCTACGGTTCGCGCATCGCGCCCCGGCAGCAGCCCTCCAACCAGACCCTCGGCCTGGGGACCGCGCCGTGGGAGCCGACGCCCTACTGCCGGCTGGTAGTCAAGATGTTCGACCATCTGCGCTCGCGCCTGGGTGACGAGGTTGAACTCCTCCACGACATCCACGAGCGCATCCCGCCCATCCAGGCCATCGGGCTGGCGAAGGAACTGGAACGCTATCACCTGTTCTTCCTGGAAGACCCGCTCGCGCCGGAGGACAACGAGTACTTCCGCATTCTGCGCCAGCAGACGTCGACGCCGATTGCGATGGGCGAGCTGTACGTCAACCAGCAGGAGTATGTTCCCCTCATCCGTGACCGCCTGATTGACTTTATCCGCGTCCACCTGTCGGACATTGGCGGGCTGAGCATGGGGCTGAAGCTAGCCCACTTCTGCGAGTTTTTTGGTGTGCGCACCGCCTGGCACGGCCCCGGCGACGTCTCGCCCGTCGGCCACGCGGCCAACCTGCAACTCGACCTGGCCTGCCACAACTTCGGCGTCCAGGAGCAGCATGTCTTTGGCGAGGCGGCGCGCGAGGTCTTTCCTGGTACGCCGGAGATTCGGGACGGCTACCTGTGGTCCAACGAGAAGCCGGGCCTGGGGGTGGACATCAACGAGGACCTGGCAGCGAAGTACCCCTTCCCCGAACACCCGCTCAACGGCGCGTGGCCGCCGGTGCGCCGCCTCGACGGCACGGTCATCCGGCCTTAGTCCTGAGTGCTGAGTCCTGAGTACTGAGTGCTGAGGGTTGAGGGCTGAGGGCTGAGGGCTGAGGGCTAAGAGATGAGAGGACAGAAGTCATGCTCCGAATAGTCCAATGCGGCGTGGGGAGTTTTGGGCGGAGTTGGGCCGATGTCGTGAAGCGAAGCAGGGTGGCGGAACTGGTGGCGGTGGTGGACCCGGCGGCCGAGGCGCGGGCGCGGGTGGGCGAGGTGTTGGGGGTGACCACCTACCCCGACCTGGACACGGCGCTGGCCGAGGTCGCCTGCGACGCCGTCCTGGTCACGACGCCACCCGCCACCCACCACGCCGTCGCGACCCGGGGGCTGCGGGCGGGCAAGCCCGTCCTGCTGGAGAAGCCACTGGCCGCAACGATGGACGAGGCGCGCGACCTAGTCCAGACCGCCGAGGCGACCGGGCTTGTCCTCATGGTCAGCCAAAACTACCGCTTCCGGCCCCCCGCCCGCGCGGCCCAGGCCGTGGTCCAATCGGGCGCGCTGGGCAAGTTGACGCACGTCAAGGTTCGCTTCGCCCGCGAGACGCGGACCCTGTTCGGCGCGGGCAACTTCCGCTACAGCATGCGCTATCCGCTCGTCCTGGATATGTCCATCCACCACTTCGACCTGCTGCGCTGTCTGACCGGGCAGAATGTCGTCCAGGTCTACGCCCGCGAGTGGCCCGTGCCCGACAGCCCCTACGTCTACCCACCTACCGTCGCCGCGCTCATGACGCTCGACGGGGGCGGGACTGTCGTCTACGAGGGGAACTGGGCGAGCCATGGCACGGAGACTTCGTGGAACGCGGCCTGGGAGGTGGTCGGGGCAGCGGGGCGGCTGTTGTGGAACCCGGGCGACATGCACAGCGAGGAGGTATGGACCCAACGCTGGGGCGAAGCCCTCCAGCCTGTGGCGCTGCCCGGCCTGGACCTGACCGAGCGCGACGCGACCCTGGCCGCCTTTGCGCGCGCGGTCGAAACAGGTCAGCCGCCCGAAACGAGGGCGGCTGACAATATCCACAGCCTGGCGATTGTGTTCGCGTGTATCGAATCCATCGAGCGCGGGGAGACCGTCAGGCTCGGCTAATCTTGTGGATGGGGATGGGCGGCAGGAGAGCCTGGCGGTCGTAGGCACTCTGGTGGATGCGGCTTACCACGTCCATGCCCTCGACCACCCGTCCGAAGGCCGCAAAGCCCTGGCCGTCGGGGTTACGCCGGCCGCCGAAGTCTAGCTCTGGCTCGTCGCGTACGCAGATGAAGAAGGACGACATCGCGGTGTCGGCCGCTAGCCGCGCCATCGACACCGCGCCCGCTGTGTGACGCAGGCCGGTCTGGCTGGTACGTTCGAGTTGGATGGGCGGCTGGCGGTTGGTGTAGACCCACCAGGGATGGCCGCCGCCCTGGACGACCTCGATGCGGACCGCGTCGTTGGGCTGGTTGTCCAGGCGCACGGTGCGGAAGAAATTTCCGCCGTCGTAGTGGCGAGCATCCACATAACCGAGGAAGTTGCCCACCGTGATGGGGGCTTGCTCGGGGTACAGTTCCAGGACAATGTCGCCCAGTTCGGTTTCAATCCGCACGCGCGGGTTGTTTGGCATCGTGACTCCTTGCATGATCTGAGTTCCTATCGTAACAACCTCCCGAAGGTTCAGCAACCTTCGGGAGGTTAGTCTTCTAAATCGTACGCTACATCAAACACCTCGGCCATCGTTAAGCTGGCCCCGGTCGGCTCCACGCCCGTCTCGTCACGCGCCAGCCGTTGCGCCGCCTGGAAGCAGCGGTCCCAGATGTCGGGCAACTCGCGACGCAGGCTCGGTTCATCCTCCAGCAAGCCCTCGATCTCGATGCGGGCATCGGTGATACTCGCCACCCAACTGCGCGAGCGTCGGTCAGGTTGCATCCCCCACTTGAGGATATGGGTCATCAGGCGCGTCAATTGGCTGCGCAGGGCGCGTTTGTCGGAGCGTCCCAAAGCGTCAATCAACTCCTCAAGGCCGCGTTGGGCCTCCTCAATGTTCTCAGCGGCGAGTTCCTGCCGCACGGCCACCGCCGTCTGATAATGCGACGCCGACGCCAGCTTGCTCCAATCCATCCGCCTGTCCCTCCGCCCTCTATCAACCGACGCCCCACTACTCGCTGTCCAGGGTCATTCTAACACGCTTACCCCTCTCGGTCAACCCACTCTCCCCTACCCACCTCTATCTCCGCGACAGTGGGCTGCTTGCTATTTGATGGCGGAGTGGGTGTAACAAACAACGCGGCGGTGAGACTGTAGCGGCAGATAACGCTGCTCGGTCGCCAGGCTGGCCCGCTCGCCAGCCCGCCCGGTAGCCCCATTGGATGCGCGCTCCAGTGGTTTAGTCTGGTTTTCACATCTAACGGACAGCCTCTACACACAGGAGATGAGACAATGGGTGTTGTATTTGCCTTGATCGAGACGATTGCGCCGCGCTTCCTCCGCTACAGCCTCGCCGTCATCCTGATCTGGATTGGCGCCGGGAAGTTTGCCGACCCCAGCCCGGTCGTGGGATTGCTCAAGGCGTCGCTGCCCTTCCTGGCCTCGGCTGGTTTCGTGTACGTCCTGGGCGCGGTCGAGGTGGTCGTCGGGATTGCCCTGGTTGCGGGCTTCATGCTCCGCTACGCCGGCCTCGTCCTGCTGGGCCTCTTTGCCGGCACGCTGCTGATCTTCCTGATCGCGCCCGCCGTGAGCTATGGCGACGCCGGCTTCCCGCTGCTGAGCCTGGTCGGCCAGTTCCTGCTCAAAGACCTCGTCCTGTTCGGCGCGTCGCTCCAGATCATCGCCCAGGCGGCCATGACCGAAGACCGCCGCCTCCGCATGGCCCACGCCGCCAAGTAATCAACTCTATACTGCTGCCACGAGCCGGACACGTCGCTGTCCGGCTCGCGCTTGCCAGGAGGCTCTATGGTCCCTAACCTGTCGCTGACGGGCTTTATGGTGGTCGCCGCCGTGGCCTTTCTGGTTCCGCTGCTGCTCGGCCTGGCTCCCCGGCTGCGGCTGCCCTCGGTCGTCGTTGAAATCGTGGCGGGCATCGTCATCGGGCCATCGGTCCTCGGCCTGGTGCGGCTTGACCTACCGATCCAGGTGCTCGCTCTCTTCGGCCTGGCGTTTACCCTGTTCCTGGCCGGCCTGGAGATTGACTTCGCCCGGCTGCGCGGCCCGCTGCTGCGGCTGACCGGCCTCGGCTTCCTGGTGTCGTTGGGGTTGAGCCTTGCCGTCGGCCTGGGGCTGGCTCGCGCCGGTCTGGCGGAGACGCCGCTGTTTATCGGCATCGTCCTCGCCGCCACGTCGCTCGGCGTCATTATCCCCCTGCTCAAAGACAGCGGCCAGGTGGAAACCGACTTCGGCCAGCTGGTCCTCGTCGGCGCGTCCATCGCTGACTTTGGTACGATAATCCTGCTCTCGCTGTTCTTCTCGCGCGAGGCCACCTCGGTCACGACCCAGACCCTGCTCATCGCCGGGCTGGCCGCCCTCGGTCTGGCCGCGACGCTCGCCCTGCGCTGGGTCGGCGGCCACATGTGGTTTACTGCCGTCCTCAGCCGGCTGCAGGATACCAGCGCCCAGATTCGCGTACGGGGCGCCTTCGCGCTGCTCGCGGTCTTTGTCGCCCTGGCCGAACGCTTCGGGCTGGAGATTATCCTGGGCGCGTTTATCGCCGGCGCGATTCTCAACCTGACCGACCGCGACGAGGCCATGACCCATACCGGCTTTCGCCACAAGCTGGAAGCCGTCGGCTTCGGCGTCTTTATCCCGGCCTTCTTCATCGCCAGCGGTGTCCGCTTTAACCTGGCCGCCCTGTTTACCGATGTGAGCGCTCTGGCCCGCGTGCCGCTGTTCCTGGCCGCTCTGCTCGTCGTGCGTGGCCTGCCCGCCCTGCTCTATCGCGGCCGCCTGGGCGGCCGTCAGACGCTCGCCGCCGGCCTGTTGCAGGCCACCCAACTCAGCTTCGTCGTCGTCGCCGCGCAGATTGGCATGGAGTTACGTGTCATCACGGACGCCACCGGCGCGGCCCTGGTCGCCGCCGCCCTGCTATCGGCTCTCCTCTTCCCGCTGGCCGCGCTGACGGTGTTGCGCGGTGACGAGACGCCGCGCGAGGCGCTAGAGGTAGCGAGCGCGCCCTGAGCAGGGTAATATCAAAGTCGCCGACGACAGAGCACGGATAGGGAGGATAGACGGATTTCGGCCTGGTAGTGTGGACGGTGGCAGCCAGCCCATAAGGTAGGGCGGCTTGATCCGTGAGTCCTCTTGATCTGTGCTCTGGGCCACGGCCGTACGCCCGTACGCCCTGAGACCTTCACTTGACAGCGAGCGATGGGTAGCGCATAGTATTAAGAGCCTTTCAAAAGCTATTATTCACCCAGGAGTGCGATACCTATGGCGGCCGCTCAATCTACCTTTCCCCTACGCCCCCAGGAGCCAATCCTCTGCCCGGTCTGCGGCGGCGAGAACGACCACGACGCCGTGTTCTGCAGTTGCGGCAAATCGCTGGGCGACTTCAAGTATGTGCTGGAGGAATTGCGGGCCGAGACCAAGTGGTATGAGTCCCTCGCCAGCCGGGTGGCCCGCTTTATCGGCCAGCCGGCTTATATCATCGTACATATTGTGCTGGTGATCCTCTGGATCATCCTCAATACGGGCGCGCTGGCGGGCATCGACATCTTCGACCAGTATCCCTACAGCCTGCTGGGCCTGGTCCTGGGCATCGAGGCCGTCTTCATTACGGGCTTCCTGCTCATTGACGACGGCCGCGAGGACGCCCACGCCAACAAGCTGGCCGAGCTGGACTATGAAGTGAACGTGCGAACCTACCGCCGCCTCGAGGACATTGACGCCAAGCTCGAATGGATCATGACCCGCCTGGACCGTCCCGACCGCCTTAACGACGCCTAAGGAGACCCATCCATGCCTACGCCTACTGTCCAGTCCTCCTACACCCGCTGCCTGTTCGGGGTGGCGGTCCGCGATGTGACGCCGCCCGTCGGCATCTACGCCCGCACCTGGGGCGCGGCGGCCCACGACGCGGCCGAGGGCATCCACCGGCCCATGACGGCGACAGCCGCCGTCTTTCGCCCGCTGAACGGCGACGGCCCGACCCTGGCCCTCGTCGCCCTCGACCTGGGCTGGTTCCAGCACCTCCAGGACGAGCAAAGGCTGCGGCAGGCCGTCCTGGCGCGCACCGGGCTGACCCCTGACGCGCTGCTGGTCAACCTGTCTCACACCCACGCCGGGCCGAACGTCAACTCGATGCTGACCGACGTACCAGGGAGCGACCTCGTCCCCGCCTACCTGGCCCGCTTGACCGACGCCGTCGGCGACGTGGTGCTGGCCGCCCTCGACACGCTGGCTCCGGCCTGGATCGTGTGGGGGCAGGGCCGCTGCGCCCTCGCCGCCAACCGCGACTTCTGGGACGAGGCCGCGGGCCGCTACGCCTGCGGCTTCAACCCGGCCGCCCCGGCTGATGATACCGTCATGGTGGGCCGAGTCACAGGCGACGACGGGACCGTGCGGGCCACGCTGTTCAATTACGCCTGCCACCCCACGACGCTGGCCTGGGACAACCGCCTCATCTCGCCCGACTTTGTGGGGGCGGCGCGGGAAGTGCTGGAGCAGGCGTTCGACGCGCCCGCCCTGTTCCTCCAGGGCGCGTCGGGCGAACTCGCCCCGCGTGACGGCTACGTGGGCGACCCGGCCGTCGCCGACCGCAACGGCCGGCAACTAGGCTACGCCGCTGCCGCTGCCCTCGAAGCCTTGCCCCCACCGGCGAGCCAGTTTGTCTATACCGGCCTCATGCCCTCGGGCGCTGACCTGGGCACCTGGGCGCACCAGCCCCTCGATGATGAGCAGATGGAAGCGGCTCAGCGTCTCGGGGCGCGGCTGGGCGAGGTCGAACTCCAGCGCAAGCCGCTGCCCTCGGTCGAGGAGTTGCGGACGGCGATGGCCGCCACCCAGAACCGCCGCGAGCAGGAGAAGCTGCGCCGGCGGCTGTTCATCCAGCAGACCCTCGGCGCGGACCCGGTCCACCGCATGCCGGTCTGGACCTGGCGGCTGGGTCAGGCAGCCCTGGTGGCCGTGCCCAACGAGCCGTACTCCCGCCTGCAACAGGCCTTGCGCGAGCGCTTCCCCGGCCAGC
>JAHCIP010000120.1 GCA_026129165.1 Anaerolineae bacterium
ACCAGGTAGCCGCCCAGAAGGGGACCCAGGGCGGGGGCGAGGACGAGGGCAATCCCAAAGAAGCCTAATGCCTTGCCCTGCTCGTGGGGCGGGAAGGACCGTAACAGGAACGCGCTGCCCAGCGGGAGGGCGATGCCGCCGCCCATGCCCTGAATCGCGCGGGCGGCAATCAGGAGGCCCAGGTTCGGCGCGAAGCCGCATAGCAGCGAGCCGGTGACAAACAGCGTCAGTCCAGTGAGATAGGTGCGCTTCATACCGAACCGATCCGCCAGGAAGCCGGACAGAGGCGTCGTGATACCGAGGCTGAGTACATAAACGCTGATGATCCACTGCGCGTCGTTCAGGCTCGCGCCGTACTCCGCGCGTAGGGTCTGGAAGGCGACGTTCACAACGGTCGTGTCGAGAATCGCCATGAAGATACCGAAAACAACTGAAATGAGGACTTTCCACTTGTAGGCCAGCCGGCCGCTATCCGCCGGGGCCGCCGTGTGCGATGGATAGCTCACAGCTTCTCCTTAATCTGAATACCCTGTAATACGATGGCGACAAGCTGCTCACTGATCTGGTCGAGGGTCAGGCGGTTACTTGTCATAAGTGATTCGTAGTCGGCGCGAAATAGGCTTTGCAGGGCATGGACGATGAGCGGCGTACCGAGATCGGCGCGAATATCGCCTTGCGCTTTAGCTTCCTCAACCAGCGACGAGATGGCCTCCATCATCCGCGCGCGTTGCTCGCAATAGAGCGGGTGGCGCATGACGGAGGCGGGCAGGGTAATACGGGTAGTCCAGAGCGTGGCCCGGCGGCGGATGCCTCGTTTCAAGGTGCGCTCCAGCCGAGTCAAGGCCGGTAGAGCAGGGTCGTCAGCCGCCATCTCCTCCAGGCCGCGTTGCATGCCGCGGCGAATGACCTGCATCGCCAGTTCGTCCTTTGAGGCGAAGTGCTGGTACAGGGTGGCCTTCGAGATGCCTACCCGCGAGGCCAGGTCGTCCATGCTCATGGCGGCATAGCCCTGTTCCTCCAACAGCTCACGCGCTGCGTCGAGAATGGCGTCGGCGCGTACCTGGCGCTGACGCTCTTTGAGGGACTGGGACACCGGCTGGGACATAGTTATACTCTCGTGTTCAAAATCTAAACTCATGGGTTTTACTTGTGTACTGAGACGTTCACCCTATCCATTCTTACGATTGACTGGCGCAAAAATGGGAATCAGTTCATAATCTAACTATGCAAGATTTTGTCCATACCAGTGAAGCCGTCGCCGCTACACGCAGCCGTCTCGAAAAGGCGGCCCAGCTACAAACCTTATTTAGCCGGCTAAGCGATGCTGATTTGGCGCGCGCCGCCCGCTATCTCAGCGGCCGCGCCTTCCCGCTGAGTGACCAGCGCGTCCTCAATGTCGGCTATGCCAATGTCCGCGACGCCCTGCTGACGCTCGTCCCGACGCCGGACGAGGCGTACAGCCACCTCGTCGTGCGGCTGGCCGATATGGGTGATGTTGCTTACGAACTGCTGGGCCGCCGTCCCGACCCGCCGCCGACGCTGACGCTGGCCGACTTGGCTGACCTGTTCGACCAACTCGCGGCTGCGTCGGGCGCCAAAGCGCGGGGCAAGCTCCTGACCGCGACACTGGCCCGCGCGACGGCCCTGGAAGCCAAGTACATCGTCAAGATTGTCATGGGCGAGTTGCGTATTGGCCTGCAGGAAGGCCAGGTTGAGGACGCGATTGCCCGCGCCTATGGGGTGCGAGTCGAGGCCGTCCAGTGGGCTAATATGCTGCTGGGCGACCTGGGCGAAACGGCAGTCTTGGCGCGGCAGGGGCGGCTGGGCGAGGCGCACATGCGGCTGTTCCATCCCATCAAGTTCATGCTCGCCTCGCCCGCCGCGAGTCCGGATGATGTGGCGAAGCAGATGCCCAGCGGCTTTCTGGTCGAGGATAAGTTCGACGGTGTCCGCGCCCAGGTCCACAAGCAGGGCGGCCGGCTGGCGATTTTCTCGCGCACGCTGGACGAGGTGGCCCATCGCTACCCCGAACTCCACGCGCCGCTGCTGGCCCTGCCCGGTGAGTTTATCCTGGACGGCGAAATCCTGGGTTGGCGGGATGGCCGCGCCATCCCCTTCACCGAGTTCCAGGCGCGCTTAGGGCGCAAGACGGTGGACGCCGAATTGCTCGCGAGCCTGCCCGTCGCCTTCATGGCGTTCGACCTGCTCTACCAGGACGGCGATGTCCTGCTAGAGCAGCCCCTCCGCGAGCGCCGCCGCTGCCTAGAGACGTTACTGGCCGTATTCCCTCATCCCTATTCCCTCATCCTCAGCCAAGCCGCTGAGTTCCAGGCTGCAACGGCCCTGCCCGCCGCCTTCGACGCCGCGCGGGAGCGAGGCAATGAGGGCTTGATGGTCAAGGAACCCGGCTCGACGTACAAGCCAGGGCGGCGGGGTAAGGAGTGGCTCAAGGTCAAGCGGCCGCTGGCGACGCTGGATGTCGTCGTCACTGGGGTGGAGTGGGGCAACGGTAAGCGGCGGCACGTCCTCTCGGACTACACCTTCGCCGTCCAGGATGACGAGGGGCAGCTGCTGGAGGTGGGCAAGGCCTATAGCGGTCTGACGGACGCCGAGATTGCTGAGTTGACCGCGTGGTTCCAGGCGCACACCATCGAGGACTACGGTAAGTTTCGGCGGGTCGAGCCGCTCATTGTCCTTGAAGTAGCGTTCGACAATGTCCAACCCTCCGACCGTCACCCTAGCGGCTATGCTTTGCGCTTCCCGCGCATCGTGCGGGTTGGCACCGACAAGCTGCCCGCCGATATTGATACTCTGGACACGGTACGTGCGTTGGCAGGCGTTCGCTGATGAGGGACTGCGGCCTGAAGTCCGCAGGGTGGCGAACGGTTTTAGCCCGACTGTGGCACGCATGCCCCAGTTCCTATCAACGATTGAATGTTACAAAGCCTGGGTCTATCTGACGAGGACGCATGACCCTGCCGAGTGAAATCCCGCTCTTCCCTCTCAAGGTGGTTCTATTCCCTGGTATGCTGCTGCCGCTACACATCTTCGAGCCGCGCTACCGTCGGATGCTGCAGGTCTGTCAGGAGAAGCAGGAACCGTTTGGCCTGGTGCTGGCGAACACGGAAGGGCGCCCGCACCTGATTGGCACGGCCGCCCATATCCAGCGCGTCGAACGGCTGCCCGATGGCCGCTCCAACATCCTGGTCCTGGGCCAGGAGCGGTTCCGCGTCCAGGGCTTCCGCTACGACCAGCCCTACCTTGTCGGCCAGGTCGAACCCTTCCCGCTGCCCGGCTCACGCAGCCAGGCGGCCCAGCGCTATGCGGAGAAGGTCCGGGCGGCGCTGCGCGACTACATGATCGCTCTGGAAAGCGGGGCCGGGCAACATCTGAGCATCCAGGACCTGCCGGATGAATCTGATGGCCTGGCAAATCTGGTGGCTATCGCGTTGCAGGTAGAGCCGGACGTTAAGCAGATGCTGCTGGAAGCGCCGAGTGTGGCCGAGATGCTGCGGTTGGAACGGCGGCTGCTCGATACGGAAACCCAGATTCTGCGCTACATGGAGCGCACTCGCCCGCTGGCTGACGAAGCCGGTCCCGCCACACCGAATTGACGACACGCACAAATCGTGCTAGTATGAAGTTATCCAGATGACAGAGCGCCGCGTTTATCCAGCGATGCAAGATTTTCCACGCACCATTGTTTCCTTTATTGGGGCCGCCCGGAGTAATCCAGACGTGACTCCCCGTCGCTATACTCTTACCCAGGCCGGTACCGCCGGGGGCGTTGCGGTGGCCGTGGGCGACGTCTACGACCATGAGGCGTTGCTCAGCTCGCGCACGCAGATGGTCCGGGATGAACTGACGGCCGAACTCGTGCGGGGTGATAACGATGTGGTCGAGCTGCATGTCTACTGCCACGTCAGCGGCGTCAAGGTCGCGCCCCCTTTCTCCGACCCCAACTGGCGTGCCCAGGTCTTTGAGGCCGCCCTGCCGGTCGCCCTGAGCGCCATCCACTGGGCCGACCGCGACTTCTTCCGCCGCCACCCTGAGTATAACCGCGCTCGCGTCATGGTCCACTTCCACGCCCAGGAAACCCACTACGACCGCATCGCCGCCTATGGCTGGCTGGGCGAGTATGCCCTGGACGAGGAAAACACAACGCCCTGATGGCTCACGCCACTGCCCTCATTTTTCACGACATCTACCGTGGACGGGGCTTCTCGCCCCTCCAGACCTCCTGGAATCGCTACAGCCTGGGCTACGACCTCATGGCGAGCCTGGGCCTGTTCGATAACGGCGTCGCCGTCCTGCGTCCCACACCTGCGACCGAGGCGGAGCTGCGTCTGGCGCACACGCCGGAGTACATCGCCGAGGTGCGCCAGGCCGACAGCCGTGGTGAAGGTTTCCTCGACCGGCGCGATACGCCCGCCTGGCGCGGTGTCTTTGAACGAGCTACGACGGCGGTGGGCGGCACGCTCCTGGCGGCACACTCGATTATGGCGGGCGATATGACGCACGCCTTCAACCCGGCTGGCGGCCTTCATCACGCCCAGGCCGATCGCGCCAGCGGCTTCTGCATCTTCAACGACCTTGTGATCGCCACCCGCGTCCTGCAGCGCGACTTTGGCCTGACGCGCATCGCCACCATTGACATTGACGGCCACCACGGCGACGGCGTCCAGGCGTTGCTCTACGACGAGCCGGTGCTGAAAATTTCGTTCCACCAGTACGACGGCCGCTTCTATCCTGGCACGGGCGCGGTGGACGAGCTAGGGACGAGCGCGGGGCATGGCTACTCGGTCAACGTCCCCCTACCGCGCCGCGTCGGGGATGCTTCCTACCTGGCCGCCTTCGATGCCCTCGTCCCGCCCCTGCTCTACAGTTACCGCCCGCAGTTCATCCTGGTCCAATTCGGGGTGGATGCCCATGTCAGCGATCCACTGGTCGGCCTGTGGCTCACCACTGCCGCCTATCAGAGGCTGGTCGAACGGCTGCACGAGTTGGCCCATGACCTGTGCGACGGACGCCTGCTCTTCCTTGGCGGCGGGGGCTATAACCCCCCCACGGTCGCCCGCTGCTGGGCCATCCTGGTAGCGACTCTGTCCGGCGCTCTGCCTACCGCGTCCCGCGACCAGTACGCCGCCCTGTTTGATCAGGAGACGCCGACGGAAGCCGAAGTGACGGCCGAGCAGGTGCGCGCCGTCGTCGCCGAGGTTCAGAGCCGTCTGCTGGCCGTCGGCTGGCGTATTCCCAGCTGGCGCCCCGCCCCGCCCCCATCGCCTAACAACCCAGGCCACGTAGGGTAAAGAATCTAGCCTGACGCCACACTAGAGCGATGAACATACCACTGCCACCCGATGGACCAGGTTTGAATGCATCGCTCGACACTCAATAACCTCATCTGCCCGCGCTGCCAGTCCTCGCTGCGCCTTGTGAGCGCGACCGACTGGTTTGACCCGCACCGCCTTCGCTCCGGCGAGGCGGCCTGCGCATGTCGCCGCTACCCAGTCCGTGACGGAGTTCTTGACCTGGCTCCCACGCTGGACGGCATTACCCCTGCCCAGTGGAGCAATGTTCTGCCGCTGACTGCCTGGGGCTACGAACGCTTCTGGCGGCGGCGGTCGCTAAGTCTGCTGAGTGGCGAGGCGTTCCCAGTCGAGCGCGAGTTGGGGCTTGTCTGGGACATGTTGCAGCCAGTGGCCGAGGGGCTGTACCTGGACCTGGGCTGCTCCACCGCTCTACAAGCCCGCGGCCTGGCTGCCCGCCTACGAGGTTCGTCGCGCGTCGTCGCCGTGGACTTCTCGGCGGCCATGCTGCGCGAGGCGGCGCGATTGGTCGAACACGAGGGCGTGACGCGGGTGGACCTGGTACGGGCGCGGGGCGAGCGCCTGCCGTTTGAGGACGGTCAATTAGCAGGGATAGTCTGCGGCGGCTCGCTCAACGAGTTCAGCGCGGCCTGGCCGGTACTAGTCGAAGCCCGCCGCGCCCTTCATGCCGAGGGCCGCGCCGTCTTCATGAGCCTGCTCACCAGTACCACCGAGCGCGGCCAAAGAGTGCAACGTCTGATGAACGCCGCCTCGGGTATCAAATTCTGGACGCCCGATGACACGGCCAGTCTGTTCCACTCCGCTGGCTGGCGGGTTCTGGACCAACGTCGGTGGGGAATGGTCCTGTTCTCGAGTTTGGCTCCCGACGCGTGCAAACCTTAGATAAAGCCTTGACAAATACTGTTAAACTATGCTATACTTGCTGTATGCCGATGACGAGGAGGATGAGAGATGAGCCATTCACAGGTGGATGTGGTGATCGCGGGCGGAGGGCTGGCAGGACTGGCGGCGGCAAAGTCGCTGGTGGACGCCGGCCTGTCGGTGCAACTCCTTGAGAAGCGGCCCATCCTGGGCGGCAAGGTGTCAGCCTGGAAAGATGCCGATGGCGACTGGATTGAGAGTGGGCTGCACGTCTTCTTTGGCGCTTACGAGGAAATTTTTGTCCTCATGCGTGAGTTGGGCATCTATCACCATGTGCTCTGGAAGGAGCATGTATTAACCTATACCCTGAACCAGGGCGAACGGTTTGAGTTTCGCACCCTGCCGCTGCCGACACCGCTGCACCTGTTGCCGGCCGTGTTCCAGAACCACTACTTTAGCCTGGGTGAGAAGTTGACGCTGGCGAAGGCGCTGGTTCCCATCCTCTTCGGCAGTGAGAAGTACTACGCCGAGCAGGACAAGATTACCTACCAGGACTGGCACCGCAAGGTGGGTATCGCCGACCGCATGTTGTCCAAGATGTTCCTGCCCATGACGCTGGCCCTCAAGTTCCTCGCGCCCCACGAAATCGCCGGACGTATCGTCCTCGACGTGGCCGGGCTGTTCCTGCGCCAGGACCGCGCCTCGCGCATGGGCTTCCTGCGTGGCTCGCCCATGGACTATCTGGTTGGCCCACTGGCCGACTACGTGCGCCAGAAGGGCGGCCAGATTGAGACAGGCGCCGCCGTCAAAGAGGTGCTTCTGAACGACGACGATAGCATCGCCGGGCTAGAGATGGCTGACGGACGGATTGTGCGCGGTAAAGATTACCTATTCGCGCTGCCCATCCACAAGCTCAATCAGTTGGTCCCCGACCGCTGGCGGGCCAAATACCCCGTCTTCGCCCACCTCAAGCAGTTCGAGGGCGTGCCGGTCATCACCGTCCAGGTCTGGCTCGACCGCCAGGTGACGGGCATTGACAATATCCTGTTCTGCCCGGACGGCGTCATTCCGGTCTATGCTGACATGGGCAATACAACGCCTGACTATCACTACGATGGCAAGTCGCGGATGCAGTTCGTCATGGCCCCCGCTCGCGATTATATGGGCTGGGATGATGAGGCTATCGTCGCCAAGGTCTGGAGCGATGTCCAACGCGTCTTTCCCGAGACGACGCGCGACGCCCGGATTGTGAAGTCGTCGGTAGTCAAGATTCCTCAGTCGGTCTATTGGCCGAAGCCGGGCCTGGATCACCTGCGCCCGACACAGGCAACGCCCATTGCCAATCTGTTCCTGGCAGGCGGTTATACCCAGCAGCGGTTCTACGACAGCATGGAAGGCGCGGTATCCAGCGGTCGGCGGGCGGCACGGGCCTTGCTCGCTTCTCACATGGCGCGGGCAACGGCCCGACACGAAGAGAGCCAGACTATAGCACTAACCCACCCCCAGACGGCGTAGGGAGGACGGCGTGAGCCAGGAGCGTATAATTGCCCAGCAGGGCCTATGGCCCCACGATATGCCCCTCAGCCTCGACGCGGCCTACGAAGTCTGCCGCCGCATCACCGAGTACCATTCGCGCAGCTTCTACCTGACCTCTGGCCTTCTCCCGCCGGATAAGCGCCGTGCCGTGCGCGCGTTCTACGCCTTTTGTCGGCGGTCCGACGACATTGTGGATGTCGCCCACACCGACCACGGCTACTCGCTCGATGGTTGGGCGGCGGCGGCGCGGGGCCTGACGCCGCCGGAGGATGACCCCGTCCTCGTCGCCTGGGCGGACACGCGGCTGCGGTACGCGATCCCGCAGCAGTACCCTGACGAATTGCTGGAAGGCGTGCGCATGGACCTGACCGTCCACCGCTACCCGACATTCGAGGACCTGTGGCTGTACTGCTACCGCGTGGCCGCGACGGTCGGCCTGGTCAGCATGCATATCACGGGCTTCAAGTCGGAGGCAGCGGTTCCCTACGCCATCAAGGCGGGTGTGGCGCTCCAGTTGACCAATATCCTGCGTGACGTGGGCGAGGACGCGGCGCGGGGCCGCATCTACCTGCCCCAGGAAGACCTGGCCCGCTTCCACGTGACGGAAGACGAGATTATGCGCGGCGTCATCAGCGACCGTTTCCGCGCCCTGATGGACTTCCAAATCGCCCGCGCCCATCGTCTTTATGACGAGGGCTGCCAGGGTCTGCCCTATCTCTTGCCCGAAGGCCGCTTCGCCATCGCCTCGGCTATCCGCGTCTACCGCGCCATCCTGGACCGCATCCTGGTGAACGGCTACGATGTCTTCACCCGGCGCGCCCACCTGGGGAGCGGGGCGAAACTGGCGATGCTGCCGGGCGTCTGGTGGGAGTGTCGGCGGATGGGGTGACGTAATGCGTGATACGTGATGCGTGTGTTTATGACAATAAAGACAGAACGAGTTAGCTCAACTCAATCCGCAGTCCCTACTCCCTACTCCCCCACCCTCTCGTGGCGGTGGTGGCCGGCTGACGTGCTGTTGGGCTTTATGCTCAGCGGGCTGCTGGTGGGGCCGCTGTTCACGGCCATCGGCGGGCCATTGTTGGGGCCGATTGGCGCGTTCGTCTACTGGCTGGGGTTAGGCATCTGCCCTGAGCCGCCCGGCCACTTTTTCCAGGTGGCCGGCTTCAGCGAGGTTGTCTGTACGCGCTGCATTGCCGCCATCGGCGGGCTCGTCCTGGTGCGCTGGCTCTACGCCCGCCCGCAGCGCGTCAATCGTTGGTGGAAGCGGCTGACCTGGCTGCAGCGGTTCGCCCTCACCGCGCCGGTGCTCGTCCTCTGGCAGCTTGATATTTACGCCGTCTACGCCGGGTGGTGGGATTCGGCCCCGTGGGTCCAGAGCGTCAGCGGCGTCCTGGTGGGTCTGGCGATTGGGCTGCTGGTGTATCCAGCCCTGGTCTGGCTGTCGCAGCGCTGGCGGGTTTGAGTTGGACAGCAGCGCGCGGGTGGACTATGATTCAGAGAAGTCCGGCCGCGTCCACATAGTGGCACAGGGAAGGTGAGCCTTCGATGCTGTGGCTGTGTCTCATAATTGTCATCGCTCAGGCCGTGTTTGCCATTGTCTCGCTGCGGCGCTATATGGCCCTGCCAGCCGTGCCGCCGGTGCCGCGCCGTCTCGGCATGCCGCGTGTCTCGGTCGTCATCCCGGCTCGCAACGAGGCGCCCAACCTGGGGCGGCTCCTCGCCTCGCTGCTGGCACTCGACTATGGGAGCTATGAGGTCATCGTCGTAGACGACGACTCGACGGACGCGACGCTGGCGGTTGCGTCGGAGTTTGACGCCATTATCGTCCGTACGGGCGGCTTGCAGCCGGGTTGGACGGGTAAAAACTACGCCTGCCACCTGGGGGCCATGGCTGCCACCGGCGACTGGCTCTTATTTACGGACGCTGATACTGACCACGCCCCACTGTCGCTGGCGAGCATCCTGGGTTATGCTCTCGACCGCAACCTGGAAGCCGTCTCAGTTCTGGTTGGACAGGAATGCCACTCGTTCTGGGAGCGCGTTCTGGTACCCTTTGCCTATCAGCAGTACTTCGTCGGAGTGCCGGGCGCGCAGGTCAACCAGCCGCGCTATACCACACTGTTGGCGAACGGGCAGTACTTCTTGATCCGCCGCGAGGTCTACGAACGTCTGGGCGGACATGAGGCCGTGCGCAATAGCCTGGCCGAGGACATTCGCCTGGCCGACCGTCTGAAGACACACGGAGCGCGCTATGGCGTCGCCCGCGCTGAGCCATTAGTCCGCGCCCGCGCTTACCGCAGTCTGGCCGACATCATGACGGGCTTCAGCAAGAACAGTTTCCAATTCCTGGGCCTGGACCTCCGCCGAGGCGCTCTGGTGATCTTAAGCGTGATTCTAGCGAGCCTGACGCCCAGCCTGATCTCCCTGGGACTGCAACCCGACCATGATACCATCCTGCTGCTGGCCGGCTATTCTTATGCCTTTCTGGCGTTGGGCCTCATGGGGTGGGATCGCCTGTTTCGCGTGCCAGCCTGGTACGGCTTGCTCCAACCGTTCAGCGCAGTCGTCTTTATTCTCATCGCGGTCCGCTCAGCCCTGCGCTCGCTGTTGGGATGGGGTGTCGTCTGGAAGGGGCGGATCTATGGCCGGCGCTATGAGGCGGTCGAGCCGACTAACGAGCAGCCGCGTCCCAAGTCGCGCCAAAGACGGTAGACTATTTAGATATACGTTTGTGTCCTGGGTGTATCACTAAGGCCACAAAGACACAAAGAACACAAAGGATAGCCATTTCTTTCTTTGTGTCTTCGTGCCCTTTGTGGCCTTGGTGACTCAAGCCCACGACCATGCCTGGTACGAATCTTTCGTCACCTTACAGGAGTTTTTGTGTCCCTCGCCGAGATTGACCTGCGCTCTCTAGAGCAACGCTACCCCCTGACCACCACTCACTTTCTCCAGCTGCCCCAGGGCCGCGAGTCCCTGGCCCATGTCCAGTCCCTTGACCGGCGTTGGGCTACTCTCATTCGTGGGGAGGAGCGGACCGCCCTTGTACACCATGGCGCTCTCCCCCCCACCGACGCCGACTTCGATGTAGTCGTCGCTGGCGGCAGCCTGGGCTTGCTGGCGGCTCTATCCCTGGCGCGGCGCGGCTGGCGCGTCATGGTCTTCGACCAGCGTGTGGCGGGCAGCGCGCACCGCGAGTGGAACATCAGTCAGGAGGAGGCGCAGGCTCTCATCACAAGCGGCCTGTTCACCGCGGCAGATCTACATGCCGTCGCCATGCGTCACTATCGTACGGGGCTGGTACGCTTTGCGGCTGGGCAAGCCAACACGCACGAACTGTGGCTGGACGACGTGTTGGACGTGGCGATAGACGCGGGGGCGCTACTGCGGCTGGCCCGCGCCAGACTTGAAGCCTGTGGCGTGAAGATCCTCGACCACCGCGAGTTTCGTCAGGTCTGGCTGGCTGACAGTGGCCCCGCCCGCAGCGTGGTGGAAGTGGCTACAGCGGAGGGGGGGGTGGAGCGGTACGGGGCGCGGTTGCTGGTTAACGCCCTGGGCGCGACCTCGCCACTGTCACTGGCAATGGCCGCGACGCCATTTAGCGGCGTCTGCCCGACGGTCGGCACGGTGGCGCGAGGCTATGCGACCGAGGGGCCACATGGGGTGGACCTGGACCTGGGCGAGATTCTGGTCACGACCGCCCACGCCGATGATGAGGGCCGCCGCCAGTTGATGTGGGAAGGCTTCCCCGGCCGCGATGAAGAGTTGACTGTCTACTTGTTCTACTACGACCTGGTAGACCCGGCGCGGCCGCAGAGCCTGCTGGACTTGTTCGAGGTCTACTTTGCCCGCCTGGCCGAGTACAAAGCGCCCAGCCCCCATTTCGAACACTTGCGTCCGGTCTACGGCTTCATCCCGTCGCGCCACGGCGCGGGTCCGAGCGTGAACACGCGCGGCGTGCTGGCCGTGGGCGATGCCTCGGCGCACCAGTCGCCGCTGACCTTCTGCGGCTTCGGCTCGTTTGTGCGCAACCTGGAGCGGGTCGCCTCGCTAGCCGACTATGCCTTGCGCCATGATCGTCTGGAAGCCAGCGACTTGGCCCCTATCTCGGCGCGGCAAACCAATGTCGGCCTTATGTGGGTCTTCGCCCGCTTTATGCTTCCCTGGCGGGGCGGGTCTGAGGTCAACGATATGATGAACCGCTTTCTGGCCGTCCTGTCTACGCTCGGTGAGGACGCCGTGCGCCGTTTCTTCCAGGACCGCACGACCTGGCGCGAGTATACGCTAATGCTCCTCCGCTTCGCCCTTGTCTTTCCGACCGTGCTGGTCTGGGCGCTTGAAGTCCTCGGTTGGGCTGGCATTGGCCGTTGGGCGATGGACTACGCCCGGTTTACCTGGGGGGCCTGGCGAGGGAGACTGCTGGCCTGGCTGGGGCCGCGAGGACGCTGTGCGCTGTTCGGCCTTGCATCGCGCCTGGACACTGGCTGGGGCTTACGAGTGCGGGCCTGGATTGGGGAATGGGAAGTCTCGAAATAATGGGTCTTGACCTGTCGTGACATTAGGCCTATGATTGTAATTGCAACTAGTTGTAATTACACCTGTATGCATTCGTGTGCGATGGTCTGGTAAGACTGGGCGGCCTCGGCCACACTACATTCGTGGACCCGTTCTGACGTTAGGAGAGTATGATCATGTTGCTGTCGCTGCTACCTCTGCCGACGACTATGTCCGTCGGTGCGAATATGCATATTCCCGATGGCTACTTCGGCCCTCTGTTTTCCATTGCGCTATGGATTATTGCACTGCCCTGGCTTGGGTTGGCGACGCGCCAACTGAGCCGCCAGTTGAACCAGCGTATGGTGCCCCTCGTCGCCCTGTTCGCCGCTTTCTCCTTTGTCATCATGATGTTCAACGTCCCTCTGATCGGCGGCACGACGGGCCACGCCATCGGCGCGAGCATCGCGGCCATTGTCATCGGCCCGGCTGGCGCGGCGGTGGCCGTCGCCATCGCTCTGCTCATCCAGGCCCTGTTCTTTGGCGACGGCGGCATCCTGGCCTATGGCGCGAACATCCTGCTCATGGCGCTGATTATGCCCTATACCGCCGCGTTTATCTATCGCGCTCTGGGTGGGAACACCCTTATCTCTGACCGCCGCCGCCTGGTTGCCTCATTCGCGGCGGGCTGGGCGTCGCTGAGTCTCATCGCCGGGCTGGCGGGTATCATGTTTGGCCTGCAGCCCATCCTGTTCCACGCGGCCGACGGCACACCGCTCTACGCGCCCTTCCCGCTCCAGGTAGCGGTGCCGGCCATGCTCATCCCCCACATGCTCGTCGCGTCGGTGATTGAGGGCCTGGTCACGGCCGGCATCCTCGCTTATCTCCAGCGCGGCAACCCTGAACTACTCGAAGTCAGCCTCAAGCCTGGCGTCGCGTCGCGCCTCGAGTCGGCTCGCCTCCGCCCGCTATGGATCGGTCTAGCGGCGTTGGTCGTCCTGTCGCCGGTCGGCCTGCTGGCCGCTGGGACGGCCTGGGGCGAGTGGGCGGCCGAGGAGATTGCCGACGTGGTCGGCTACACGCCCCAGGGCCTCGCTGCAACTCAGACGTGGAGCGCGCCCCTCCCTGACTATGCCGTGCACGGTCTCAATGCCAACCTGGGCTATATCGTCTCGGCGGGTCTCGGCATCGGCCTCACCCTGGTGGTCATCTGGGTGATCGCCTCACTCCTGGCGCGGCGCTCGGCCGCTCAGAAGAGCTAACATGGCCCGTTCGTTGGTTGAACGTACCCTGGCGAGTGTCACTCACACCCTGGAGCAGACGCTGTTTGCCGAGGACATCGCCCGCCAACCGGGGGTCCTGCAGAGCCTGGACCCCCGTGTGAAGCTGGTCAGCGTCCTGGCCTTGCTGCTGGCGGTCTCATTCGCCCGCAATCTATGGGTCATCGCCGGGCTGTACCTGCTGGTCCTGAGCCTGGCCTGGGTCTCACGGGTGCCGTTGGGTTTCTTCGTGCGGCATGTCTGGGTAGCGCTGCCCTTCTTTACGGGCCTCGTCGCCCTGCCGGTCCTGTTCAACGTCGTCACGCCCGGCGCGCCGGTGCTGACCCTCTGGTCCAATCCGCTCATCGCCATCACAGCCCAGGGTCTGCGCGCCGCCGCCTTCCTCATCCTGCGTGTCGGCACGTCGGTCTCGCTGGCGATTCTGCTCGTCCTGGTGACGCCCTGGAACACCCTACTGCGTGCCCTGAGCGTCCTGCGCGTGCCGTCGGTCTTCCTGCTCATCCTGGGCATGACCTACCGCTACATCTACCTGCTGCTCAAAACGGCCAGCGATATGTTCGAGGCGCGGCAGAGCCGGGTGGTGGGGCGGCTCCAGCCCGCCGCCCAACGCCACCTGGTCACGAACACCATGGGCGTTCTCATGAGCAAGTCGTATGGCTTGAGCCAGGACGTCTACCTGGCGATGCTCTCGCGCGGCTATCGGGGCCGCCCGCGCACCCTGGACCGCTTTACCATGCAGCCGCGCGACTGGCTGTGGGGCGCGGCGGCGCTGAGTGTGGCGGTCGTCGCCTTGTGGCTGGGGCGTGGATAGGGCATAGGGATTGGGGATTACGGAATACGAAATACGCACTACGGAATAGATATATGCAAGTCGAGCCTGTGTTCGAGGTCGAAGATGCCCACTTTAGTTATGACCGACGCCAGACAGCCTTAGCCGGGGTATCGCTCCAGGTAGGGCGCGGCGACAAGATAGCCATCCTGGGGTCTAATGGCAGCGGCAAGAGCACCCTGCTCAAGCTGCTCGATGGCCTCTACTTTCCGCAGCGCGGCGTCGTGCGGGCCTTCGGTCAGCCCTTGAGCGAAGACCGCTTCAACGATGAGACCTTTGCCTTCGACTTCCGCCGCCGTGTCGCCCTGGTCTTCCAGGACGCCGACGTCCAACTCTTCTCGCCGACCGTCTGGGACGAGATTGCTTTCGCCCCGCTCCAGCTTGACCTGTCTGAGGCCGAGGTCAAGGCGCGGGTCGCCGAGGCGGTCCAGACACTTCGTATCGAGCATCTGGTGGACCGCGCCCCGCACCGCCTGAGCGGCGGCGAGAAGCGGCGTGTCGCCCTGGCGTCTGTCCTGGCCCTCCGCCCTGAGGTCTGGCTGCTGGACGAGCCGACGACCGGCCTGGACCCCCGCAGCCAGAGCTGGCTGGTGGACTTTATCCTGGAACAGGCCGAGCAGGGCGGAACGTTTATCACCTCGACCCATGACCTTGACATCGTCTCGGAGATCGCCGACCGCGTGTACGTCTTCGATGAGACGCATCGCCTGGCGGCAGAGGGGCCGACCGAGCAGATCCTGGCCGACCGTGAGTTACTGCTGCGCTGTAACCTGATCCACGCCCACCGCCACCACCACGGCGATGTGATGCACGCCCATCCCCACTGGCATCGGCCCCACGCCGAACACGTCCACGAGGCATAACAGGTTTTCTTGCATCCCCGCCCAGCCTGGTGTATCATCAAGCCCTCACACGCCTCTCCATAAGGAGCCGCGACGTATGGCTGAAGAAACAACCTCCCAGGCCGCCACCGTCTACCAGCAGCCTGGCCCCGTGGACCCTTTCCTGGAACCCCTTGTCTGGAGTATCGCTGGTGACTGGCCGCGCGAGTTGGAACGGATGCGGCGGGGTGAAGTACCCGCGACCACGCCGCTGGCCCGCGCCGGTCTTGAACTCTCGGCTCTCCATGCGGAGGCCACCCGACTCGCCGCCCAGGCGCCCTATGATCGCCTCCAGCCGGGATCAATCGTGGAGCGTTTCGCGCGGGTCTGGAATGCCGTCCTGGACAGCCTGGGCGACCAACTCAAGTGGCTGACCGGCATCCGCCCCGACCAGACCAACTTTGATACACTGACGCATGCTGACGTTGTGGTCCAACTCGGCCAGGTTATGCGGGCCGTCCACTTCCTTGCTCTGGGCCGCAAGCTCTCCGACATGGACTATCTACGCGGCTATACCGCCCAGATGCGCGCCGACTGGCAGCCCATCGCCAAACACGAGCCAGGCCATCTGCTCCAGAGTAGCCTGATTGCCGAGCGCTATAACTGGTTGCTCCGCCGGGCGCGGTTTATCGTGGTTAAGAAGTCGCAGCATGTTGACAAACTCGACGAGATTAACCTGGCCGAGATGAATCGCTCAGCCACTGTGCTTGACTTCGCCCTGACCCATCTGCTGCGCGGTGTCGCCTTCGCATGACATAATCGGTTGCCAGGGGCGGGCTTGCCCCATCCAGGGCGCGGGAACCGCGTCCCTACCCAGCCCATGAATCACCAGGACCATGTCGCGCTGCTTCGGCCCGGTATACCTGCTCCCGGCGGTATCTGGGCCGACATTGGCTCCGGCGAGGGGGCCTTCACCCTGGCCCTGCGTGAATTGGTCGGCCCAGACGCGGTGATCGTCTCAGTAGACCAGGACCGGGGCCGCCTGGAGGCCCAGCGCCGTGCCTTCCGCGCCATGTTCCCCACTTCCCAACCCCAGTTCATCGCCGCCGACCTGACCCGCCCGCTCGACCTCCCTGCCCTGGATGGCCTGGTCATGGCGAATGTCCTGCACTTCTTCCGCGACAAAGAAGCGATGTTGCGGCGGCTGGCCGCGTACCTCAAACCCGGCGGCCGCTTTATTCTCGTG
>JAHCIP010000121.1 GCA_026129165.1 Anaerolineae bacterium
CGCCCCGTCGTCGCGCCACGTCCCGTCGAGCCGGCCCGCCCCGCGCCGCCAGCCCGGCCGGCGCCACTGCCGACACGCGAGGAAATCGCCCGCAAGTTCGAGTTCGAGCTGCCCTCCATCCCCTTCGTCGAGGAGGAGGAAGAGGAGGAAGGCGACCTCAAGCCCAAGCCCAAGAAGGGCAAGAAGAAGGGCAAGGGCGGCGCGACGGCGGCCAAGCCCGCGCCGAAGCAGCGCGCCAAGCCGGGCCGGGGTGTCCAGACGTGGCTGGAGACCGACGACGAGGATAGCGGCGAGGACTTCGACCCGTTTGCGAAGGACAACGATGACGACTACCAGTACGACCCAGACGCCTAAGCGCAAGGCTCAGCCGCAGGTTCGGCGCAAGCACATCCCACAGCGGACGTGCGTGGGCTGTCGGGCGGTGGAGGGCAAGCGCGGTCTCGTGCGTGTCGTACGCACGCCGGACCAAGGCGTCGTCATTGACCCGACAGGTAAGCGGTCGGGCCGAGGGGCGTATGTTCACGCCGACCCAGCGTGTTGGGAGACGGCTCTTAAAGGACGTTTAGAGCACGCATTAAAGACCACCCTCACTCCGGCGGAACGGGAAGGGCTGGCGGCCTATGGCAAGAGCCTGCCCCCTGTCGAACTGCCGCCCGGTGAGAGCCATGTGTAACCTGTTCGGTTTATTCTGTCTGGCGATGACGGCGTCCATGCCTACCAACAGTGGACCGTGTCGTGGAGAAAGCATGCTCAGCCATGCGTAATCAGGCAACCCCTGACGACGGCTGAGGCTCAGGCCCAAGCGCCTGCTGCCCCTCTCCCCACGCCCGCTGTTGGCTTCGCCACGGCGGGTGTCTTTATTTCTTGAAGATTGGTGATGGATGGAGGTAGACGGGTCAGTGGAAGGCCCAAGACCGTCCAGCGCCTGTCCCCAGAAAGGGGGAGCAGCTATGGCTAAAACAGTTTCCCGTCCCGCGCCCAGCAAGGCGCCAGCCGCGTCCACGCCGGCTCCGGCGGCCCCGGCCGCGACCGTCGTCGCGCCGCCCAGCAACATCCTTGAACTACCGCCCGAGATCACCGTTCGCGTGTTGGCCGAACGGATGGGTGTGAGTCCCATTGACCTCCTCAAGACCCTAATGAAGGGGGGGGTCATGGTCAATATCAACAAGAGTATTGACTTTGACACGGCCGCCCTGGTTGCGGAAGACTTTGGGTTTGAGGTCCGGCCCGAAGGGTGGGTCAGTATCCCGGCCCCCGAGCCGGAGCCAGCCCCAGTTGTGGCCGACCAGACCCCCGCCACCCAAAAGAAGACGCGGCGCTTTGAGAAGGAGGCCGACCGCGCTCAACGGGTCATCCGACCGCCCGTGGTCACCATCATGGGCCACGTAGACCACGGCAAGACGAGTCTGCTCGACGTTATCCGCCAGACCCACGTCGCCGAAGGTGAGGCGGGCGGCATCACCCAGCACATTGGCGCCTACCAAGTGGTCAAGCAGGGCCAGAAGATTACCTTTATTGACACGCCGGGCCACGCCGCGTTCACCGCCATGCGCGCGCGCGGCGCCCAGGTGACGGACGTCGCGGTACTGGTCGTGGCCGCCGACGACGGCGTCATGCCCCAGACCGTTGAGGCGCTGGAGCATGCTCGCGCGGCTGGGGTCCCGGTTGTCGTGGCCCTCAACAAGATTGATAAGCCCAACGCTTCGCCGGAGCGGGTCAAACAGCAGTTGAGCGACCTGGGGCTGATGCCCGACGAGTGGGGTGGTGATACCTTTGTGGTTCCGGTCTCGGCGCGGAACAAGCAGGGGATTGACGATCTGCTCGACGCCATCCTCATCGTGGCAGAGAGCGAGGATATTGCTGCCAACCCGAACCGGACGGCGGCGGGCACGATTATCGAGAGCAACCTGGACCCGCGCCGGGGCATCACGGCCACCTTCCTCGTCCAGGCCGGGACGCTGCGTACGGGCGATATGGTCGTCGCTGGTCCGGCCTGGGGCCGCGTCAAGGCCATGACCGATGAGACCGGCCGCCGTATCAAGGAAGCGGCGCCGTCCACGCCCGTCCAGGTATTGGGCCTCAACGGGGTGCCGAAGGCTGGCACGACATTTGAGGTGGTTCCCGATGAACGGACGGCCCGCGGACGGGCGGAAGCGGCGGCGACGGTCCGCACCGGGCCAGGGACGATGGGCGCTCGCACCATTGACGACATCCTGCGCAAGCTCCAGGAAGGTGAGATCAAAGAGCTCAACATGGTGTTGAAAGTGGATGTGGAAGGCTCGCTGGAGCCGGTTGTCAACCAGCTCAAGGACCTAGCAACGGCCGACACTCGCATCAAGCTCATCCGCGCCGCAGTTGGCCCTATCTCCGAGAGCGATGTGGCCCTGGCCGCCGCGTCCGACGCCATTGTCATCGGCTTTCAGGTAGACGCCGACAACACGGCCAAGTCCGTGGCTGAGCAGCAAGGCGTGTCGGTGCGCCGCTACGACGTCATCTACAAGCTGACCGAGGACATGGAGAAGGCGCTCAAGGGTCTCCTGGAGCCGGTCTATGAGGATGTCGTCCACGGCGAGGCGGAGGTGCGCGCCGTCTTTGCCAAGGGCAAGATCGCTGGTTGCTACATCCTGTCGGGTAGGGTCACACGCGGCTCGCGCGTGCGTGTCATGCGCGGCGGCGAGCAGATCCACGAGGGCCGTATCGCCAACCTGAAGCGCCTGACCGAGGACGTGCGCGAGGTCGCCCAGGGCTACGAGTGCGGTATCTCCCTGGAGAACTACACCGACTTCAAGGAAGGCGACCGCATGCAGTTCTACCGCCGCGAGCGCGTGTTCTAGAGGAACGGTGGTCAGTGGTCAGTGACCAGTGGGTATGCAAGACTACCACTGCTCGCGTGTCCTAGGGTGAGGGGTGACCCAGTCCCGACGCCTTGCCACGATGGTTTCGACTGTCACCCTGAGCGAAGCGAAGGGTCTCGCCTTTCGAGGAGTGAGATGCTTCACTTCGTTCAGCATGACATTCAACCGCTATTCCTGTCCAGTCACTCGTCACCTGCCACTTTCTTTGAGGAGTTAGTTATGTCTACGACGAAACGACGCGGACGAGCCGCCGAGATGATTGAAGAGACTCTGAACATCCTGTTGTCGCAAGCGGCGGACGAACGGCTCAATAGTATTACAGTCACCGATGTGGACGTCAACCAGGATATGTCAGCGGCCAAAGTGTGGATTACCGTCAGCGGCGGCGAAGACGAGCGCAAGGCGGCGTGGGAAGGTCTCAAACATGCGCAGGGCTTTCTGCGCCACGAGGTGACCGAAGCCCTCGACCTGCGCCGCGCCCCCACCCTGACCTTCCACTATGATGAGAGTGTCGACCGCGGCACCCGCGTCATGGCCTTGATCGAGCAACTCGAAGCCGAACAAGGCGCCTCTGATGGCGGCGCCTCCGATGGCTCACCCCGCAGTTAACCCCAAGCCACCCTCGTAGAGACGTGACATGTCACGTCTCTACGATATTACCCCTCAAGAGTTCAAGAATGCGTGACGCCGTCCAGTTGATCCAGAACGCCCGCCGCGTCTTCGCCGCCTCGCACATTGACCACGACGGCGACGCCGTCGGCTCGTTGCTGGGCTTCGCGCATATCCTGCGTCAGCTGGGCAAGACCGTCACGGTCGCCCTGGCCGACCCGGTCTCCTGGCGCTTCGAGCACCTGCCGGGCGCAGAGAAGATTCACGCCGTCAAGCCCTCCCCCGACGACGATCTGCTGGTATCGCTCGACGCCAGTGAGTTCAACCGGCTGGGCGCGGTGTTGACGCCTAACGATCTGGCCGGTCGGCCGCTGCTCATGATTGACCACCACATCACCAACTCGCGCTTCGGCACGGTCAATGTCCTGGACCCCACCGCCGCCTCGACGTGTGAGATACTCTACTCGCTGGCCCAGGCCCTGGACGTGCCGCTGGACCCGACCATCGCCACCTGCCTGCTGACGGGCGTTGTCACCGACACGCTCGGCTTCCGTACCACCAGCACCACGCCGCGCAGCCTCGAAGTGGCCCAGGCGCTCATGCACGCCGGCGCGAATCTCTCTGAAATCTGCCAGCGCGCCTTCAACAGTGATACCTACGCCCGGCTCTGCCTGACCGCCGACGTGCTGCACCGTATGACGCTGGACGAGGGCGTGCTGTGGAGCCAGGTCACGCTGGACGACCTGCGCCGGCTGGGCGTCCCCTACGCTGAGAGCGCCGGCCTGGTCGGCTACCTCAACTCGGTGCGCGAGGCGCGGGTGGCCGTCATCTTCCGTGAGAACGAGGACGGCCGCATTGACGTCAGTATGCGCTCGAAGCCGGGCATCAGCCTGGCCTCGGTCGCGCTGGCCTTGGGCGGCGGGGGACACCCGCAGGCCGCTGGCGCGACGCTGCCCCCGCCCATGAACGCGGCCCGCGAGCGCGTCCTGGCCGAACTCCACAAGCTACTGGCCGGGACCACCGTGTCCGCCTGAAAGAGATACTCTGCATGGCCCTGTGTACCCATTGTGTCCATAACCCGGAAAACGAGGGGAAACCCCCGTCGAGCCTGCTCGACCCGGACCGCATCCACCCCGTGAGCCGTCAGACCCCGCCGCCCCTGTCGGGCATCTTCAACGTCGACAAGCCAGCCGGTATGACCTCGCACGATGTCGTGGCCGCCATCCGCCGCGCCGGCAAAGAGCGCCGCGTCGGCCACGCCGGAACGCTCGACCCGATGGCGACCGGCGTGCTGCTCGTGGGGGTCGGCTCGGCCACCCGAATCATCGAGTACCTCATGGAGGGCACGAAGGTCTACGAGGGGACGGTGCGGCTGGGTCTGACCACGACGACGTATGACATCGAAGGCGAGGTCACGGCGCAGGCCGCGCCAGAGGCGGTGGCGGCGGTGACGCGCGAGGCCATCGAAGCGGCGTTGGCCCCGTTCCGAGGCCAGATTCAGCAAGTGCCGCCCATGTACTCCGCGCTCAAGCGTGAGGGCCGGCCGCTGTACGAGCTGGCCCGCGAGGGCATCGAGGTCGAACGCGAACCGCGCAGCGTCGAAATCTCCCAACTGGACCTGGTCACCTGGAACCCGCCGGAGGCTACCCTGCGTGCGACCGTCAGCAAGGGCACCTACATCCGCAGCCTGGCCCATGACCTGGGGCAGGCCCTCGGCGTGGGCGGGACGCTGTCGGCGCTGCGCCGCCTGGCCGTCGGCAGTTTCACCGTGGCCGACGCCGAGCCGCTGGACACCCTGGTCGAGGCGCTGGAGGGCCAGTACTGGACCCAGTTCATCCACCCGCTGGACGATGCGCTGCTCCACTTCGACGCTTGTGTCGTGGACGGGGCGACCGAGACGGCCATCCGCCAGGGGCGACAGGTCGCCGTCTCCTGCGAAGCCCACACGACGACTCTCCGTGCCTACAACCTCCAGGGCGACTTCATCGGGCTACTCAAGCTGGACGAGTGGACGAAGCTGTGGCAGCCGGATAAGGTGTTTCCAAAACAGAAATGAAACTTACGGACCTGACCCCCGACCGCCCGACCGTCCTCACCATCGGCAAATATGACGGCGTCCACATCGGCCACCAGCACCTGCTGGCCCGAATGCGCCGACGCGCGGCCGACATCGGGGCGCAGACGGCGGTGCTGCTCCTCCACCCCAACCCGCTGGCCGTGTTGCGGCCCGACACGCCGATCATCTACCTGGCGACGCTAGAGGAACGGGTCGCCCTGGTGGTCGAGCAGGGGGTGGACCTGGTGCTCGTTCACCCCTTCACGCGCGAGGTCGCCCAGACCAGCGCCGACGACTTCATCGCCCAGATCCGCGCCCACCTCAACCTGGTCGAACTGTGGGAAGGGCCGAACTTCGCCCTCGGCCGCGGCCGCCAGGGGACGACGGCCTATCTGAGTGACCTCGGCAGCCGCCTGGGCTTCACCGTCCACGCCACCGCGCCCTTCGCCCTGCTGGGCGAGACGGTCAGCACCAGCCTGATTCGCCGCCTGGTGGTCGAGGGGCAGGTGGAGCAGGCGGCGTGGCTCCTCGGCCGGCCGCACGGTCTCAGCGGCGAAGTCATCCACGGCGCGAAGCGCGGCCGCCAACTCGGCTTCCCGACGGCCAACCTGGCCATCCCGGCCGACATGGCCGTGCCGGCCAACGGCATCTACGCCGTGCGCTGCCAATTGGGGGACGAAACCGTCCTCGGTGTCGCCAGCATCGGCGTGCGGCCCACCTTCGACAACGGCCCGCGCTCCGTGGAGGTCTACCTGCTAGACTTTGACCGTGACATCTACGGCCAGACCCTCAAGACCGAGTTTGTCGCCCGCCTGCGCGACGAGCAGAAGTTCAGCAGTATCGAGGCGCTGATCGAGCAGATGGGCCGCGACGTGGCGAACGGCCGCGCCGCCCTGGCCGAGCCAGCGTCTTTGACATGATTTACAAGACGCCTCTTTTCATCCTCTAGAATCACGAAGGACACAAAGGCACAAAGGCACGAAGACTAAGCGGTAAGCCCATCCAGGAGTTCATCTTGCCGACGCCTAGCCATGACTTCCCCCCCTTCCCACCCGACTTCCTGTTTGGGGCCGCCACGTCAGACCACCAGTGCGAGGCGTATGTCCCCGAGTACGAGGACGTGCGCGACGTGTGGGAACGGGTACGGGGCCTCGTCCCGCGCGGGCGGGCGACGGACTTCTGGGAGCGCTACCCCGACGATATCGCCCTGGCCCAGCGGCTGGGCTGCCGCCTGTTCCGCTTCTCCGTCGCCTGGGCGCGCGTCGAGCCGAGGCCCGGCGAGTGGAATGCGGCGGCGCTGGACCACTACGCCCGGCTGGCGCAGGCGGCGCGGGCGGCGGGCCTGCAGCCGCTGGTCACGCTGCACCACTTCACCTGGCCCGTCCACCTCGAAGCGGAGGGCGGCCTGCTGGCCGACGACTTCCCCGCCCGCTTCGCCGAGTACGCCCGCCGCGTGGCCGAGCGCCTCGGGCCAGATGTCCCCTTCTGGATTACCTTCAACGAGCCGACGCTGCTCATCCTGGGCTATCTCAAGCCCTGGTGGGAGCCGAACTACTACGTGCCGCCCGGCCTGCCCGAAGGCGCGTCGTGGGAGGCGCAGGTCCAGGCCGTCGGTCAAGCCATGAGGAACCTGTTTCGGGCGCACGCCCTGGCCCGTCGGGCCATCCACGCGGTCAACCCCCAGGCCCAGGTCGGGGCCAACCCGGCCCTGCTCGGCTTCCCCGCCTGGCTGCAGCGGCTGCTGGACTGGAACGCGACGCGAGTGCGCACGCCCAACGACCTCGCCCGCCAGGGCCGGCGCTTCGCCCGCCCCGCCCGCCTCGACCACGGCGCGGTGGACCTGGTCATCGCCGCCCTGAGCGTGACGCCCGACCGCACGGACCAGGCCCTCTTCTCTCAGCCCTACCTTGTCACCGGCCAGACCCTCATGGTGCGCACCAGCAGCCCTGTTACCAGGGTTGAGGATATTGCGGGTCATTCGATAGCGGTGGTCGCTGGCACAACGGCGGAGCGCGACATAGGACGTCTGCTACCCCACGCTCGCCCGCTGGTCGTCCCAGACTACCCCGCCGCCCTGGCCGCGCTCGACAGCGGCGAGGCCGAGGCCGTCCTAGCCGACGAGGTCATCCTCCGGGCGCTGGTGGCGAGGCGGGTCGAAGCGTACCGCTTCGTCGGCGGGCTGCTGACCGAGGAACGCTATATCGTAGCGGCGGCACTGGGGAATACCGAACTATTAGACGGGGTGGACCTGGCGATTCGCGCCTTCAAGACAGCGCGGCTGGCCGAAGGCGTGGCTGGCCTGGCCGACTTGGGGGCCATCATCCCACCACCCACCGCCCGTTCCCTCGCGGACCTGAACCCCGCGCTCTCGACGCATGACGCTTCACGCTCCACGCCCCGCGCCCCACGCCCCGACGCCCTCACCATCGCCGTGCGCGACGACATCCCCGGCCTGGCCTACCGTGACCCGCACACAGGCGAGTGGAGCGGCCTGGAGATTGACCTGGCGCGTCAGATCGCGCAGACCATTCTGGGCGACGCCAGCCGCGTCCGCTTCCGCGTGGCGCCGCCAGCCCAACGCCTCCCGCTGCTGCGGTCGGCGTGGCGCTGGCTGGACCCGTGGCTCAAGGCCTACAGCACGGTGTCCACCATCCTGACGAGCAACTGGTGGCACCTGGGCATGGCGGGACGGCTGGCGCCGTTCCTCTGCCCGCCGGAGTGCGCCGGCCAGCAGGACTATGTAGGGTTTGACTACTACTGGGGGGTTAGCGCGCTGCGGCTGGATCGCGTGCAGCGGCTGCTAGATGCGGCGGGGGGCCGCTTCGACCGCGCGCCCGTGTGGCCCGGCGCGCTCTACGACATGCTCAGGTACCACGCCCGGCTGTTCCCGCATTTGCCGCTGCTGATTGTCGAGAACGGCTGCGTCGAAGAGGCGGACGGCGTGACGCGGGCGGCCTATCTCCGCGACCACCTGGCCCAGGTGAGCCGCGCCGTGCGCGACGGGGTCAACCTAGCGGGCTACGTGTGCTGGTCCATCACCTCGAACCGCGAGTGGGGCCTGCCCTTCAGCCCCGCCTCCGACTTCGGCCTGTACCACATCGCCCTCGACACCGACCCCGCCCTGACACGCCACCCGACCGAGGCGGCGGAAGTGTACCGGGCAGTCATACAAGGGAATAGGGAATAGGGAATAGTCTTTAATCCTTAATCCCTATTCCCTATTCCTCCGTAAACCCAAACCGCCGCAACTGCGTCGGGTTGCGCCGCCACTCCTCGCGCACCTTGACGCGCAACTCCAGGAAGACCTGGCGCTCCAGCAGCGCCTCGATCTCGCGCCGCGCCTGCGCCCCGATCTGCTTAATCATCGCTCCGCGCTTGCCGACCACAATCGCCTTCTGCGACTGGCGTTCGACATAGATCGCCGCGTCTATGTAGGTCAGCCGTGCGCTGCGTTCGACCCACTCCTCGATGGCGACGGCCACCGAGTGCGGCACCTCGGCTTCGGTCAGGTGCAACGCGGCCTCGCGCACCAGTTCTGCCACCATCGCCTGCTCGCTCTGGTCCGTGACCTGGTCGGGCGGGAAGTACAGCGGGCCTTCCGGCAGCCGGGCGCTGACCAGATCGAGCAGCTTGTCCAGGTTGTCGCCGCGCTGGGCCGAGACAAGCATGTAGTCCGCCTCGGGGGCCAGCGCCAGATAGGCGTCGAAGTTCTGCTGGAGGTGCTGCGGCTTGACCACGTCAGCCTTATTGAGGGCGATAATCACCGGCGCCTTCGCCTGCTGAGCCAGCAACTGGCCGATGTGGCGGTCGTCGTCGCGCGGGCGGTCGGACACATCCACTACGAACAGGATGACGTCGGCGTCGGGGATGCTGGTGACGGCGGCCTCGACCATGAATTCGCCCAGTCGGGTATGCGGCTGATGGATGCCGGGCGTATCCACGAAGACGATCTGCGTCATCGGTTCCGTGCGCACGCCGAGAATACGCCGCCGCGTGGTCTGCGGCTTGGGCGAGACGATGGCGACCTTCTGGCCGACGTAAGCGTTGACCAGGGTGGATTTGCCGACGTTGGGCCGGCCGATGACGGCGACGTAGCCGGAACGAAAGCCCTGCGGGACCTCGATCGGCAGCAGCCCCACCGCCGCCTCATCCCAGCCTTCGGCGTCATCCTCGCCTTCGTCGCTCTCGTCATCCCACTCGTCGTCCTCGTCTTCGCCGTCCCACTCGTCGGCTTCGGTTTCGCCAACCCAGTGCTCGTCCTCGGCTTCGTCGTCTGTCTGGCTAATCCCCTTGAGTGTCTTATCGTCCACGGTGTACGTCCTCTGTTGAGTGCGCCGATGTATCGCGCTTCACAGCACGAATCAGGCCCAGGCTCTTATAATAAATTCGGACTACGAAAAACGCGAAAAGACGCGAAAGACACGCAACTCCGTGTTTTTCGTGACCTTTCGCGTCCTTCGCGATCCAAACACCTTATGCCAGCAGCGCGGGAATCGCCTTCGCCACATCGGCGCGGATCAGCACATCGGCCTCGTCGTCCAGCGGGGTCGGGGCGAGGTTGACGATAACAAGCCTGGCCCCAGCCTCCTTGGCCAGCATCGGCAGGTCGCTGGCCGGCATGACCTCCAACGATGACCCGGCCACCAACATTAGATCGCACGCCTGGGCCTCGGCCTGGGCCTGCTGGAGAATCTCATGTGGCAGCATCTCGCCAAACAGGATGACATTGGGCTTGAGCAGGCCCCCGCACTGGCAGTGGGGCAAGCGCCCGGTCTGGATAAAGTCGCGCAGCGTCATCTCCGCCTGGACCACAGCGTGACAGCGCATACACGTCGCCTCGCGCAGGTGGCCATGTAATTCCAGGACACGCCGCGAGCCGGCGCGGTGATGAAGGTCATCTATATTCTGCGTCAGAATCGCCTTGAGGTAGCCGAGTTGTTCGGCGCGGGCTAGGGCGGTATGGGCCGGATTGGGTTTAGCCGTCAGAATCGTCTCGGCCAGGGGACGCACCCAATCGAAAAAGGCTTCCGGGCGGCGACGAAAGGACCAGATCGAGGCCACCTCCATAGGGTCGGCTAGTTCCCATAGGCCACTGGCTGAACTACGAAAATCGGGGATGCCCGAAGGCGTGCTGATGCCAGCCCCCGTCAAAGCGACGACGCGCTGGGCCTGACGCACCAGCGCCCGCCCTGCCCGTAGCGCCTGCTCGGCCTCACGATCCCGCCCTGCCAGGGGCCACGGCAACTTCATACTGGCAGCCCTCTCCCGCCCCACCTGATATGCTGTCTACTATTTTTGTAGACCGGCAAGCGCACTTCTTACCTATCAGAACCATCTCTCGTGGAGTTGTTCATGAACTGGCGTTCACCGCCATGGCATGCGTTACTCCAATCTTATATCACCGACGGCTCTCCAACAGCGGGAGCCACAGGCGCGGGACACGCGCATCGAGCGGCCCTGGCCCGTTGTAGCGCATCAAGCCTAGCGTGGTGCCAACCCACACCGCGCCGTCGCGGTCCACCGCCAGCGCCGTGATGTGGCCGCTGACCAGCGGCGTGTTCGCCGGCGTCCACTCGTGCCACACGCCCCCAGCGTAGACCTTCAGACCGCCCTGCGCCTGGTTGCGGTTGCCGCCCAGACTCGGCGGAAACACAAAGGTCGGGAAGTCCTCCACATTCTGCCCGCCGCGCGACGCGCCGACCCAGACCGAGCCGGCGCCCGTGGGGCGGTAGGCGACGGCGCTCACCCAGCCATCGTCGGGGAAACGGCGGCTCTGCCAGCGCGTCTCGCCCAGGAAACGCCAGTTGATGACCGCGTCCGACAGCGCGGGGTCCTCGTTGGACACGGTGAAGTAGCCGCCTGCCCAGAGAACGCCATCTGGCGCGGCGAGGACAGCGCGTGGATCGCTGTTCGACAGCGTCAGGCCATTCTGGTTGGCCGGGATGTTGACCACCGTGTTCCCCTGGATGGCAGAGAGGCCGCCAGGCGGGTTCACCACGCCCGGCCGCCGCGCCGAGGTATTAGCGACCCAGACCTGACCGCCGCTGACCGAGAGGTCGGCAATTTCGTCACCCAGCAGGGTCGGCGTTCGGAGAGATGGCCCCCACTGCATCGAGCGCGTATCGAAGCGGCCCAATCCCCGCGCCAGGTCCGCCGCGCCATGCGCGCTCGGCGACCGCGTCCCGGTTCCCACCCACACCTGCGACCCGGCCACGGCCAACGCCGAGGTCGAGTTCGATGGCGCGCCGTTCTCGGCCTGGAAGACCTGCCACGCGCCGTCGGTGTTACGCAGCGCCACGCCGCCATTGGCATAGTCGCCCGTTGGCAGTTGCTCGCGCAGCAGCCCGACCCACAGCCGGCGCTCGCTGTCAAACGCTACCGCGCTCACGGCCCGGCTGGCAAAGCCCAGCGGCGCGTAGCCCTCGTGCTGCCAGCCGCCAGCGGCGGTGAGGTGGTCGAGGCCCTGCCCGCGCCAGGCGTCCGCGCCAGTTGCCAGGGGATAGGCATACCCCACCCACAGCCGATTGTCGGCGTCCAGGGCCAGCGCGGCGATATGGTTGCTGCTCGGCGTCAGGCCCAGGCTCCCGGCCGTCAGCCCGGCCGCCCCCGTCACCAGCGTCGTTAGCGTCACGCCCGCCGGGTCTGACATACGCTGGACGGCCAGGCCGTGACCATCCGCCCCCTGGGCATAGTCGGTACTGGCCCGCGCTGGCAGCCGGCCGCTCGTCCCGAACAGACGGAGCTGGCCGTCTGGGCTGAAACGCATGGCCCGCGCCAGGTTGCCTGGCACATAATGGTCGCCGGACTCAAACACCCCGAACACCTCAGCGCACATCGGTCGCGTCGCCGCGTCAAAGGCGCGGTCCCAGGTCAGCCGGCACACACCCAGCCCCTCGCCGCCGTCCACATTCGCGTCGCCGTTCGCCATGGAAGCCCATACGCTATTGTCGGGGCCAACGGCCAAGTGGACAATCTGCGCCGCCCCCAGCGGCATAGCAGTGACAGTCGTCGCGCCGGAGGGCAGCGCCACATCAGCGGGAGCGAACCATTTCCACCGCGCGCTGGCCGCCGTGTTCCCCTGTAACACGTACAGGCCATTGCCGCCGCCGTCGAGGTCGCCGGAGCCGAACCACTTGATACCCTGCTGGTCTATGGCGACGGTCAGGAGGCTATCGTAGCGCGGCCAGCCCCCTCCGCTGGGGCTGCGCTGAAACTTCTCCAGGCTCGCCGTCCCCTGCGTGTGAACGACGGTGATGCCGCCGGGCCGCGTGCGGAAGTACTGATTGGGACGTTCGGGCGTCGGGTCCACGTTCTGCTCGTCGGCGCGGAGGGTGATCCAGACGTCGCCGTTAGCCGGGTCCACGGCGATGTCGGTGACGTTGTTGGACGGCACCAGGTCAGGGGCGTCGTCGGCGTTCCAGGCCTGGCGCACGACCGGCGGCTCTACGCTCAGGTCCAGCCGGGCGAAGCCGCCGCCCTCCCAACGCCGTGTAGTCGGGTTGTAGACCTGCTGGGTTCCCACCCACAACTCGTCGCCGTTGAGGGCCAGCGCCGTGACGACATCGGAGGGCAACCCGCTGGCGGTCGTGGCGCGGGTGTAGGTCTGCCACCCGCCGGCCGCTGTCAACCGCGACAGGCCGCGCTCGGTGGCGAACCACTTGTTGCCTCGGCTGTCCACCACCACATCGCGCACGATGTTTCCGGCCAGGCCGTCCTGTGGAAAGAGGTATTGCCGCGCCTGTGGGTGATCAAGGTCGGTCAGGTCCCACCGTACGACGCCTCCGCCCCGCGTCGCCGCCCACACCACGCGCTGGCCCTCGAAGTCGAGCGCCCAGACATCATCGGCGTTGGCATACGTGCGCCAGTCGCTGGTTGTTTGAGCCGCCGCAACGGAGCCGACGCCTGACCGAGGCATCACCAGGCCCGCCGCCAGGAGAATCATGCAGCCACCCAGCCAGACCAGCCCATGCCGAAAACGACGCCTTTGAGAAACGGTCATTAGAGTTCTTTCTAGATGCCTGGCAGACCCTAAAGGTCTTGGAGACCTTTAGGGTCTCGGCCGGGCCGTTATTTGCTCACGAGGGGGAGATAGATTTGCGATATGGTCGGGCCGGGGGTCGCCAGGGGGGTGGGCGTGGGCAAGGGCGGCGTGGGCAGCGGCGCGACGGCCGGGTTGTAGCGGGTCAGCCCGTGGTCCACTGTTCCAATCCAGACGACACCATCGGGGGCGATGGTGATGACCTGGACATCATTATCGGCCAGCCCCAGGCTGGTATCCACACGCAGCCAGTTGGAGCCGTCGAGCACCCATACCCCGCCGGTCGCCGGGTCCGGCTCGTAGCCCCCCCGGCTCGTTCCCACCCACAACCGCCCATCCGGGGCGGCTGCAAAAGATGTGGTCCAGCCAGCGCGGGAGAACGTCCAGGCCAGCCAATCGCCGCCCGCGAAACGGTTAGCCACGGCCTGCACCGCTGGCCAGTCAGCCAGCAGGCTGGGGCCTTCATAGTGCCAGCCGCCGACCCAGATACCCCCCTTGCGGTCGCGCCCGATGGCGCGCGCGTCGGCGAAGTCGGCCACCAGCGGCGACGTCGTCGGGGTCCAGTGCGTCCAGGCGCCATCCCGCCAGCGCGAGACACCGCCCCCCTGCCGGCTACCGTTGAGCCACGACGGCGCGCTCGTCAGCCACACCTCGCCCTGCGGTGTCGTGACCAGGCCCGTCACCAGGTCGGATAACAAGCCCTCGCGAGTCGTATAACGCGTCCACTCACCGGTCCCAGGCTGAAGGACAGCCAACCCGGAGCCGGTCGAGTCCCCCAGGCTACCTGTGCCGACCCAGACGCGGCCATCGGCGGCGACCGCCACCACGGACAGGTTATTACTGGGGAGGCCGGTCGGGGAGGCGCGCTGGACCTGCCAGCGATCTGTGTAGCGGGCCAGCCCGCCGTCGGTATAGCCTGTGCCCAGCGGCGAGACCTTCTCACTCCGCGACGCAACCCAGGCCGCTCCCGTCGGGTCAAAGGCTACCCCGGCGATATTGTCGCTGCCCAGGTTCAGTTCCACGGGATAGAGGGATGCGCCGGCGTTGAAGTCGCGGCTCAGGCCGGGCTGGATCTGAAGCACGATTTCGCTGCCGAGGGTATACAGGCCGACCAGGGTGTAGCGGGTCGGGTCGTCACCGAGCGCGAAGCGGCCCGAGGCCAGGGCAGCCTGCGCGGCGGCCAGGCTGGGCCAGCGGGTGTAAATCTCGGCGTCATCGCGCTGGGCTGGTCGACTGAGGCTGGCCGCTGCCATAGTCGCCAGCCGCTCCGAGCGCACCTGCGACCAACTTCCATCCGGATGGACAATGTTCAGCCCTCGTCCGCGTCCCTGCGCCTCGACCCCACCGGTGCCTATCCACAGGCTGCCGTCCGGCGCGATAGTCAGGGCACTGATAAAGTTGGAGGTGAGACCGGTGGTAAGGCGGCGCTCGGCCACTACCCCGTCCGGCGTGACCCGCGCCAACCCGCCGCCGTTGCCCGTCGTTTCGCGCAAGCCGAGCCAGGCGCCCCCAGGTCCTGCCCCCTCGGACTCAGGCAGAATCGATTGAATCGTACTGGCGGGGAGGGAAGTCGTCGGGAGGTGACGCCAGGTATCGTCGGTGGGGTCGTCCGGCGTACCGTGTGTGTCGAGGACGCTCAAGGCCAGCCCGACACCGCTGGGGTCAGTCACGGCTAACCAGACCCGACCGCTGGTATCCACCGCGAGCGCCGTCACGCCATTGGCCGCCTCCCCGCCGCCCGTCACGGTCCACGCCCGCCAGCCCCTCGGCCCGAACATCAGCAGCCCGGCCGAGGTGGCGAACCAGAGGCGACCGTCACCGTTGGAAGCCATGGCGTGGAAGGTGTTCGTGTTGGGCAGGGCGCCGGCGTTGGCCTCGTCGCGGCGATAGACCGCCCAGCCGTCCTGGCGCAGCACGCTCGCCCCGCCGCCTGTCGCCTGGTAGAAGCCCGGCGCGGGGTCCGCTGGCGGCACCCAGACTCGGTACGGCTGGCCGATGGCCCAGACTTCCCCCGCTGGCGTCACGCTCAGGCCGCTAATATTCAGCGAGGCGACGCCGTCGGTGGGCGTGTAAATCTGCCACTGGCCGTCGCGCAGTCGGGCCAACCCGCCGCCTGTCCACTCGCGGCCCGTCCAACGCTGCCGCGTCCCGACCCACAGGCTGCCGTCTGGGCCGGACGCCAACGCCGTCACGTCGTCGGACGGCAAACCGCCGCCTGTGTTCGCCGCCGTGTAGGTCGTCCAGCGGCCATCGGCGGCCAGGCGGCTCAGCCCGCGCGAGGTGGCAAACCAGGTCGCCCCGGCGTGGGCGACGATGTCACGCACGTCGTTGGAGGCCAGGCCATCCTGGGGGAACAGGTACTGGCGGTAGCGGTCGGGGCCGTCCCAGCGCACCGCGCCGCCCGCCTGTGTCGCTGCCCACAGCGCGCCATCCACGCGGACCACACGCCGCACGTCGTCACCGTTGGCGAAAGTCAGCCAGGGCGCGACGGCCTGCGGGTCGGCGGCTGCCGGCGCCGGGACGCTAAGGAGGAGCACCGCGAGGGCGAGGAGACTGAGGACGCTTCCTATTATCCCCAAGAGTTGAGAAGAGGGCAGCGAACGCCCTCTCCTTTTGGGAGAGGGTTGGGGTGAGGGTCTTGGAAGCCACGCGAACAGCCCCTGACCCTCACCCTGGCCCTCTCCCAGAGGGAGAGGGAACTTGCGAGTCAGGATTACCCTCTCAGGGGAGGGGGCATTGGCAAGGGAGATGGGCTTG